>JAEUJX010000304.1 GCA_016794545.1 Myxococcales bacterium
GAGCGGATCCTCGCGTTCCACGCCGTGACGCCGGACGAGCTCGTGCCCGGCGCGCTCGGTCTGCGCGAGCCGCGTGCCGATGCGCCGGCCGTCGAGGTCGACCGGATCCGGGCGTTCGTGATCCCCGGCCTCGCGTTCGACACGCAGGGCGGCCGCACCGGCTGGGGCATGGGCCACTACGACGCCACGCTCGCGCGCGCGACGTCGGCGATCCTGATGATCGGCCTCGCCTTCGAGTGCCAGCTCGTCGAGCGCGTGCCGCGCGATCCGCACGACATCGCGATGACCCACATCGTCACGGAGGCAGCGACCCACGCGGTCGGCTGAACGCCCGATGGACAACACCGCGATCTTCATCCTCGCCGGCGTCGCCCTCGGGCTCATCGCGGGCATGATCGTCGGCACGCGGCTCGGCCGCGCGAAGGGCGATGGCTCGGCGGCGGCGAAGATCGCCGAGGACGAGGCCGAGAAGATCCGCGCCGCGGCGAAGGCCGAGATCGACGCGATCAAGAAGCAGGGCGAGCTCGAGGCCAAGGAGGCCGCGCGCCGGCACAAGACGGATCTCGACGACGAGCTGCGCGGCCGCCGCACCGAGCTGGCGAAGCGCGAGGAAGGGCTCGCCGCGAAGGAGCGCGAGATCGAGAAGGTGAAGCGCGACGCCGAGCGCCGCGCCGCCGAGCTCGAGAAGAAGGAGAAGAGCGTCGACGGCAAGATCAAGCAGGCCGACGCCGCCGTGGAGAAGGCCGAGGCCGCGCAGGCCGAGGCGCGCAAGAAGCTCGAGGCGATCGCGTCGCTCACCGAGGAGCAGGCGCGGAAGAAGCTCGAGGACGAGGTGAAGGCGACCGCGTACGCGAGCGCCGCTCAGGAGATCAAGCGCATCGAGGACGACGCGCACAAGGAGGCGACCGCGCGCGCGAAGACGATCGTGGCCACCGCGATCCAGCGGTTCGCGAGCGAGTTCGTCCACGAGCGCACCGTCGCTGTCGTGCCCCTGCCGTCCGATGATCTCAAGGGCCGCCTGATCGGGCGCGAGGGCCGCAACATCCGCGCGATCGAGGCGGCGACCGGCATCGACGTGATCATCGACGACACGGCCGAGTCGATCACGATCTCGTGCTTCAACCCGGTGCGTCGCGAGGTCGCGCGCCTGGCGATCAGCGCACTCGTCGCCGACGGACGGATCCACCCGACGAAGATCGAGGAGGTCGTCCGGAAGGCGGAGAAGGAAGTCGACAAGGTCTGCAAGGAGGCCGGCGAGCAAGCGGTGTTCGACCTCGGCCTGCACCGCGTTCACCCGGAGCTCGTGAAGGCGCTCGGCCGCCTCAAGTTCCGCCAGTCGTACGCGCAGAACGTGCTGCTCCACTCCGTCGAGGTCGGCTACCTCGCCGGCCTGATCGCCGCCGAGCTCGGCTCGAACGTCAAGCTCGCGCGCCGCGCCGGCCTGCTTCACGACATCGGCAAGGCGCTCGATCACGAGCAGGAGGGCCCGCACGCCGAGGTCGGCGCCGCGTTCGTGCGCAAGCACGGCGAGTCGCCGAAGGTGGCGCAGGCGATCGCCTCGCACCACGGCGACGAGGGGCCCGGTCCGCAGCCGCAGGCGCTGCTCGATCACATCGTCGCCGCCGCGAACGCGCTGTCGGCCGCTCGCCCCGGCGCGCGCCGCGAGCAGCTCGCCTCGTACATCAAGCGCCTCGATGACCTCGAGTCGATCTGCAAGCGGTTCGAGGGCGTCGAGCGCGCGTACGCCGTGATGGCGGGCCGCGAGATCCGCGTGATGGTGATGAACGACCAGATCGACGACGCGCGCGCCACGGTGATGTCCAAGGAGATCGCGCGCGCGATCGAGACCGAGGCCACGTACCCCGGGCAGGTCCGCGTCGTCGTCGTCCGCGAGACGCGCGCCTCCGACTACGCCCGATAGCTGCTACGCTGGTGAGCGGCGATGACAGACGGTCGCGTGTTCCCGCTGATCGAGGTCAGCCGCGACGAGCTCGCGCGACTCGTCAAGGCGCCGATCGCGAAGGTCTCCCGCGTCGATGGTGGTCTCACGAACACCCTCCACAAGGTCACCACCGAGGCGGGCGACGTGCTCGCCGTCAAGCACTACGCCGGCGGCCGGGACGCCTTCGAGGCCGAGCTCGTCACGCTCACGCTGCTCCACGGCACCCTGCCCGTCCCCGATGTCGTGCAGGCCGACGCGGATCACAGCGTCCTCGTCTACCGCTGGATCGACGGCATCACGCTCGACGACGCCCGCAAGGTGGAGCGCTCCGCGCTGACGTCGGTGGCCGAGCCGCTCGGTCGCCTCGTCGCGTGGCTCGCGCGCACCGACGCCACCGAGCCCTACGAGCTCGCGCCGATCCTCGAGCGCGCGTACCGCCAGCTCGTCGACGGCCGGGCGCGCCAGCGCCTCGGCGCGCCCCTCGCGGACGCGCTCCTGAAGGCGCTCCAGGCCGCCGAGCCGGAGCTCGCCTGGGGCACCGTGTGCCTCGTCCACGGTGACCTGGGCGGCCACAACGTGCTCGTCGAGCGCGCGACCTCGGACCGCTGGCGGATCTCGGGCGTGCTCGACTGGAAGTCGACGACGACGGGCTCTCCGCTGTTCGACATCGGCAGCCTGTTCCGGTACGCCGCGCGCTACGACGCGACCTTCATGAGCGGCTTCGAGCGCGGCTACCGCGAGGCCGACGGCCAGCTGCCGGAGCACTGGCTGATCGACGCGCGCCTGCTCGACGCGACGTGGCTGATCGACACGCTCGACGAGCCCGCCGAGTTCCCCGGCGTGTACGCCGACTGC
>JAEUJX010000309.1 GCA_016794545.1 Myxococcales bacterium
CGGCGGTGCTGCGCGACCCGACCCGTCGGGTCTTGCGATCACGCGGCCCCGTTCAGCGCGGCGAGCAGGCCGCAGTCGGCGAAGAACCGCTTCGAGAGGTAGAGCCCGCGCTGCGTCGTTCCGCGGGGTCCCTTGGGCCGCTCGTGGAGGTAGCGCCGCACGAGGCGTGCGACCTCGGGGTCGTAGTCGAGCAGGTACCAGCACACGATCGTGGCCTCGTCGTCGGGGTCCTCGATCGTCGCACGCGCGAGCCACAGCGTACGCTGGAGCTTCGCGAGCGTCCCCTCGCCGACCATCGCGATCGCCGGATCCTCGACCACGCCCCACAGCCCGCTCCCCTCGCGCGCGACCGGCACCGTCTTGACCTCCACGTCGCCGCGCCAGTCCGGCTCGCCGCGCCCCTGCTCGACGAGGCCGAGCAGCTGCGCGGCGCGCGAGCCCCACGCGCCCTTGTCCCGGCCGCGCGGTCCGAGCCGCACGCCGACCAGGCGGTCCGCCGCGGCGAGCAGATCGTCGAGCGAGTCCGGCTCCTCGGCCGGCGGCTCCGGCGGGCGAGGCAGCGGCAGCGGCCGCGGCCAGCGCTCGGACGGCGGCGCGAGCCCGCGCGGCGGCGCGCAGATCACGAGGTGGCCGCCGAGGAGACGCGGCGCCGGCTGGAGCCCGGGCGGCACCTCGATGTGCTCGCCGCCGCGCTCGAGCGCGGCGCCCTTGTCCCACAGCGCGAGCCGCAGCGCGGGTGACTTGCCAGCGTCG
Source organism: Myxococcales bacterium (assembly GCA_016794545.1). Taxonomy (GTDB): domain Bacteria; phylum Myxococcota_A; class Polyangia; order Haliangiales; family Haliangiaceae; genus JABFXX01. The sequence continues at coordinate 754 of JAEUJX010000309.1, forward strand.
TCGATCCGCAGCGCACGCGCGAGCGCAGCCAGCTCGCCGCGCGTCATCGCGTTCAGCAGGCCGCACAGGTCGGTCACCCAGCGCTCGCTGACGACCGTCCTCGCCTGCTCGGTGTCGAGCCCGCCCGCGACGCGCGGACGGGCCCACGCATCGAACCGGTTCGCGCGCAGCGCCGCGAGCCGCCGCAGCGTCTCGGGCGCGATCAGCCCGGCCATGTGCGCGACGGCGTTCACGTCACCGCAGCATCCTACGTCCGCGCCGCGAGTCCAAGTCCGCGCCCTGCACCGTCGGGATCGCGCACCGCCGCGAGCGCGCCGGGAAGCGCCCGGAGCGTGCGTGCTACCGTCGCGGCGTGGGTCCACGGCTCCGCATCGTCGCCCTGGTCGTGCTCGCGCTCGCCGCGTGCGCGCCCGCCGTCGACGGCCCCACCGAGCGGCGGCGCGCGGCCGACCGCGAGGACGCCGACCGGCTCGCGGCGCAGCTGACGCAGCTCCCCGGCACCGTCACGGCGGGCGTCACGCTGCACCGCCCGGCGATGGATCCACTCGCGCTCGCGCCGGCCTCGCCCGCGACGGGCCTGGCGCTGATCGTCGTCGACGACTCCACCGATCGCGACGCGATCACGCGCACCGCGCGCTCGCTGTTCGCGGCCACCGCACCGGAGGTCGCCGCGCCCGCGATCGAGGTCGTCGTCGGAGGCCATCGCCCGCAGCTCGCCAGCGTCGGGCCGTTCACCGTCTCGGCGAGCTCGGCGCGCCCGCTGCGCGCGGTGCTCGCCGGCGCGCTCGGCCTCGTCGCTCTGCTCGCGGCGTGGATCGCGCTGCGCGAGTCTCAGCGGCGCGGGAACAGCGCCCAGTAGTCGAGCTCGAGCACGATCCGCGGATCCTTCGTGCCCGACAGCAGCGGCGGCACGGCGGCGAGCTCGGAGGCCGAGACGTTCTTCACGGCCGACAGCCGGAGGCGTAGCGCACCGACATCGCGGCGCGTCGGCACCTCCCCGCGCTCGACGACCTGCGTGAACGCGCGCAGCGTGTCGCCGGCGAACGTCGGCGCGACGTGCGCACCACCGTTCCACGCGGCGATGCGGAGCTGGGTCTGGAGCCCGTTCTGGGCGAGCGCCATCGCGACGGAGATGACGTGACCGCCGTACACGAGGCGCTTGCCGGCCTTGGTCTCGGCCATGCCGCGCGCGTCGAAGTGGACCTGCGCACTGTTGTGATAGAGGCGCGTCGCCTGCGAGTGATCCGCCTCCTCGACGGTCATCGCATCGGGATGGTCCAGGCGCTCGCCGACCTCGTAGTCGTCCCAGCGCGCCGTCGAGCCGAACGCCCACGCGAGGTCCGGGAAGCGCTGGAGGTTGAGCGCCTCGGGGACGGGGAGCCGATCGGGGGTGACGGTGGCCGGCAGCTGCGGGACGCTGTTGACGCCCTTCGCGGCGTCCTTGTCGCGCTTGGGGACCATCACCCAGCGCACGAACGACAGGACCTCCTGCCCCTTCTGGTTCGTCCCGCGCGTGCGCACGTAGACCACGCCGGCCTCGCCGCTCGACACCTCGCGCAGGCCGATGACCTCGCTCTCGGCGACGAGCGTATCGCCCGGGTAGACCGGCCGCAGGAAGCGTACGTCGGCGTAGCCGAGGTTCGCGGTCGCGTTGTGCGAGACGTCGGGCACGGACTTGCCGAACACGATGTGGAACACCAGCAGGTCCGGCATCACCTCGCGCTGGAAGCCCAGCGACCGCGCGAGCTCCGTGGAGCTGGCCAGCGCGGGGCGCTCACCCGTGAGCGCCATGTACGTGGAGATGTCGCCGCCGTGGAGCGTGCGCGGGATGGCGTGCACCAGGTGTTGCCCGATGCCGAAATCCTCGAAGAACCTGCCGGTCGAGACCTTCCTCATGGCGGAACGCGGAACCTACTAAAGGGTGCCGCGCCCGACAAGCCCGAGTAGGACGAGCGCTACTCGGAGAGCAGGTAGCTGTAGCCGAAGCTCTGCGGGCCGCCTTCCCACGCGGGGAACTGGGCCGACTTCACCGCGGCCTCGACGCACGAGGCGACGGGCGTGCCGGCGAACACGCCGGTGACGGTGACCTTGGAGACCTTGCCGTCGGGGGTGACCGTCAGCTTGACCTGCGCGGTGCCCTGGGTGCCCGCGTAGCAGGCCTGCGCCTTGCCCGCGACCGACCCCATGCCGGTCTTGATATCGCCGCCCGACAGCGACTTCTTGTCGAGCTTGGGCTTCGCCTCCTTCTTCATGTCGGAGACGCCGGCTTCCTTGAGGAGCGCATCGAACGACGGCTCGCCCTCGCCGCCCTCGTTCTTCTTGACCTCTTCCTTCTTCTCGGGCGCCTTCACCTTCTCGGCCTCGGCGCGCTTGGTCATCGAGTCGTCCTTGATCTCGACCTTGTGCGCGGGCTTCGCGGCCTTCTCCGTCTTCGCGGGGGCGGCGGGCTTCGCCGGCTCCTCGGAGGCGGCGATCTGGGCCGGCGGCGGCTCGGCGGGGGCGGCGCTGCCAGCGGCGGCCGCGACCGGCTCGGGTGCGGGCGGCGGCGGCGGCGGCAGCATCTTCGCCGTGCTCTGGTAGTCGGCCGGCGGGGTGGCCGCGGCGACCTGCCGGTCGGCGGCGGTGCCCTCGGCGCCGTCCTTCTTGTTGTTCATCACGAAGAACGTCACGCCCGCGGCGGCCGCGAGGCCGAGACCGACGACCGCGATGACCTTGCCCTTGCCGCCGCCCTGCTGCTTGGCGGCGATGCGCGACCCGATGCTCGGGATCGACGACCCGGCCGCCTCGGTGGCGACGGCGGGCGCGGCGCTGGCGGCGGCCTTCGCCGCCTGCCTGTCCCCCTTCTCCTCGGCCTTCGACTTGCGAGTCGCCTTGTCGGCCAGCTCCTTGACCTCTTTCGCGCTCGGCAGCTCGGCGAGCTCCGGCAGCGAGACCATCTTCGCCGGCTCGGGGAGTGCGACGGCTTTCCAGCCCGCCGACGACGACGCGAGGATGTCGTCCTCGCTCATCACCGGGTTCTGCGTGGAGCGGCGCGAGGACAGGCGTGCCTTCGTCGACGACGCGAGGCTGCGGATGTCGTGCAGCCCGCTGTCCTCTTCACGATCCTTCGTCATCGGTGGAATTCCCGTCGATGCATCGCGATCACGATCACTTCCCGTGGTCCCCGTTGTCTGCATGCTGACGTCCTCCAGACGCGCGAGCGCTCGGCTCGGAAGGGCATCGAAATAACCCGACGGCACCTGCTCGTCCAGGGTTTTCATCGCGCGCCGGAGCAGCTCGTCGATATCGTCGGCCATATCACTTCACCGTCGCAGGGGTCGCAGCGGCGGCCGGCCTGGGTTCGTCGCCTGCGAGCTTCTGCTTCAAGAGCCGGCGCGCTTCGTTGACGCGCCAGGCTACCGTGCCCTCGGGAATGTCCAGGATCTCCGCGATCTGCTTGTGAGGCAGCTCCTCGATGGTCGCGAGGACGAGCGTCACGCGCAGCGACGCGGACAGGGATGCGACCGCGGACAGCACACGAGCGACCTCACCGGTCTGCTGCACATGCTGTGCAGGGCTCGGCGCGACCTGTCCCAGCGCCTCCGGGCGCCCCCCGACGTGCGCGGCCTCGGTGTTGCCCTTCTGGTGGAGCGCCGCGCCGCGCTTGTCGGAGCGCAGCGCGTTGAGCGCGGTGTTGACCGTGATCCGATAGAGCCACGTGAAGAAGTCGGCGCGGCCGTCGAACGTGGACAGCCCCTTGTACGCGCGCACGAACGCCTCCTGGGTGGCGTCGTCGGCATCGCTGTGGTTGCCGAGGATATGGAGGGCTGCGGCGTACACGCGTCGTTGATGGCGCTTGACGAGACGACCAAAGGCTTCGCGGTCACCCTGCCGCGCCTGGTCGAGGTCTTTGTCCTCGTCAGCCATTCGGGCAACTATAAGGTGACGAGGGCTTGGACAACAGCACGACCGCGAGCTTTGGGTCCGGCATGGGTTATCGGCCCTGCCGACGCCGATCTGCCTCGAAAAGCTTCGGTGTGAGGCTCGCTGCCAGGTCGGAGAGGCGGGCCAGGGACCGCGCCGCGTCGGCGTGGGACGCGAGCTTCTCGCGCACCCGCTGCGCGCCGGCGGCGGCGGTGTCCGACGCGCGCTGACGATGCGGCAGATCGAGGACGGCGAGCGGCTCGGGACCACCGAGCGACCCGCGCAGCGCCGCGATCCGCGTGCGCGCCTCGCGGAGCGCATCGGCGACATCGTCGGCGAACACCGCGATCATCTCGCTCGGCGACGAGGCGCCGACGGTCAGCGCGTCGAGGTCGACGAGCGCGAGGTCGCGCAGCCGGGTCGACAGAGCCTCGTCGGGATCCGGGACTCCGGGCCCGCCCGTGACGCCGGTCGCCGCGACGATCACTTCTTCTCGTCCTTGCCGTCGGTCGCGCCGGGCGCGAGAGCCTTCTGCTTGGCCGCCTTGTCGGCGGCCATCTTCGCCTTGAGCTTGCCGAGCGCGTCCTCGGGACCGCCGGGCAGCGCGAGCTGATCGTCCTTCCGGGACGCGGCGAGGATCTTCGCGTCCAGCGCGGCCGCGTCGGCGTCCTCGCCGCGCATCGCCGCGTCGACCTCGCTCTCGATCACCTCGGCGTCGATCCGGTCCTCGGCCGACTTGAACTTGTCCCACACGCTGGTGTCGTTGCCGAACGCGTCGCCACCGGCGGACCTCGCCGCCGCGATCTGCGTCGCGAGCGTGCCCTTGCGCATCTTCAGGAGCTGGAGCTTGGTCTCGAACTCCTTGCGGCTCTTGTTGAGCTGCACCGCGTAGCTCGTGGCCTCGTTCTTGTCGCGCAGGATCTTCACGTACTCGGCCTCGGCCGCCTTCTTCTCCCGCAACGCGGTCTTCGCCGCCTCGTCATCACCGGCGCGCACCGCGACCATCGCCCGCCTCTCCCACTCGGCCGCCTTGGTCTTGTACTTCTCGAGGTCGTTGTCCATGTTCCGGGCGGTGGCCTTGTAGGAGATGAGCTCCGCCATCGCCTTCTTCTTGCCTTCCTCGAGCTCCATGATCGCCATGTCGAGCTCCTTCTCCGGATCGATCGCCTTGTCGAGCGCGCTGTTCGCCTTGCTCGAGATGCTGTTCTTGATCTTCCCGAAGATGCCCATCGCTGTACGATCTTAGCGCAATTGGCCGCGCGTGTAGCGCTCGCGCTCGGCGAGACAGGAGCGCTCCGTGGTGATCGCCTAACCCCGCGTGGCGAGGGCCTCACTTCTCGACGCGCGGGGAGCAATCGTCAGGGTACTCGCCGGAGAACAGCGTCTTTCTGGGACCGTTCTCCACGTTGTCGACGATCGTCAGCGTCCACCGGCGCGTCTTGTCCTCGCGCGTCTCGAGCTTGATGGTCGCGAGCGCCGGGTTCGGTGCGCCGGCGGCGATCGCGCGGTCCCAGATCGCCTTGATCGTGCAGAACAGCGGCCCGGGCGCGGTCCTTCTCCAGCACGACATGTTGTGGTTCACGCTCATGTCGTCGTCGAGCGAGGCCACATCGCCGCCCTCATCGACGTGAACGTTCATCCAGTAGTCGCTGCACTTCGCACCACCGCCCTTGCGTGGCGCACCGGGCATGACCGCCGTTTCGTTCGCGTCCCGGTCGACGGCAACCCAGCTGATGCGAAGGGTGCCGCCGTACTCGGTGTGCACGCGTGCGTCCGGGGTGACATAGCTCGCCTCGAGCGACGCGAGCTCCGCTCCGTGGTCCAGCGCTTCCTTCATGCCCGAGACGAGGTACCCGTCGGCATCGAACGGCTCGCGCACGTTCTTCTCGTGACAGCGAATCCCGAGGAGGATCGCGGCGACCACGCCGACGATCCCCGCGCCGCCGAGGACGGTCTTCAACCACGCCGGCACGGTCAGTCCTTGCCGAGGCCGTACTTGCGGTAGCGCTGGCGGAACTGGTCGTACGTGATGCCGAGCAGCGCCGCGGCCTCCTTCTGCTTGAACCGGGCGCGCTCGAGGGCGTCCTGGCACAGCCAGCGCTCGAACGCGTCGACGCGCTCGTCGAGCGGGCGGCGCGCGTCGTCGGCGAAGGCGAGACCCGACGAGGGCGCCGCGGTGGCGGCCTCGGGCGGCAGGGCCGCGTCGACGTCGGCCTCCGACAGCACCTCGCCCGTGCACATGTACGCGGCGCGCTCGACGATGTTCTTCAGCTCGCGCACGTTCCCCGGGTAGTCGTACGACGCGAAGCGATCGAGCGCGCCCGCGCTGATCTCCTTCACGGTGATGCCGGCGACGTCCTGGCGGAACTTCGCGAGGAAGTGCGCGGCGAGCACGGGCACGTCCTCCATGCGCGACTTGAGCGGCGGCAAGTTGATCACCTCGAACGACAGGCGGTCGTACAGATCGGCGCGGAACTTGCCGTCGTTCATCGCCTGCTTGAGATCCGCGTTGGTCGCGGCGATCACGCGCACGTTGACCTGGATCGACTCGCTGCCGGCGACGCGCTCGAAGCGCTGGTACTCGAGGACGCGGAGGATCTTGGCCTGGAACTCGAGCGACATGTTCCCGATCTCGTCGAGGAACAGCGTGCCACCGTCGGCGAGCTCGAACTTGCCTTCCTTCTGCTTGGTCGCGCCGGTGAACGCGCCCTCCTCGTGACCGAACAGCTCGGACTCGAGCAGGCTCTCCGCGACGGCGGCGCAGTTGATCGTGATGTACGGCTCGCTCGCGCGCGGCGAGAGCGTGTGGATCGCTCGCGCGACGAGCTCCTTGCCGGTGCCACGCGGGCCGAGCACGAGCACGGGCCGCGGCACGGGCGCGACGCGCTCGATCTTGGTCATCACGGTGCGCATCGCCTGCGACTCGCCGACGATCTGCCAGCGGCGCCCCGCCGCCTTGCGCAGGCGCTCGTTCGTCGCGCGCAGCTCGCGGTTCTCGGCCTCGAGGCGGCGCTTGTCGATCGCGTGCTGGAGGATCCGCTCCACCTTCTCGACGGAGATCTCGAGCTTGTCCTCGAGGTACGGGTCCTTGGTGATGAAGTCGACCGCGCCGGCCTTCACCGCCATCACCGCGTCGTCGATCGTGCCGTGACCGGTGAGGATGATGATCGGGAGGTCCGGCAGCTTGCCGCGGATCGCCTTGCAGATCTCGATCCCGGAGCGACGGTTGGGGCCGAGATCGAGGTCGAGGATGGTCAGGTCTGCCTCGTTGGTCTCGAGCCAGCGGATCGCGTCCTCGCCGTTGTCGAACGACACGACGTTCGAGCCGCGCGCGCGGAACACGTCGCCGAGCAGCCGGCGGACCTCGGCCTGATCGTCGACGCAGAGGATGGTCCCGATCGTCACGCGTTGCGCTCCGCGACGGTCCACAGCGGCAGCGCCGCCAGGCCGCTCTTGTCGGTCGGCAAGGTGATCGTGATCGTCGTGCCCCTGCCCTCCTCGCTGTCGACGGTGATCCGCCCGTGGTGCGCGCTCACCACGCGCTCGGCGATCGCGAGCCCGACGCCGGAGCCGGTCTCCTTGGTCGTGAAGCCGGGCACGAACAGCCGCCCGAGGTGCGCGCGCGGAATGCCCGGGCCGGTGTCCGCGACCACCAGCTCGACGAGCGGCGCTGTGCTCGCGCCCGGTGACGTCACGGCGCGCACGCGGATGTGGACCTCACCGCCGCCGGTCCCCGCGCACGCCTCCGCGGCATTCGACACGATGTTCAGCAGTGCCTCGCGCAGGAGCATGCGGTCGCCGCGGACATCCGGCAGCCCCGCGGTCGTCTCGAGCGCGATCGGAACCTGCTGCGTGCGCGCCTGGGCCGCCAGCACCACCTCGTGCAGCAGCGGCGGCAGCGCGACGAGCTCGACGGTCGGCGTCGGCGCCTGCATCGATCGCAGGTACTGCGCCCACTCCTCGTACAGCGCGGTCACGTCGGCCTCGAGGTCCTTGAGCCGGTCGTGCACGTCGCCTTCGGCCGCGAGCTTCCTCGCGGAGCGCGTCCGCGCGCCGATGATGCCCAGCAGATTCTTCACGCGATGACCGTGCGCGTAGACCCCCGCGATCACGTCCTGACGCACCACCTCGGCCGTCGCCGTCACGAGCCGCGGCGCCACGCCGCCGGCCGCGCTGCCCGCGCCCGGGTTCGCCGCGTCGAGCAGCCGCCCGACGATGACGCCGAGCGACGGCGACTGCGCGTCGAGCATCCGCGCCGCGTTCCGCCAGGCGAGGCCGTGATTCGCGTCGATCCGCAGCGCGCGCTCGATCTCCGCCAGCGCCCCCGCCTGGTCCCCGCGGTCGAACATCAGGAGCGCGAGCCGACACGCTGCCGCGGTGTGTCCCGGCTGGAACGCGAGCCCCTTGCGATACGCCGACTCCGCGCGGTCGCGCGTGGCGAGGTCATCCGCACACAGCGCGCCGTACAGGAACCACAGCCGCGCGCGATCCACCGGCGGCAGCTCCTCGCCGGCCGATGCGTGGATGAGGCCGTCGAGCTCGCCGAGCAGCGCGTCGCGCTCCACCGTCGACAGCTTCCGTGTCTGCCGCTCCATGCGCCGCAGCTTGATCGCCGGCGTCGGCATCGCCTGCTCGAGCGCCGCGAGCTCGGCATCGATCGCCGAGTCCGTGACACCGTCGTCGCCCGCCGCGTGCCGCGCCGCGAGCAGCGCCGCCGCGCACATCCGGCGTCCCGCGCAGTCCTTCGCGGTCTCGATGCTCGCCGCCGCATCGCTCGTGCGTCCGTGCGCGACGACCGCCGTCGCGAGCTCCTCGAGCATCGGCAGATTCTCGACCCGCACCGCCGCGAGCGCCGCCGTCAGCGCCGCCTCGAACCCGGCCGCTGCCTGCGCCGCAGCCCCCGCCGGATCGCTCTGGGCGGCCGCCGCCCGGGACAGCTCGAGGTGCGCCCGCGCCCGGTCCCACGCCGTGATCTTCGGCGCGTCGAGCGCGGCTCCGAAGCTCATCCGCGCCGCCGCGATCTCGCCGCTCGCCAGCTGCGCCCGCCCCAGGAGGATCTTCGTGCTCGGCCCGGGCGCGCGCTTCGCCGCCTCCGCCGCGAACCTCCGTGCCCCGACCGCGTCGCCCTGCGCGAGCGCGAGCTCGGTCAGCCGCAGCGCGGGCGCGGCGGCGTCGGTCACCGCCATCGCCCGCGCGAGCGCGCTCTTCGCGGCCGCCGGCAGCCCGAGCGCCCAGTAGCGGTCACCGAGCTCGAGCAACGCGGAGGCGTTCGCCATCGCGCGCGATGATAGCTCACGCGGTCGGCGATTACATGCACCCGGGCGCGAGCGGAGTCGCGACGCACGCCGCGTCGACGACCAACCGCTTGACCCGGCGTCGCAGCAGCCTGCAGATCGTCGCGCTCTCGTGCAGCTCCGCGCGCGCAGCTCGGCGAGCCGCCTCCTGGCGTCCGCCTGCTGCCGCGTCACCTCCTCGAGCCCGGCCACGGCCGCCTCGCGGTCCGCGGCGACGACGTGATACGACCGCCCTGTGAGCCTCGCGCCACTCATCAACTACCGTGCGATGGTCGCGGAGGACGACGAGGGACTCGCATGGTTCCTGGAGGACCTCGACGCGATCAACCGCGTGCTCGAGGACAACGGCTTGCCTCGCCACGAGGAACCGGCCGAGGTGCTCGATTACACGATCCGCGTCGAGATGAACCACCTCGGAACGACCTGGCTGCACCATCTCCGGCGGCTGCAGGCGCACGTGCTGCAGGATCCCGCGTGGAAGCACACGCCCGTCACGGACGACGACGAGCCGTGGAAGGACGAGGCCATCGATCGCGAGCTCTGCGTGTACATGCGCTCGCAACTGATCCAGCACGCCGATACGGAGGGCTTCTACGTGCCGATCGACTTCGAGGAGGTGCTCTACGACGCACCCGGCGAGATGCTGGGGTCGAGTCAGCGGCTCCTCGCCGAGCTGCGTCAGCTCGCGCCGTACCTCGGCGTGACACTCGACGAGCACGGCGCGCTGTCCGACGCCGAGGCCTGGCGGGTCGCGCGCACCACCGACGAGGATCCGGCGTTCCGGGAGAAGCTCGCGTGGCTGCTGCTGTTCGAGTGCGCGCGCACGAGCGTCGAGCACGAGACGCTGCTGGCGTTCAGGTAGAGCGGCGGCGCTTGCGGCGCAGCACGAGCGCGAGGGCGGCGACGCCGGGCAGCGCGCGCAGCGGCGAGCCGGTCGAGCAGCAGCCGCCGTCGTCCTCGGGCGGAGGCGGATCGTCGTCGGGCGGCGGGCGGGCGATGCACTGGTTGGTCGGGTCGCAGACCTGGTCACCGTCGCAGCCGCCACACAGGAGTGGCGTGCCGCAGCTGTCGGCGGGGCGGCCGCACACCGACATCGAGTCGGAGCAGGTGCCGGGCGTGCAGCAGCCCACCGGCGAGCCGGGGCCACCGAACGAGAACGCGTCGGGGCCGGTCTGGCCGACGTTCCAGTAGGCCGGGTTCGTGACGGTGCCGGTCATCGCGGCGGCGGGGACCTTGGTGCCGCCGGGCGCCATCAGGTACAGGCCGGTCATCGCGGCGGCGGCCGGGTCGGTGCCCTTCGCGCCGTTGCCCATCTCGCTGCACGAGTCGGCGCTCGCGGCCGCGATCTCGCCGAACCACTGCACGTGGCCGGCGGTCGTGAACGGCGTCGGCCACAGCGAGCCCGGGAAGTAGCCGAGGTCCTCGCCCTCGTACGACAGCCACCAGTCCGCGCCGCGCAGCTGGATCTGGTAGTCGGCCATCGCGCCCGGCGTGACGCGCATGCCCGGCTTCTTCGTCGGGTGGACCTGGACCCAGCCGCAGCCGTTGTAGCAAGTCGGTACGCCGTCGACCCAGTGGAACACGAACAGCCGCGGATGCACGTCGTCGTTGACGAGTGCGTCGACGGTCCACCCGATCTCGACGATCTGGCGCTGGTCGGCGGACTGTACGGCGATCTCCCCGAGGGTGTGCGCGTCACCGGCGGCCAGGCCGGGGTCGCCCTGCTTCATGCGCGCGCCCGCGCCGGCCGTCGCGGAACCCGGCTCCTGGTAGTAGCCGGCGTAGAGGAACACGGTCTCGGCGTGCGGCGCACCGGCGGCGGCGGTCCCGGGAATCACCGGTCGGCCCTTCGCGGCGACGACGCCGCTGGGCTCGCGGACCGGCGACGCCAGCGCCGGCGACGACGCGAGCGCCGCCGACGACGCGAGGACGACGACGAGCGCGCCGCGGTTCACGGGCACCTCAGTAACCGGGAACGGTGGGGCCCGGGCTCGCGCTGGACGCGCCCAGGTAGCCGTCGGACCGGCGCTCCACGCGGCGAACCGGCGTGTCCTCGAGGATCCCGCGGCTGCGATCGATCGTGACCGTGGGCTTCGCGTGCCGGCCGTCGTCGATGCGCTCGGGCGTTGAAGGCAGCGCGAGCGACGGGGCGGCCGGCGTCGTCGCGGCGACGCGCGCGAACGCGACCACCAGGCCCGCGAGCAGCGCGGCCGCGAGCCACGCCAGGCGCCACGACGTCCGCGACGCGATCATGCGAGCTGCTTCTTGCGCTCGGCGATGTGCTTCTCGAGCGCGTCGAGGGCCTCGTCGAGCTTCGCGCGGGCCTCGCCGCGGTAGTCGGCCTGGTTCTTCGACTCGCGCATCGCCTGGAGCGCCTTCTCGAGCGCCTCGACGTCGGTCTGCGCGCGTGCGCGGACCGCGTCGTGGGACTCCTTGAAGGTCGCGTAGAAGTCCTGGAGCATGTCGCCTTGTCGCAAGGGTGTGACGACGCCCAGCCGTCCCGTGGCCATACGATCGAAGTACATCGAGACCTTGTAGAGAGGCCCCGCGACCTTGTGGGTCATGATGAGCAGGTACAGCGACAGGATCACGACGAGCCCGACGCCGACACCGGCCATCTTGTAGACCAGCGCGCGATCCTCGCTCTCGAGGCCCGACGCGACGTGCTCCTGGAAGTCGCCTTGCGACGAGTCGGTCGCGGTCAGCGCCGCCAGATCCTTCTCGATCGACTCGGAGGCCGCGCGCTTCTGCTGGTAGATCAGATAGCCGAGCGCGCCCGCGATCACGCCCGAGAGGATCGTGACGAGCAGGACGTAGCGGAGCTGCAGCTTCTTGTCGAGCAGGTAGTTCGACAGCTTGCGCTTGTAGCGCGGGCGCGGACCGCCCGGCGCCGGAGTCGCGGCCGTTGGATCACTCAATGGCCTTCTCCTTTCGCGCGACGATGTCCCGCATCTCGGCGATGGTCGGGTGCTCGCCGGCACCGGCCTGCTCGGCCGCCGCGATGACGTCCTTCAGCCGCTGGATGTCGTCCTTCTCCATCTGCACGACGCCCGCGTGCGCGGTCTTGAAGTGCTCGTAGAACTCGACCAGCTGGTCGCCCTTGCGGAGGTTCCACACCTTGTCGAACCGCCCCTGCTGCATCTTGCCGAGGTAGAGGCTGACCTTGAACAGCGGGCCCGCCACCTTGTGCGTCATCTTGATGCCGTAGACCGCGAGGCCGATCACCAGCAGGAGCCCGGTGCCGATCAGCACGTAGAGGATCAGGAGGCGGCCGCGCTCGAGCGCCTTGATCTTGCCGGCGAGGCGGAGGTCGCACGTCCAGTGAGCGACGACCTTCGCGCCGAAGTCCGACGGCACGGTGAGCACCGGCGGCAGCATGGTCATCGACGACTCGTCCATCACGATCTTGGCGCGCGGGCGCTCGTCGGTCGCCGACGCGCTGCCGGCGTCGCCGCCGAGTGCGCTGTCGCTGTCGCTCCCCGCGGGCTCGGCGGGAGCGGGCTCGCTCGGAGCGGGTTCGCTCGGAGCGGGCGGTGGCGTGTCGGCGGGCGCGGCGCTGCCCGCATCGCCGGGCTCGGGCAGCTTCATCGGAACGGCCGGGATGTCGTCCTCGGACGGCGCGCTCTCGACGAGCGCGGGGATCTTGGGACACGGCGTGCCACGCACGCTCGCCATCGAGACCGTCGTGGTCTCGTTGGCGACCTTCATCACCCAGATTCCGAGGCCGGTCATGAGCAGCGTCGAGATGCCCACCATGAACAGGGTGAAGCGGAGCTGGTACCTCTTGTTGATGAGGAGGTTCTTCCAGCTGCGCTTGTATCCCTTGCCCGGGGCTGCGCCGCCCATGGGGGGTGGTTTCGTATCGCTCACGGGACTCCGACCTTGGTCTTGATCGTCGGAACAATCTTCTTCGCGATCAAGTCTTCGACAACCGCGGCGACGCAGTCGTCCTGCGACAGCGCGAGGTCTCTCGCCGACGTTCCACCCTGCACCTTGGCACCGCCGCTGAGGAGGCCAAACACGCTCTTGTCCGGAAAGCTCGCGAGCAACATGCTGATCTTACACGACACGGTGCCGTTGCTCACCTTCAGCTCGTTGAGCGTCCCGTCCACGTAGAACCCCTGGAAACCCTTCTGGGTCAGCTGGGTTGCCGATGGGGTACCGCCGCTCCAGCTCTGCGCCATCGACGGCGCGGACCGGCTCAGCGTCTGCTGGGCCACCTTGACCATGGCGGGGCGCATCTTGGCGTCGACCGCGGAGTCGCCGGTCTTCGACGACATCGGTCCGATGTTCACGTAGATGTTCTTGCCGCTGCCGCTGCCGGTGGGCGGCGCCGTCCCACCGCCGCCCGCACCGAGCGCCGCGAGCGTCTTGCTGGCCTGGGACTTCACGCGCGAGCTCGAGTCGCCGCTCTCGGCGTTCTTCAGCGACTTGATCGCGAGGTTCTTCATGCTGCTCTTCGTGCCGGAGGTGACGATCTTGCCGAGCGCGACCGCCGCGGCCTCGCGAATCTCGTCGCTCGAGTCGTTGCCGAGCACCTTGATGATCGGGAGGATCGCCCGCTCGTCGCCGAGCTTCGTCAGGTTGAGGACGGCCGCGAGGCGAACCTTGTCGCTGTCCGCCTCGAGCTGCTTGATCAGCTCGCTGACGTTGTCCGCGTGCGCGGTGCGGAACAGGCACAGGATCACCGTGGTGATCGCGAGCACGCGGAGCACCGCGGCGTCGACGAACCCCACTGGGCGCATGCGAGTCATGTCGTCATCCGAGTAGACGTCGCACGAACGCAACGCTTCAACCCGGAGATCCAAGGTACCGAGGATCAGCGCGTGTCTGCAAGGCACCGGCGCGCGTCGTGGGCGCGTCGTACCGGATCTGCTCCCGGGCCGCGCCTACGAGCGCACACCTGCACCCACGAGCGCGATCAGTGCTCGGGCGGCGCGTGGACGGGCGCGATGCGCACACCGGTCACGGCCCACCTCGCCTGCTTGAACACGACGTAGTTGAACACCCCCTTCGCGGCGGCGCCGATCGGAAACCCGAGCCACACGCCGAGCGCCCCCCAGCCGAGCGTGAACCCGAGCAGGTACGAGATCGGAACCTGGACGAGGATCGTCGACCAGAGGTTGATGCGCAGCGACAGCTTCGTCGCGCCCGAGCCCTGGAGCAGGCCCATGAGCGCGATGTTCACCGATGCCGGGAGCATGGTGAGGCCGAGGATCCGCATCCACTCGACCGAGTACGTCTCGAGCGGCGTGCCGGGCACCACGTCGAACACGCGCACGAGCGGGTGCGCCGCGATGATGAAGATGACGCCGAGCGCCGTCATGAGGCCGGCGCACAGGAGCAGCGACGCGTTCGCGACCTGCTTCGCGCGCTCGACGTCACCGGCGCCGAGCGCCTGGCCGACCATCGCTCCGGTCGCCTGGCCGACGCCGAGACCGGGCACGAACGCCAGCGCCTGCACGCGCAGCCCCAGGCCGTGCGCCGCGACCGTCACCTCGTCGATCCGGCCGAGCATGCCGAGCGCGGTGAGGAAGCCCGCGTTGAGCACGAGCATGTCGATCGCGGCCGGCCAGCCGACGCGGTAGAGCTCGATCGCGAGCTTCCGGTCGATCGGCGCCACGCGCAGCGGGAGCGTCAGGTTCGGGACCCAACCGCTCCGCAGCACGTAGACCAGCGACAGCATCATCACGACCTGCGCGATCACGGTTCCGATCGCCGACCCGGTCACGCCGAGCGCGGGCATCCCGAGGTTGCCGAGGATCAGGCCGTAGTTGAGGACCGCGTTGACGACGTTCGCGCCGAGCGCGCACACGAACGGGATGCGCGTGTTGCCGACGCCGCGCAGGACACCCGCGTAGAGCAGGCTGAGATAGAAGAACGGCGTGCCGAGCATCAGCGGCCGCAGGTAGTCCGCCCCGAGCTCCGCGACCGCGCGGGTCGCGCCGAGCGCGCGCAGGATCGGCTCCGCCGTCAGAGCGCCGACGACGCCGACCACGACACCGACGATCGCGGTGAACATCGTCGACTGCACGAGGAGGTGATTGAGCCGCTGGATGTCGCCGCCGCCGTGCGCGCGCGCGACCAGCGCGACGGTGCCGACGATCAGGCCGAGCATCGCGACCATCAACAGGAAGATGACCTGGATGGCGAAGCCCATCGCGGCGAGGGCTTGCTCGCTGTTGGGCAGGCGCCCGCACAGCGCGGAGTCCACCGCGAGCATGAGCACGTTCAGGACGTTGAGCCCGATGATCGGCCACGCGAGCCGGAACAGCTGACGCGTGATGGATCCGGGTACGGGGACTGCCGCCAGAGCCGCGCAGTCTAGCGCACCCCGCGGAACCGAGAAGTCGCGGAGCGACGTCTCAGCGCGTCTCGGCGAGGTACCGGCGGGTCAGCTCGACGTAGTGCGCGGCGCCGTAGAGGATCTGCTCGCGCTCCTTCTCGTTCACCGGGCGCTTCACCTTCGCCGGGGAGCCGACCACGAGGCTGCCCGGCGGGATCACGGTGCCGGGCGTGACCAGCGCCCCGGCGCCCACGAGGCTGCCGGCGCCGATCGTCGCCCCGTCGAGGATGATCGCCCCCATGCCGATGAGGCAGCGGTCCTCGACGGTGCAGGCGTGGATGATCGCGTTATGGCCGATCGTGCAGTCGGTCCCGATCGTCGTGCCGTAGCGGCCCGCGGTGATGTGGGTGACCGTGTTGTCCTGCAGGTTCGTGCGCGCGCCGATCCGGATCGGCATGTCGTCGCCGCGGATCACGGTGCCGTACCACACGCTCGACTGCTCGCCGAGCTCGACGTCGCCGATGACCGCCGCGGTCTCGGCGACGAACACGCCGATGCCGATCATCGGCGTCTTTCCGAACAGCGGCTTGATCACCGCGTGCCCCGCCGCGACGCCTGCTCGGCCGCGGCGAACAGCTCGTCGATCGCCGCCTCGGTGTCATCGCCATTGGGCGCGATCGGGGCGACGTACTGCACGATGCCGCGGCAATCGATCACCATGAAGTTGATGCGCTCGGCGTCGGCCACGACGAGGTCCTCGTAGACCTCGCGGTCGGCGAGCGCGAGCGGGACGTCGAGGCCGATCGGCGTGAGCTGCTTCGACTCGCTCGGTGCACCCGGGGTCACGGCGAGCGCCATCGGTGGGAAGCTGACGCCCTTGTCGGCCTGGGCCCGCACCCAGTCGCCGAGCTTGCCGAACACCTGCGTGCAGCCGGTGCAGCGCTTGACGTCGAACCAGCCGACGATCGCCGTCTTGCCGCGCAGCGCGGACAGATCGACGGAGCGTTGATCGGAGACGCCGAACAGATCCGTCGCGAGCATCGGCTGCCCGACGAGGCGGCGGCGCATGATCTCGGCGCGCGACAGCAGCTCGGCGGTCAGCTGCAGGGGCCGCCCCATGCGGAGGATCGACAGCTTGATCGCGTCGCCCGGCTCGTGGCCCTGGATCACGCGCAGCACCGCGTCGCAGTTCGGCGTGGGCGATGAGTCGATCGACTGGATCACGTCGGCGCGGGCGAGGCCCGCGGCCTTCGCGGCGCTCCCGCGAGTGACGCCCTCGACGACGCACGGCCCGACCTGCGACCCGCCCATCTGGATCCCGAGGAACGCCGGGTTCGAGGGCCCCGCGTGCGCGGCCGAAGCCGCGAGCATCACCGCGAGGACGGCCAGGGAGCGCACGCCGAGAGACTAGCGAAGCGGGTTCCGCCGGGCCAGCTTCATCGTCCATGTAGGACAAGGTGAGATTTTTGACTTCATGGGGTGGAAGTCGCGATCATTGTTGTGTGAAGCGTCGTGACCCGCTCCCGGACCTGACCCGCGTCCTCGAAGACAGCCGCCCGCACCGCCCCGCCGGGCACCTCGCCGGAGGGACGCTGGAGCCGGCGGTCCGCGAGAAGCGCCTCCATATGCGCTTCGATAAGGCTTTCGTGGTCGTGATCGGCTCCGAGCTCTACGGGGAGACCGTCGCGATCGCGCGCAACGTGTCCGCTGGCGGGATCCTGGTCGAGATGAGCTACGCGCCGCCGCTCGGCACGGTGGTCACCGTCCACTTCCAGCACCTCCGCGACAACGACCTGATCGACGAGATCGTCGCGCGCGCCGAGGTCAAGCACCACCACTACCTGAACTTCTCCGGCGGCGACGAGTCCGCGGCGAGCCGCGCCATCGGGCTGCGGTTCCTCGAGTTCGTCGACCTCGGCGACGCGGTCGCCGCCGAGCGGCTGCACTGATGAAATTTGCCGACGGTGCAGCGCGTCTGATCCCCGACTTGCGGGAAGCGCAGCGACCGGCTACGTCACGAGCGATGCGTCGTGCACTCGTCCTCCTGATCCTCGCGACCTCGGTCGTGGGACCGGCGGAGGCCGACAAGAAGAAGCCCAAGGACAAGGTCGAGGCCAAGGTCGAAGCCCCTCCCCCGCCCCGCACGCCCGGCCCCGACGACGCGGCGGTGATCGCGGTCCTCGAGAAGCTCGCCGCGGCCCCCGACCGGGCATCCCGCGAGGCGGCGATCAAGGAGCTCGCCCCGCTCGCGCCGCGCGCGATTCCTGCGATCGGCGAGTGGATCGTCCGGCCGCACAAGGCCTCGCTCGAGGAGCGCCGCGCGGTGCTCGCCGCCATCAACGCGCAGGTCCCCGACAAGACCGGCAAGTTCAAGACGCCGGAGCGCACCACCGCGAAGGAGCGCCAGGCCGACGACGACCTCGACTGGCTCGCGAAGCTCGTCGAGCTCCCCGACATGCCGGGTCTCGGCGAGGTGATCGCGGACGACGCCGCCCTGCGCGCGCTCGCCGCAACGAACGACATCTCGGCGGCCCAGCCGCTGTTCGACGCCGCGTTCGTCGAGCACACGATGATCTACCGCGACGAGTGCGGCCGCTATCTCCGCAAGATGGAGCCGTACTCGATCCCGGTCCTGACCAAGGAGTCGGCGAGCAAGAGCTACGACCGCCGCCGCTACGCGACGTTCCAGCTCGAGCGTCTCGATCGCCAGGAGCCCGGCAAGGCGCTCGCCGCCGCGGCCGGCAACGAGGCGCTGACGATCGCGATCCTCGACACGTACAAGGCGACGAAGATCCGCGAGGCCGTCCATGCGGTGTGGACCAAGGTCAACGACGACGCCCCGCGCGTCCGCGCCGCCGCGCGCGCCGCGTTCATGGACTACATCACCGGCCCGCCGCCTCCGCCGGCGCCGAAGAAGAAGCTGCAGCTGCCGGGCGGCAAGCTGACGAAGAAGGAGAAGCCGCTCTACCTCACGTACCGCGAGCTCGCCGACAACGAGCTGCGCATCGCGGCGAACGAGCTGCTGCACGAGGACTACCCGCTCGACGACCCGACGTCGCTGTCCGACTACGACACGTCCGAGAAGGCCGTGAAGATCGACCAGCCCGAGGTCGCGAAGCGGCTGTTCGAGTACTACGACACCGAGCGCGCGCAGAAGGAGTCCGCGCAGTGGTCCGCCGCGAAGGCGAAGGCCGACGCCGGTGACCTCGCGACGGCCGTGCAGATGCTCGATCGCCTGCTCGCGCAGAACCCGCAGCGCGGACAGCGCGAGCAGATGGCCGCGATCTACGCCTCGTGGGGCAAGACGCTCGAGGAGAAGCAGCAGTGGCCCGACGCCGCGGCCGCGTTCTCGAAGGCCCACGGCCTCGATCCCAAGGGCGCCAACGCGACACACGCGCTCGCCGCGCACCACTTCGCGATGGGCAAGGCGCTCGAGGCGCAGGGCAAGGACGGCGGCCCCGACTTCCGCAAGGCCGTCGCGCTCGAGCCCGACTACGCGCCGAGCGCGGCCGACAGCTCGTCGTCGAGCATCGATGCTCCCGGCAAGCGCCCGGTCTGGATGCTCTACGCGGCGATCGTCGCCGCCGTCCTCGCGATGGCGCTGTTCGCCGTCGCGATGGTCCGCCGCCGCGCCGTCTGATGTCCGGCCCGGACACCGCGGATTGCGCAAGTTGCGCAGAAATTAGGTCGGACCTAATTACGGCGAGCCGACGAGCGCGAGGATGACGCCGAACACGGCGTCGGGCGACGCCTCGCCGTCGATCGTCTCGATGCGCTCGCCCTGGGCCATCAGCTCGGAGATGGTCGCCTTGTAGCCGGCGGCGACCTCCTCCTGCATGCGCAGGTCCTCGAACAGCTCCTGCACGCGGCCGGCATCGGCCCGGCGCTTCGCGGCGACCTCGGGGCGGACCTGCAGGAAGATCGTCAGGTCGGGCCTCCGCGCGCGCGCGTTCAACATCGTGATCCAGTCGCGATCGGCGCCGGTCCCCTGATAGGCGAGCGACGAGTGGTAGTAGCGATCCGAGACCACCGTCGCGCCGGCGGCGAGCTGCGGCTCGACCTCGCGCTGGAGGTGATCGAGGCGGTCGGCCGCGAACAGGAGGCCGAACGTGGACTGCGCGATCGACTGCCCCGGAATCGCGTGGCCGCCGGTGAGCATCTGGCGGATCAGCTGGCCGACCGGCCCGTCGCTCGGCTCGCGCGTCAGGTGCGCCTTGCCGCCCTTCGCGCGGAGGTGCTCGACCAGGCGCCTGGCCTGCGTGGTGGTGCCCGCACCGTCGAGGCCTTCGAGGACGATCAACCGACCCATGAGGGCCGCGACTATTACACGGTCCCCGCATGGAAGTTGCTTCCGGCGCCGGTCAGCGTACGTTCGAGCCATGCGCCGCCTCGCCGTCGTCCCCGCCCTGCTCCTCCTCGCCTGCGGCCCCAAGGTCCAGCCGAAGTCGACCGCGGCGTTCGACGAGGACCTGCCGAACCAGGAGTCGGCCGCGAGCGACGGCACCGCCGCGCCGATCGAGACCGCGCCGCGCCCGGTCGCCGCGCCGAGCAAGGGCCTGCGCTCCGGCACCATCGCGCGCGACAAGCTGATCGCCGTGCTCGACGCCGGCCCCGGCATGTTCCTGCGCCAGATGGAGCTCGCCCCGCGGCTCTCCGGCGAGCGGTTCGTCGGCTGGGAGCTCGTCCAGCTCATCGATCGCACGGGCCCGCTGCACGACGTCGACCTCGCGCCCGGCGACGTGCTCCTCGCCGTCAACGGCAAGCCCCTGTCCCGCCCGGATCAGCTCCAGACCGTGTGGGACTCGCTACGCACGTCGAACCAGCTGTCGGCCCAGCTGTGGCGCGGCGAGGCACAGTTCCAGCTCGAGTTCGCGATCGATCCGCCGGTCGCCGCGCCGGCGGCCACGCCAGCCGCGCCGGCGCAGCTGACGAAGTGATCAGCGCTTGCTCGTCGAGACCGCCGGGCCGACGAGGATGAACGTGCTCGCCCCGCGGGTGACGCACGTCGGAGACAGGCCTCCGAGCTCGACGTCCGCGCGCAGCGTCTTGCCGGCGAGCCCACTCGTATCGATCAGGATCGTGTCCGAGCCCTGCCCGCGTACGATCGTCCCCTCGGTGACGGTCCACTGATAGGTCACGAGCGGCCGCGCGCCGACGAGCGATACCCCGACCTGCGCCAGCGTCCCGGCTGGGACCGCTTCGCTCTGCTTGACCTGGAGGTGCGGGCACCCCGATTCGGCGACGCCGGGCTCGCCTGGCGCGAAGCACGCGCCGGTGAGCCCGGCCGCGAGGACCGTGAACATGGTGAGCTTCAGCATGGCACCCCGAGGTGCTGCATTCGCGGTGCCTGCAGGACGCGCGCGGAATGCGAAAAGCCTGCGCGCGCCCCTCGTGGCCCCACGCGAACGCGCCTGGCGTGCGCACGACCCGGAGGGCCGAGCGCGGGATCAGAGCTGCTCGAAGACCTTCCTCGCGTGTGCGGGATCGTTCGCGAACACGCCGTCGACGCCGAGCCGCGCCAGGCGCAGGAGCTCGGCCTCGTCGTCGACGGTCCACACGTTGATCGGGCGGCCCGCGGTGTGCCAGCGCTTGACCGAGCTCTCGTCGACGAGCGTGTGCTGCGGGTGAACGATCGAGACGCCGATGACGGTGCCGATCCAGCCCCGGCGCACCGCGAGGTTCTGGTCCTCGGCGAAGATGTGCGCGAGCCCGATGGCGGGGAGATGGCGGTGAACTTGAAGCAGGACCACCGGATCGAACGACGAGACCAGGATCTGGTCCTCGCGCCCGGAGTCCTTGATCACCTTCGAGGTGGCGGCGGCGAGATGACCCTCGCGGCCGAGCCGGTTGGATTTGATCTCGACGTCGATCTCGAGATCGAAGTGATGGAGCACGTCGGCGAGCAGCGGCACGGGCTCGCCCTGCACGCGCAGCTTCGCGCGCTCGGCGGCGGAGGTCGTCTCCATCCGGCCCCGCTGGCCGGTCAGGCGATCGAGCTCGGAGTCGTGGAACACGACGACATTGCCGTCGCCGTCGAAGCGGACGTCGAGCTCGAGGCCGTCGGCGCCGGCGGCCACGGCGAGCTCGAACGCGCGCATCGTGTTCTCCGGCGCGTTCGCGGAGTCGCCGCGGTGGGCCCAGACACGCGGGCGCCCGCGCGTGCGCTTCCAGCGCGAGGCGCGACCGAGGCGGCCGAGGTGCGGCAGCAGCCGGGCGAGGCCGAGCTTCGGCATTACTCGACGAACGTCTTGTGGAGCGCGCGCGTCAGGTTGTCGACGTGCTGGCGATCGCACCACAGGGTCACGCGCAGCGGCGAGACCGAGACCGCGTTGAGCGGCACGCCGGCGCCGACCGCGGAGGCGCGCGCCTTGTTGATCACGCCCGGGTTCGAGCCGATGCCGTGGCCGACGATGGTCACGGCGCCCTCCTCGCCGAACTCGATCTGGTCGCCGAGGACGTTGTCGAGTCGCTTTCTGACCTCGCCCCAGTCGGGGACGTCGGCGATCGTGAACCAGGCGCGCAGGTCCTTGCCCTCGAGGTCGAGGTGCGTGAGCGGGATCGAGGCGGTCTCGAGGATCTGCAGGCAGTGCTCGACGGCCGCGCCGCCGTTGACGCGCAGCCGGATCAGCGAGGACTGGCCGGTGACCGCGGCGACCTGCCGCTCGCGCTCGGGCGTGAAGTCGATGCGCGTGCCGCCGCCGTCCTTGTTCGTGGCGCGCGCGTACAGCGCGATGCCGGAGCGGCGTGCGAACTCGACGGAGGCGTCGTGCAGGACCTTCGCGCCCTGCGCGGCGAGCTCGAGCATCTCGTCGTGGCTGATCGAGTGGAGCAGCTGTGCCGCGTCGACCACGCGCGGATCGGCGGTGTAGACGCCGTCGACGTCGCTACAGATCTCGCAGTAGTCGGCGCGCAGCGCGCCGGCGAGCGCGACGGCGGTCGTGTCGGAGCCGCCGCGGCCGAGCGTGGTGATCTCGCGCTTGTACGAGACGCCCTGGAAGCCGGCGACGATGACGACCTTGCCGCGGTCGAGCTCGTCCTCGACCCGGAACGGGCGCACCTCGACGATGCGCGCGCCGGAGTGGCGATCGTTCGTGAGGATGCCCGCCTGCGAGCCGGTGAAGCTGATCGCCTCGAGGCCGGCCTCGGTGCACGCCATCGACAGGAGCGCCATCGACTCGCGCTCGCCGCAGGTCAGCAGCATGTCGAGCTCGCGGCGCGAGGGCGACGGCGAGACCGACTTCGCCTTCTCGATCAGCTGGTTCGTCGTCTTGCCCATCGCCGACACCACGACGACGACCTTCTTGCCCGCCGCCTTCGTGCGCGCGATGCGCTGCGCGACGAGCTTGATCTTCTCGGCATCGGCGACCGACGAGCCGCCGTACTTCTGAACCACGATTCCGGTCGGAGTCACGCCTGGCACCATACACCAACGTAACGCCGGAGCGATGCTACCTTGTTCGTGATGGTCGTCGTCCGCGCCGCACTGATCGCCGCCGTCCTCCTCGGCTGCGGTCATGCTCCTGGCAAGCGCGTGCCGTGGCCCGACGCCCCGCTCGTCCTGCGCGACGACACCGACCGCGACCAGGCGATCGATCACCTGTGGGTCGTCGCGCCGGGCCCCGAGCGCGACCGCCTGCGCGGCGAGGTCGCGAGCGCCATCGCGCGACGGCTGGCGGATGCGATCGAGGAAGAACGCCCGTTCGCCGCGGCGTTACTGCTCGATCAGCTGACGTGGCTGTGGTCCGCCGATCCAGCGGCCGCCGGAGCCGGCCTCGCGCCCCACGCGGAGCTGCTGAAGCGGCTCCGCGGCGTGTTCGCGAAGTCGGGAGCGCTCGAGCCCGCGGTGCAGACGCTCGTGCTGCTCTCGGAGGTGGACCCGCCGCGCCGCGCCGCGCACCTCGCCGAGCTCGACGAGATCCTCGCGTTCGCCGACGAGCTCGCGATCAGCGACAACGGCCCGAACGCGACCCGCGCGCAGCCGCTCCAGCTGCTCCAGCCGACCGCGCTCGCGCTACCGCTGCCATGGCTCGTCGATCGCTACGTCGCGATGCTGATCGAGCGCCAGCGCTCGATCGCGACGCTGATCACCAAGCAGGGCGCGACGCTCCAGCTCGTGCGCGCGCACCACGACATCCTGACCACCGGCCGCCGCGTCGCCGCCGTCCTCGCGCGCGCCGGCCGCGTGCAGGAGATCGCCGGCGCTCTCGCGAAGGTGAAGGGCATCGGCACCGACCGCGAGCTCGCGATCCGCGCGGAGGTGCTCGCGAACCACGCGACCGTCGATGCGTACCTCGAGCTCGCCGACGAGCTGCGCGTCGACGAGCACGCACCCGACCCGGCCGCCGCGCTCGCGACGCTGCTCGCGGGGCTCCGCGCGTTCCCCGACGATCCGGCGCTCGCGGCGGCCGCCGCGGGCGACGCGCGCACCCTCGGGCGCATCGAGCAGGCGATCGAGCTGTACGAGCGCTCGCTCCTGCGCGCCAGCGATGTCGATACGGCCGCGGCACTCCGGCTGGGCAAGCTCTATGGCGAGCGCATCGCGCGCCTCGCCGGCGGTGGACGCCCGCGCGCGGCGGCCCAGGCCTGGAAGGGCGTGCTGTCGTTCACGAGCAAGTCGGCGAAGGCGCACCCGCACTCGGTGTGGCAGCAGACCGCCGCGCTCGCCGAGTCCGCGCTCGGCCGCGGCTACGCGGCCCAAGGCCTGCTCGATGACGCGCGGCGCGAGCTGGTCGCGTCGCTCGAGCGCGCCCCGTCGATCGACGCGTACGAGACGCTCACCACGATCGAGACCCAGGTCTCGCGCTACGACACCGCGCAGGAGTGGGCGCGCTCCGGGCTGGCGATGCTCGGTGACAACTCGAGCGGCGACCGCTACCGGCGCGCCCGGCTCGAGCGCATCGAGGGCGACGCGCTGCGCGGCGCGGGCCGGACCAAGGACGCATCGGCGCGGTACCTCGACTCGCTGCGCAGCTGGGCCTCGCTCGGGGAGACGCGCGACCTGCCTCGCACGATCGCCGCCGAGCGCCTGCTCGACACGGGCCGTGCGATGTTCTGGCTCGGGGACGCGAGCGCAGCGGTCGATCTCGTCATGCGCGCCGTCGACCTCGATGCCGACACGCCCGACATCTCCGCCGGCGCCGTCGCGTTCCTGATCGAGGCGG
>JAEUJX010000333.1 GCA_016794545.1 Myxococcales bacterium
AGCGCGCGCGGGCGCGGCGTCGGCCACGGCTTCGGGTGCGGACTCGGGCGCGGGTTCGGCTTCGCGCGCGGGAGCGGCGTCGGCCGCGGGTTCGGACTCGGTCACGGGCACGGGTTCGGCTTCGCGCGCGGGCGCGGCCACGTCGGGCGCGGGTTCGGCATCGCGCGCCGGCTCGGCGTCGGCCACGGGTTCGGACTCGGGCACGGGTTCGGCTTCGCACGCGGGCGCGGCCGCGTCGGGCACGGGCTCGACCGCGCCGGGCACGGGCACGAGCGCGCCGGGCACGGGCACGAGCGCGGGGACCGCGGGCGCGGGCTCGGCATCGCGCGCCGGCTCGGCGTCGGCCGCGGGTTCGGACTCGGTCACGGGCACGGGTTCGGCTTCGCACGCGGGCGCGGCCGTGTCGGGCGCGGGTTCGGCATCGCGCGCCGGCTCGGCGTCGGCCGCGGGCTCGGACTCGGTGACGGGCACGGGTTCGGCTTCGCACGCGGGTGCGGCCGCGTCGGGCACGGGCTCGACCGCGCCGGGCACGGGCACGAGCGCGGGGACCGCGGGCGCGGGCTCGGCATCGCGAGCGGCGGGCTCGGCGAGCGGAGGGAGCTCCGGCTCCGGGACCGGAGCCACGTCGGGTGCGGGCTCGGGTTCGGACTCCGGCTCGGGCTCGGATCCCAGCTCGGCCTCGGAGTCCGGATCGGGCCCGGGCTCGGACTCGGACGCGAGCGACGCAGCCGCCTCGAGCGCCGCGGACACGGTGTCGAGTGCGGGCTCGGCGGCCCCCGACGCGGGCTCGGCCGCGGCGCCGGCGCCCGCACCGCAGGAGACGGTCGGGGACCTCGGAACGGACGTCGCCGCGGAGACCGCGCCGGCGAAACCACAAGAGGACTCGATCGTCGCGATCAAGGTCATCGGCGGCCTGCTGGTGCTCGTCGTGCTCGCGTACCTCGGCGGTCACCGGCGGGTCGTGCGCTTCCAGGAGCAGCTCGGGATCAGCGGGGTGATCACGGCGGGGTTTCCGTTCGTCGCGATCGGCCTGATCGCGAGCTTGCCATCCGTCGGCATCCTGACCACGGACGTGGTCTCGCGCCTCCAGCCGGTGCTGCACTTCGGGCTCGGCTGGCTCGGCTTCATCATCGGAGCGCAGCTCGACATCCGCGTCCTGGATCGCGTGCCCAAGGGCACGGCCTACCTGATCCTCGTCGAGGCGCTCGGACCGTTCGGCATCACGGCCGCGGGCTGTGGTGCGGTGATGCTCGCGTTCGGCGTGTCGTGGACCGACTCGACGTTGTGGCGCGACGTGATCCTGCTCGGCACGGCGGCGGCCATGACGGCCCCGCGCAAGTTCCGCGGGTTCGCGAACCGCACGTGGCGCGAGGGCCGCGGCGCCGACATCCTGCTCGGCCAGCTCGACGAGCTCGTCGGCGTGATCGGCCTGCTGTTCCTCACGGCCTACTTCCGCGAGCCCACCGACACGACCTGGCAGATCCCGAACACCGCGTGGGTGTTCGTGTCGCTCGGCCTCGGCGTCGCGATCGGCGTGCTGATCTTCGCGATGGTGCGCGTGCCGCAGTCGAACGCCGAGTTCCTCGCGGTCGTCCTCGGTGGCATCGCCTTCGCGTCGGGGCTCGCGGGCTATCTGCACCTCTCGCCGATCGTGATCTGCTTCCTGGCCGGCGTGCTCGTCACGAACTTCCCGAACGAGCAGCGCGAGAGCATCTTCCGGATCCTCCATCACCTCGAGCGCCCCGTTCACATGCTGTTCCTGATCATCGCGGGCGCGCTGTGGGACGTCAGCGACTGGCGCGGCTGGGCGCTCGTACCGCTGTTCGTGATCGGTCGCGTCGTCGGCAAGTACACCGGCGTCCTCGCCTCGAAGACCGTCGTCGGTGGGCTCCTGCCCGCGGGCTTCGCCGATCAGCGCCAGCTCGTCGCGCCGATATCGGGGCTGTCGATCGCGCTCGTGATCTCCGTCGGCAGCCTCTACGCCGACACCGGGCTGACCTGGGTGGTCACCGCCGTGATCGGCGGCTCGATCGTCACCGAGTTCCTGGTGCAGCTGACGCAGCGCCCCGACGACGCCGCCGCGCCGCTCGACGGCCGCGAGGAGCCGGATCGGATCGACGAGCTCGACGACGCCCACTCCGGGCCGATGGCCGGCCCGATCTACCGCGACGACAAGGACGGCCCGTGATCCCGCTCCTGCTGCTCCTCGCGGTCACCGGCCTGATGCAGGCCGCGCGCACGTTCTCCACCGACGTCGGGACCGGCGGCACCGAGCTCGCGTTCGGCTTCCTCCTGCTCGCCGCGTACTTCACGGCGCGCATCGTGAGCCAGTTCAAGCTCCCGAAGCTCACCGGGTACCTCCTCGCGGGCGTGCTCGCGGGGCCGTTCGTGCTCGATCTGGTCACGCGCGAGATGGCCGGCTCCCTGCGCATCGTCAACGGAGTCGCGACGTGCATCCTGGGGCTCACCGCCGGCGCCGAGCTCAACCTGAAGCGCGTGCGCCCCGTCGCGCGCACGCTGCGCTGGGTGACGGTGTTCTCGGTCGTCGCGTCGATGATCGTGCTCGCCGGCGTGCTGTTCCTGATCCGTCCGCTGTTGCCGCTGTTCGCCGACCTGACGACAACCCAGAGCCTCGCGGTCTGCCTGCTGATCGGCGTCGCGGTCTCGCCGCAGTCTCCGGCCGTGGTGATGGCGCTGCTGTCCGAGACCAAGGCCGATGGGCCGCTCAGTCAGTTCATGCTCGCCGCGGTCGTCGTGTCGGACCTCGTCGCCGTGCTGTGCTACGCGATCGTCGCCGCCGTCGCCGGCGTCGTGATCGGCGGCGGGGTCGACGTGATGGACACCGTCCTCGCGGTCGCCTGGGAGCTACTCGGCTCGATCCTGTTCGGCGTGCTGATCGGCATCGTGATCGGCGGGTTCCTGCGCACCGTGAAGCAGGGCGCGTCGATGTTCGCGCTGCTGATCTGCGTCGTCGTCGCGCAGATCGGGACGCGCGTCCACCTCGACCCGCTCGTCGTCATGCTCGCCGCGGGGATCTGGCTCGAGAACTTCTCGAAGACCGATGCGAGCGCGCTGCTCCACGGGTTCGAGAGCGCGCAGCTGCCGGTGTTCCTCGTCTGGTTCGCACTCGCGGGCACGCGCCTCGATCTCGTCCAGCTGTCGAGCGCCATCGTCCCCGTCCTGATCCTCGCGGGCACGCGGGCCGGCTGGTACTTCGTGGGCACCCGCTTCGCGTGCAAGCTGACCGACGCGCCGCCCGTGGTCACGAAGTACGCCTGGATGGGCCTCGTGCCGCAGGCCGGCCTGTCCCTCGCGCTGATCGTGGTGATCCAGAAGCAGTTCCCGACGTTCGGAGCGCAGGCCGCGGTGATCCTGTTGTCGGTCCTCGCCGTCAACCAGCTCCTCTCGCCGCCGATCCTGCGCGCGATGCTCCTGAGGAGCGGCGAGGGCGGGAAGAAGGCGAGCGTCGACTTCGCCGCCGGCGACCACTGAGCTACGGCAGCCGCGCCGCGGCGAGCAGCACCTTCGCGAGCTCGTGCGCGTCGAACCACACGCCGTGCTTGGTGCACGCGTCGACGGGGACCTCGTAGAGCGACAGCGTGCGCATCGGCTCCGTGCAGTCGGGGCACGGGATCGCCTGCCGCGGATCCTCCTGGAACGGCAACTGGATCGGCCGGACCGGGACCTGCATCTGCTGCGCCATCTCCTGCACGTCACCGACGCCGAGCCACATGCCGAAGCAGCTCGAGCA
This sequence comes from Myxococcales bacterium, assembly GCA_016794545.1. GTDB lineage: Bacteria > Myxococcota_A > Polyangia > Haliangiales > Haliangiaceae > JABFXX01. Next base: position 3,752 of record JAEUJX010000333.1, read on the forward strand.
CGCGCGAGCGGCGCGCGCGTCGAGCAGCTGTTCGCCGCAGCGCGGGCACCGATCGCGAGAGTCGCGGTACATCACTTGCCCTTTCGCATCTCGGCCTCGAGCTTGACGCGCGCGGCCTCGAGCGCGACCCGCTCCTTGTCCGTCGGCTCCGGGTACGCGAGCGGCAACCGCCCGAGCGTGTCTGCGATGATCTCGGCGACCGTGCGCCTCATGAAGCTCTTGGAGTCGGCGGGGATCGCGTACCACGGCGCCCACGGCGTGCTCGTCGCGGCAAGCGCGGCCTGATAGGCCTCCATGTACTCGTCCCACCGCTCGCTCTCGGCGAGATCGCCGGCGTTGAACTTCCAGTGATCCTCCTCGTCGGTCGTGCGCTCGAGGAAGCGCTCGTGCTGCTCCTTCTGTGACACGTTCAGGAAGAACTTCAGGATCACGCACCCGTTGCGGGCCCAGTGCTTCTCCGCGTCGTTGATCGACTCGAAGCGCTCCGACCAGAGCTCGCCGAGATCGAGCGAGCGCGGGAGGCGCTGGCCCTCGAGGAATCCGGGATGCACACGGACGACGAGCACCTCCTCGTAGTGCGAGCGATTCCACACGCCGATCCGCCCGCGCTCCGGCAGGCGCACCTGCATGCGCCACAGGAAGTCGTGATCGAGCTCCTCCGCGTTCGGCGCCTTGAACGCGAAGACCTGCACGCCGACCGGATTGACGCCGGTCAGCACCGACCGGATGGTCCCATCCTTGCCACCGGCGTCGAGGGCCTGGAACACCAGCAACACGCTGTACCGGTTGTCCGCGTAGAGCTTCCGCTGCAGCTTCGACAGCTTCGCGACCGCCTTCTCGAGCGCTTCTCCGTTGGACTCCTTGTTCCCGTCGTCCTCGATCTTGGTCGGCGCGTTCGCGAGCTTGAACGATCCGTCGAACGGCACCAGAAACGGGCTCGAGACCGGCTGGAACAGGATTGAGTTGGCCATCCCCCGAACGATACGCCGCGGCCATGTGACGATTTCGATAGAGCCGACGAATTCGCGGAGGCGATGCGTCAATCCGGATCCGGCGGGGTATCTTGCTCGTCTATGGCCTCGACGCCCACGGCAGAAGAGAAGACGAAGCTCGAGACCGTCCCCTATCGCGAGGACGACAAGCTCGGCCCGCTCGGGGCGAAGGTCTCCGCGCTGCACGATCCCAAGGAGCTCCGCAGCGCGCTGCTGCAGGCGTTCCACGAGGCGGTGCAGTCCGCGAAGGACGCGGTCGCCGCCGTGGATCGATCGCCGACCGACGCCGTGCATTCCGCACGCAAGGGCCTGCGCCGCGCGCGCGCCGTCCTCGAGCTGGTCGCGGGGGCGCTGCCCAAGGGCGAGCGCAAGGCCGTGACCAAGGCGCTCCAGGAGGCGCGCCGCGCGCTGTCCACCGTGCGCGATCACGCCGTGGCCCCGGAGACGCTCGGCCAGCTTCCGCTCGGCGACGAGGATCGCGCGACGGCGAAGCGCGTGCTCGACAACGCGGCCGAGGCGCTGCCCGCCACGCAGGAGATCAAGCAGCTGCTCGCCGAGAGCGCGGCCCGCGCCGCGGCCCAGGGCGAGGCGCTCGAGGCCGCACTCCCCGCGGAGATCGAGCTCGACACCGTGCTCGACGGCATCCGTGGCGTCTACGCGGAGGCGCGCCGCGCGCGCCGCGGCGGCAAGCGCTCGAAGCAGTGGTTCCACAGCTGGCGCCGGCGCTCGAAGGAGCTCGGCTACCAGCTCGACTTCCTGTGCGCGCACGCCGGCCCGCGCATTCACGCGATCCACTCGGAGATCGAGGGCCTGTCGGACACGCTCGGCCCCGCGGTCGATCTCGTGATGGTCCGCGACTTCCTCGAGACGCACAACCAGGGCATCTCGGGCGACGAGCTCGAGCACCTCCAGTCCGCGGTCGACGCGCAGCTCGGCGATCTGATGAAGCAGACGCGCAAGGCCGGCCGCGACACGTTCTCGCAGAAGCCGAAGAAGTTCGCGAAGCGGATCGCGAAGGCGATCAAGCGCGACCTCACGCCGCCCGACGAGCACCACGACGACGGCGCGAACGGCGACTCCACCGCCAGCTAACTAGCGCGCCCGCGGATCCGCGGCCTGGAACAGCACGACGCGTGCGCCGACGCTGGCGATCGCCTCGTCCGTCGCCGCCCGGTAGCGCGCACCGACGATCAGCGCGATCGGCCGATCGTTGACCGCGAGCACGATGCGCTCGAGCGTGGCCTCCGCGCGCGCGTCGGCGCGCCACCCGCCGCCGGTGGTCCACGCGGTGCCCGCCTCGATCGTGACGTCGGCGGTGGTCAGACCGTCTCTCGACTCGGCGTGGAGGTTCGCGATACCCGCCGAGAACGGCGCGACGACGTGGTCCTTCAGCACCACCGAGGTGTCGCGCGCGAGGCCGACCTCCCACCGCGCGACCGGGCCGAACGCGAGCCGGCGGCGAAAGTCGCGCGTGCGCCACAGGTCGACGAGCGCCGCCGTCTTCACGATGCCGAGCTCGTACGCGCCGTCGGGCAACCGCGTCAGCCGCCCCGCCTCCACGAGCCCGCCGATGTCGAACGGCAGGAAGATCTTCCTCGGTCTCCCGAGCGGCAGCACGAGGTGGCCGTCGCGCGTGTGGCGCACGTAGCGGCCGCGGTAGAGCAGCGCCGTCAGGCCGATCGCGCCACCCGCGCTCGCGACCTCGGCGATCTGGTGCTCGAGCTTCCACTGGAGGTCCGGATCGTCCTCGAAGTGGATGGTCTGGCGCAGCGCCACCGCGCCGCCGAACCCGTCGCTGCCCGCCGTCACCGAGAGGCGGTTGCCGGGGTCGAAGCACACCGGGTACCGGCGGCCCGACGCGAGCTTCGTGCACTCCGCGCTCGCCGGGATCCAGAGCCCCGCGAGCGCGACGAGCGCTAGAGCCGCGCGCGCGGCGGCGCCCACAGGCTGAACCTCAGCCCGGCGTCCATGACGAACGCCCACTGGTTCGGCAGGCCCGGGATGTCGTCGCGCTTCTCGCCGCCCATCGCGAGCTTCAGCGACAGCGGCTGGTCGTTGATCGCGAGCACGATCGCCTCGTAGTGGAGGCGCGCCTTCATCCGCTGCGCGAGCTTGCCGGTGTCGCCCATCTCGACGAAGTAGCGCGGCAGCTCGTGCGCGAGCTCGAACCGCAGGTTGTGGAAGCCCTCGCGGTCGACCACCATGTCGAGCTCGAACGCGCTGGTCTGGACGATCGCCGAGTGATAGCCGGTGACCTCGTCGCGCTGGCCCTCGAGCGCCAGGCCGGTGCGCAGCCGCGCGAACGAGCCCAGGTCGGCGCTCTGCCACAGGTCGAGCGTGACCTCGGCGGTGGCGTGCTTCCACAGCTGCGCGTTGCCGCGCGCGGTGCGGTGCAGCTCGAGGCCGCCGACCTCGGTCCACATGCCGAGATCGAGCGTCAGGTCGTGGCGTGCAGGCTCGCCGAAGAACGTGGTGATCCGCAGCAGCGGATCGAGGAAGCGGTGCGAGAGGTCGTAGTGCGCGAGCACGAGCTCCGCCGAGAACGGCTCGAGGTGCACGCCGCCCTCGACGAAGCGCAGCCGGTGCATCGTGCGGTCGTTCTTGATGTTCAGCACCAGCAGGCCGAAATCGATCGACGTGCGCGTGCTCTCGAGCGGGTTCTCGAGGATCTTCTTCGGCGTGTACGCGACGCCGAAGAACACGCGCTTCCGCAGATCGAAGTTGATCTGGAACGCGCGCCCGCGGTCGTCGCGCGTCCAGCCCCACGGCACGTCGGCCCGGCCGGGCTCGAACGTGTAGCCGGCCGCGGCGAGCGCGGCGCGATCGAACGGATCGAACGCGCAGTCCTTCGCGCGCTCGAGCGGCTTCACCGGCTTCCCCAGGGCGTCGAGCTCCTCGTCGGCGGCGTACAGGCAGACCTTGGTCGCGTGATCGCACTGGATCCGCCACGTGTGCCCGTCGAGATCCTTCGCGCACGCGACCGGCTGGTCGCGCTCCATCAGCGGCAGCTCCGCCCGCGCGATCGACGGCAGACCGATGGCGATCGCCGCGATCGCGACGCAGTGTGCCCTCATGAACGTCGAGGCCGGTGCAACGCGCGCGCCGGCCTCGGCGATCGGATCGACGGCAGTTGCGCGATGTGCCCCTGTGCCGTTCGCGCGACACGTGTGGCCACGCCGCAACATTTCTTCACGCGCCAGCCGCCCGTCACCTCGCCTGCGTCCGCTCGATCAGCTCGGCGGTGAGCTTGCCGTCGGACGTGGTGATCTCGATGCGCGACGGCACGTGCTCGTCGGTGACCGACAGCCACAGGCTGACCGAGCCGAGCCCGGGGATCCGGCCATCGATGCGGTACATGCTGGTGCCGGAGAGCTCGGTCAGCGACGGCGTCGCGACCTCGAGCCAGTAGAGCTGGCCGGCGACGAGGATCGGCAGCACGCCGGCGTGCGCGTCGGGCGCGACCCAGGCGCGGAGCAGGCCGAGCGCGGAGTGGATCGTGTGGACGCCGGCCCGCGGGACGTGGGCCCGGCCCTCGATCAGGTAGCCCTTGTCGTCGAACACCGCGTCGATCACGGTGGTCTTGCCCTCGACGACGAGCGTCTCGTGCGCGCTGGCGGTGCGCGCGTGATCGAGATCGATCATGGTCGCGAGCTCGTGGCGCAGCGACGTCACGGTGCTCGCGAGCACGCCGGTCTCGACGCGGCTCGAGACCTGGTGGTCGCCGACCGTCAGCTCGGCCCGCGCGATCGAGAAGCCCTTCGCCTGGACGTCCCAGATCATCCGCTCGCCCGGCACCAGCAGGAGCTCGGGCGCGGTCAGCGGCGTGGTCGGTCGCACCACCGCGACCAGCTCGGGCAGCTCCGGCGGGCGGAACTGGCTTCTGCCGGCGCAGGAGATCGTGACCATCGTGAGGATCGCGGCGAGGGCGAGGCGCATCGGCGCCGGTCCTGCAAGAACCGTGGTAAACGCATCGCCATGTCCAAGGTCCTCATCATCGGTGCAGGTGGTGTCGGTGGGGTCGTCGCGCACAAGGCCGCGATGGAGAAGACGCACTTCTCCGAGGTCATGCTCGCGAGCCGCCGGCTCGCCCCCGTCGAGAAGCTCGCGGCCGAGATCGAGCAGATGCACGGCCGGAAGATCCAGACCGCGCAGGTCGACGCCGATGACGTGCCCGCCCTGACGAAGCTGCTGAAGGACTACCAGCCGAAGGTCGTGATCAACGTCGCCCTGCCCTACCAGGACCTCCACATCATGGACGCGTGCCTCGCGGCCGGGGTGGACTACCTCGACACCGCGAACTACGAGCCGCCCGATGTCGCGAAGTTCGAGTACAAGTGGCAGTGGGCCTACCAGGACCGGTTCGCGAAGGCCGGCCGCATGGCGCTGCTCGGCTCCGGCTTCGATCCGGGCGTGACGAACGTGTTCTGCGCCTACGTGCAGAAGCACCTGCTCGACGAGGTCCACTACGTCGACATCGTCGACTGCAACGGCGGCTCCCACGGCAAGGCGTTCGCGACGAACTTCAACCCCGAGATCAACATCCGCGAGATCACGGCGCGCGGCCGGTACTGGGAAGGCGGCGAGTGGAAGGAGACCGACCCGCTGTCGGTCGCGCGCATGTTCGACTACCCGGGCGTCGGCGAGCGCAAGAGCTTCCTGCTCTATCACGAGGAGCTCGAGTCGCTCGCGAAGAACCTGAAGGGTCTGAAGCGCATCCGGTTCTGGATGACGTTCGGCGAGGCGTACCTGAAGCACCTCGAGGTGATGCAGAACATCGGCATCACGCGGATCGACGAGGTCGAGTTCGAGGGCAAGAAGATCGTCCCGATCAAGTTCCTCCGCGCCCTCTTGCCGGACCCGGCGTCGCTCGCGGCGAACTACACCGGCAAGACGTCGATCGGCTGCCTCTGCGAGGGCGTGAAGAACGGCCAGAAGAAGCGCTACTTCATCTACAACATCTGCGACCACGCCGAGACCTACAAGGAGGTCCGCGCGCAGGCGGTCTCGTACACGACGGGCGTGCCGGCGGTGACCGGCGCGGTGATGATGGTCACCGGGGCGTGGAAGGGCGCCGGCGTGTTCAACATGGAGCAGCTCGATCCCGATCCGTTCCTCGAGGACGTCGGCAAGCGCGGCCTGCCCTGGCACGTCGAAGAGCGCTGAGATGAGCGCCGGAGCCTCACTCGGCGGCGACGTCGCTCGCGCGATCGACATCACCGACCTCGAGACACCGTGCTTCGTCACGGACCTCGGCGCGCTCGAGGCGAACCTCCAGATCCTCTCCGGCGTCATGCAGGCGACCGGCTGCACGATCCTGCTCGCGCTCAAGGGCTTCGCCCAGTGGTCGACGTTCCCGCTCGTCAAGAAGTACCTCGCCGGCGCGACGTCGTCGTCGGTCGCCGAGGCGCGGCTCGCGCGCGAGGAGCTCGGCGGCGAGGTCCACGCCTACGCGCCGGCGTACTCCGACGGCGAGATGGCGGAGCTCGTGACGCTCGCCGATCACATCGTCCTCAACTCGCCCGCGCAGTGGCGGCGGCACCGGAAGGCGATCGAGCGCGCCGGCCGATCGGCCGGGCTGCGCGTCAACCACGAGCACCAGGAGGTCGAGGTCGCACTGTACGACCCGGCCGGCCCGTGCAGCCGGCTCGGAACGACGCGCACGAACCTCACCGCCGAGGATCTCGACGGGCTCGACGGCCTGCACTTCCACACGCTCTGCCAGGTCAACAGCGACGCGCTCGAGCGCGCGGTCGCCGCGTTCGAGGCGAAGTTCGGCGACTTCATCCCGCGCATGAAGTGGGTGAACTTCGGCGGAGGTCACCACATCACGCGGCCGGACTACGATCGCGAGCGCCTGGTGCGCGTGATCCGCGAGTTCCGCGCGCGGTGGAACGACATCCCGGTCTACCTCGAGCCCGGCGAGGCGGTCGCGCTCGGCACCGGTGTCCTCGTCGCGTCGGTGATGGACACCCTGCACAACGGCATGGACATCGCGATCCTCGACACGTCGGCCACCGCGCACATGCCCGACGTGCTCGAGATGCCGTACCGCCCGGTGATCGTCGACGCGGCGGACCCCGGCGTGAAGGCGCACACCTACCGGCTCGGCGGCATGACCTGCCTCGCGGGTGACGTGATCGGTGACTACAGCTTCGACCGGAAGCTCGAGGTGGGCGACAAGCTGGTGTTTCTCGACATGGCGCACTACACGATGGTCAAGACGACCACGTTCAACGGCGTGCGCCTCCCGTCGATCGCCACGCACGATCCGGTGACGAAGCGAATCACGGTCCACCGCCGGTTCGGCTATCGCGACTACCGCGACCGCCTGTCGTGAGAGCCAGAGAGCTTCCGCGCGAACCAGGTGCGCGGCGGGTTTGAGCCCCGAGTCCTTCGCGCAGGGCTCGCGCCCGCACAACGGCACGCGCAGTTCCTGCGGGCGCTCTTCCCGTGGGAGCGAGGAAAACCGGGTCTGTTCGTTGCATGAGCTGGGTCGAGGTGACGGCGAATGCGATCGCGTCGATCCACGCTTCGGATCCATACGACGATGGGGGTCGTCGAGACGGAACGCCATGGCCAGGAGCGGCGGCCGGACTCCCCGCGGCGAGCGGCGGCGACCGCCCCGGTCACGGAGATCATGGCCACGACGATCGTGTGCGCGCGCACCGACGTCCCGGTCGCCGACTTGATCCGGACGATGACGAACGAGAGGCTCGGCTGCGTTCCGATCGTGGACGAGCAGGAACGACCGATCGGGATGATCACCAAGCTCGATCTCGTCGAGTGGTTCCAGAACCCGGCCGGCACGCTCGCGGGCGACGTCATGATGCCGATCGCGATCACCCTGGATGCGAGCGCGACCGTCGCGCACGCGGCGTCGATCATGGCGTGCGAGGACATGCATCACGTCATGATCGTCTCGGAGCGCGCGCTGATCGGCCTGGTGTCGACGATGGACGTGACTCGCTGGCTGGCGGGGCAGAAGACCGAATGAACGGCCGCTGGTTCGTCCCCTGCAAGGACCGTTGCCCATGAACGACGGAAGCGTACTGCTCGTCGAGGACGACATCTTCCTCGCGGAGAACATCGCCCACATCCTCGCCCCGCTGCGGGTCAGCACCACGATCGCCACGTCGAGGCGCGAGGCTCTCGACCGTACGCGCGAGCAGTCGTTCGACATCGGCATCATCGACGTCTATCTGCCGGACGGAGAAGGCATCGAGCTCGTCCCGACCCTCAAGGAACGATGTCCCAGCTCGGAGCTCATCATCGTCACGGGACGTGCGACGATCGATGCTGCGACACAGGCGGTCCGCGCCGGTGCCGTTGACTTCCTCGTCAAGCCGTTCACCTCCGAACAGCTTCGCCGGGCCGTCGGCGCTGCCCTCTCGCGCCGGGACGGTCATCACCGCGCACTCCGCGACGAGCGAATCGCGGCGGTCTGCTCGCTGGCGACCGGACTCGCGCATCACCTGCGCAATCCCCTGAATGCCGCACTGCTCCAGCTCGCCGTCGCCGAGCGGCAAGCCACCGGCACGGCGTCGGATCATCTCCGGCGGGCCGATGCGGAGCTGCGCCGGCTCGCCCGGATCCTCTCGGACTTCGAAGCCTGCCTCGACAGTCGCGCGCCGTGCGATCCGGAACCGGTCTCCGTCGCAGCGCTCTGGACGTCCGCCCTCGAACAGGCGCAGCCCCCCGTCGACGTGGCCACCCGCGCCACCATCCAGCCCGGCCTGACCGTGCATGTCGAGCGCGAACGGTTCTCGCTCGCGCTCTTCCACCTCGTACGAAATGCGATCGAAGCGATGTCCGGGCGCGGCACGTTGACCTTCCGTGCCCACACCAGCCCGCAGGGGATCCAGCTCGAGGTGGAAGATGACGGTCCCGGGATCGAGGACGCGCAGCGCGTGTTCGATCCGTTCCACACCACCAAGGACTTCGGCACCGGCCTCGGCCTCAGCATCGTGTACCGCACGGTGATGGAACACGGGGGCACGATCCGCGTGGAATCGCGCCCCGGCCGGACCACGTTCGTGATCGAGCTGCAGCGGAAGTCAGCGGTGTCATGAGCATCGAATCCTGGCAGCGCTTCGTTCGCGGCGAGACGAGTCCGGAGGTCGAGGTGCAGATCCTGGACTCGTGGCGGCGCAGCAGGAAGGCCGGGGTCGACCACCACACGCCGGTGTTCCGCGAGATCCCCGAGCTCGAGCTCGAGCGCAGAGTCGCCACCCACGCGTCGACGGTCGACGCGCTCGTCCCGCATCTCACCTGGCTCAGCTCGACGATGGGGGCCGTGCAGCACGTCGCCGGGATCGTCGATCGCGATGGCATCGTGCTGTGGGCGACCGGCACACCGAGCCTCGTCGACCGGATGCGGATCAAGCGCGGCATCGACTGGTCGGAGCAGAGCATGGGGACCAATGGCGCCGGAACCGCCCTGGCGACCGGGCATCCGATCATCGTCCGCAACAGCCAGCACTACTGTCGCGCGTGGCACGACGTGAGCGGCGTCGCGGCCCCCGTGCACGACGCCGCCGGCGAGCAGATCGCCGCCCTCGAGCTCGTCACCGAGGCCGCCGACGTGGGTACCGGGCACCTGCTCGCGATGCGCCACATCGCGCACGTGCTCGACAGCGAGCTCGCACGCGCGCAAGCCGAAGTCGCACGAGTCGCTGCGGAGCGCACCGCGATCGCCCGGAACGAGCTGCTCGAGCTCGTGTCTCATCATCTGCGCTCCCCCCTCGCCCGCGTCACGACGAGCAGCGAGATCCTGTGCGAGATGCTCGAGACGGGGGCCCCCGCCGAGCCCGTGCTGCGTCACTCGCGGCAGATCAACGACGCTGCGCAGCGGATGGCGGCACTCGTGCGCAACCTCCTCGAGGCCAGCCGTCTGGAGGCCGGATCGGTCCCGATCACGCGACGCGCGGTGCCGATGCGCGAGCTCCTCGACGAGCTCGCCGCGGGCCTCGATGCGAGCGTGCACCTGCGCGGGCAGCGCGTCGACGTTCGCTGCGACGAAGCGCTCGTCGCGTGGTGCGATCGCGACCTCACGGCGGTCGCCCTGGCGAACCTGGTCGAGAACGCGCTCAAGTTCTCCCCCGAGGGCACGACCATCACGATCCGCGCGCAACGAGAACGAGCGAACGCTCACATCTGCATCATCGATCAGGGCCCCGGGATCGAACCGGGTGAGCTGGCTCGCGTGTTCGAGCGGTACTACCAGGGCGGTGCTTCCCGGCGTGAGGGTATCGGACTGGGTCTGTACCTGGCGCGGTCGCTGATCGAATCGCAGAGCGGGGCCATCCGCGCGGAGAGCCGACTCGGGCACGGCAGCGAGTTCTGCTGCGAGCTCCCGCTCGCCGACTGACGCGGCTGTCAGCGGAGCAGGACGAGCTCCTCGGCGGTCGTCGGGTGCAGCGCGAACGTCCGATCGAGGTCCGCCTTGGTCGCGCCCATCGTGATCGCGATCGCCGCCGCCTGCACGATCTCCGGGCCGTCGGCGCCCACGATGTGGAGGCCGAGCACCTTGTCGCTCGCCCGGTCGACGACGAGCTTGATCAGCACCTGCTCGTCGCGGCCCGAGAGCGCGTAGCGCATCGGCCGGAACCGCGCGCGATAGATCCGAACGTCGTGGCCGGCGGCGACAGCGGCGGGCTCGGTCATGCCGATGCACGACGCTGCGGGCTGCGCGAACACCGCCGTCGGGATCAGGTGGTGATGGACCGGCGTCGGCCGTCCGCCGAACAGCGTGTCGGCGACGGCGTGGCCCTCGCGGATCGCGATCGGCGTGAGCGCGACGCGGCCCGTGCAATCACCGACGGCGTGGATGTGCGGCACGCTCGTCTTCGAGTACTCGTCGACGGTGATCGCGCCGCGCGCGTCGAGCACGACGCCCACCTCCTCGAGGCCGAGCTCGCGCGTGCTCGGGTCGCGGCCGATCGCGGCCATCGCGAGGTCGACCTCGATCGAGCGCCCCGCGGCGCGCATCTCGCGGCCGTGGAGTGAAAGCTCTGTGCAGTGGACTACATCCACGCCCGCGGCCGTCAGGCCCTTCGTCACCGCCTCGCGGACGTCGGGATCGAACCCGCGCAATACGAGCTTGTCCCGGTGCACGAGCGTGACGGCAGCTCCGAGCCCGGCGAAGATGTGGGCGAACTCGACCGCGATGTAGCCGCCGCCGAGCACCCCGATCCGCTTCGGGAGCGCGGGGAGGTGGAACGCCTCGTCCGACGTGATCCACGCCTCGCTCGGCCGGCGCGCGCGGCCGCCGGTCGCGATCAAGACGTGCGCGGCGGTGATGCGGCGCCCGCTGACCTCGATCGTATGAGGATCGACGAGCCTCGCGCGCCCGTCGATGACCTCGCAGCCGGCCTTCTCGAGGCGCGTGCGGTACGCGGTCGAGAGCCGTGTGATCTCGCGATCCTTGGCCGCGATCAGGGCCGCCCAGTCGTGGCTGGTCTCGCCAATGGTCCAACCGTTGCCACGCGCGTCCTCGAGCGTGCGGGCCACCTCGCTCGCGTACACGAGGAGCTTCTTCGGCACGCAGCCGCGGATCACGCACGTGCCGCCCCAGCGGTCCTCCTCCGCGATGGCGACCCGCGCGCCGTGCTCCGCGGCCACGCGGCCCGCGCGGACCCCGCCGGAGCCTCCGCCGATCACGAACAGGTCGACGTCGAACCGCGTCATGAATGCGAGCATACGCTCATGTCGTACACGCGCCTCAGAACGTGTCAGCTGACGCCATGGAACTCTTGTTCAATAATGCTGTGGACACTGCGTCCCGAATTGTTAACCTCGCTGCGACTTTCGAGGGGGTCTTTCCATGCGCATCGGCCTTGGCTTCGCGTTCGTTCTCGCAACTGGTCTGGCGGCGTGCGGCAGTGACGGCACTGGCGGAGGCGGGGGTGATGACACCCCGATGCCCGACGCCGGCGTCATCGATCCACCGCCGCCCACGCGCGGCTTCCAGATCAAGTCGCCCGAGATCACGATCAAGGCGGGCGAGGAGATCACCTACTGCTGGTACTTCAAGACGCCCAACACCGAGGACATGGTCGTCAAGAAGTGGTCGTCGGTGATGACGCCCGGCAGCCACCACATGATCATGTTCACCACCGCGTCGCCGGTGCAGCCGGACGGCACGGTGTCCGCGTCGCAATGCGGTGTCGGCGGCGCGAGCGCGCAGAACGTCCCGTCGTGGATCTACGCGGCGCAGAACGAGGTCGCGGAGGTCACGCTCCCCACCGATGACGGGACGGGCAAGCCGCTCGGCCAGATCATCACCGCGGGCAAGCCGGCCTACCTGCAGATGCACTACCTGAACCCGAGCGATCAGGACATCAAGGTCCGCGTCACCGTCAACGCCGACGCGTTCGACGCTGGCGCACCGTATACGCCGACCGCGCCGTACATCACGTTCAACGGCGACATCAACATCCCCGCCGGCGCCGTCGGCCACGTCGAGACGTATACCTGCAGCACGCCCGCGGGCGCGAAGTTCTGGTCGATGTCGACCCATGCGCACAAGCAGGCGGTCAAGACCGAGGTCAAGGCCGGCACCGACGTCGTGTTCTCGAGCACCGACTGGGAGCACCCAGGCGCAAAGACCTGGATGACTCCGTCGACGTATTACTCGTTCGCCGCCGCAGGTAACAAGCTGACCTACTCGTGTACCTACAACAACACCGGCTCGAACGCAGGGCGTACGATCACCTCGGGCGATAGCGCGGCGACCGACGAGATGTGCATGGCGACCGGCTACTACTTCCCGGCCCCGAACGGCAAGTCGCTCATCTGTTACAACAACTTCGGGCCGTTCTGATCGACTGACGAACCATAGGGGATGGCTGTCCGGCGACGAACTCGCAACCCGGACACAGTGGTCCACCGGCTCACACGACGGTTCGTGAGCTATCGGGCAGCGGTGCGATGGTAGGCTCTGCGCGTGCTCGTCGCGCGCCGCGTGAATGTGCTGTTGGTCGTCGGTGTTGCGGTCGCCTCGCCTCACGTCGCATGCACTGCGCGCAATCCCGCGTACTGCGGTGACCATACATGCGTCGATCCGTCGCGACCCTACTGCGACTACTTCGGCGACCTGGGCGGGACGCCGGACATGCCCGGGACGCCAGAGACGTGCATCGCCGTGAGTTGCGTCCCGTCTTCGCTGGCGATCTGCCGCGGCGAGACCGCGGTCACGTGCAATGAGGCGGGCAACAACTATGAGGAAACTCGATGCCCCCTCGGCTGCGATGTCGCTGCCGGTGGTTGCAAGCAGTGCGTCGACGGCGCGCAATGCCTGAAAGAACAGGTCTGCGACGCAACCACGAGCCAGTGTCGAGGCTGCGCCATCGATGACGAGTGCCCGAGTCGGGTGTGCGATCAGAGCCTTGCCCAGTGCATAGCGCCGGAGGGCGTGATCTACGCGGCACCCAACGGGGCCGATGGCCCTGCCGCCACATGCACCCTCGCACAACCGTGCTCTCTCACTCGCACCGTCGCGGTGCTCTCGACCAGGCCGACAGCGCCTCCCGTTCTCCGCATGCTCCCAGGCACGTATACGACGCCGCTCGTGCTCGGATTCCCGAGCAACACGATCACGATCGTGGCAAGTGGCGCGACGATCTTCACGATCGGGAATGCCGCCGCCGTGGACATCCAGGGCGGTGCCGATGCACGGATTCGTGGGCTCTCTAGCACCAGCGAGCACAACCTGCGGTGCGGGACTGGAAGCACGACTGCGCCGATGTCGGCCGTCACGCTCAGCGACGCCACGTTCGTGACGGCGACCAGCGGCACGGCCGTCGAGCTCCAGCGGTGCATTGTGGACCTTCAGCGCGTCGTGATCACGGGTGGCTCGATCAATGTCGCCGGCCTTCGCTCGGACGCAACCTGGAGAGCTGACAGACTCGACGTGCAGGCGACCGGGCCGAATCTGATCGTCGGAGAGAACGGAGAGCGCTACCACATCGACGTCACGAACTCTCGTTTCATCGAGACGGACATCACGTTGTTCGTCGCGGACACCGGGCCACCGGGGACGAGCGTGAGGTTCGCACACAGCACCTTCTACCTCTCCGATGGCCTGGAGATGTGCAAAGGGGCCCCCCTCCCCAGCTACATCAAGTTCTCGATCGAGAATTCGATCGTCGCGGCGGGCGCTGGATTCGACGCGCTGAAGCAGGCGACGCCCAGCACCTGCGTCCTGACCGGCACGATCCTCAATCGACAGTCAAACGCGTTGCCTGGTGCAACGGTCGTGGATCCGCAGTTCGTCGACCTCGCGACGTTCAACATGCACTTGAAGCCGACCAGCCCAGCGATCGACGCTGCCGCCGCGGGGACCGTGACCACGGACCATGATCTCGACGGGCGAGCACGGCCGCACGGTGCCCGATCGGATGTCGGCGCATACGAGTACGCACCGTAGCGCAGCCTCGAGCGGCGCCGACATCATCGAGCGTCCCTCGACGAGTTCTCGCGTGTCCGGCGGCTCGTGTCCGGCGGTGAGCGTCCAGATTGATCGCCATCGACGGGGTATTTCGCTGCGAGCGAGGTACTCGGCAGGCCCCAGAGCGTATTAGGAGTGGACGATGTACACACTGCACCACTCCGCGGCTCTCCTCCTTGCCGACCACGCCGCAAGATGCGACGTGGCCTGGCACCCCGACCGCGTCGAATCTCGGGCAGTCTCCGTGGAGTTGAGTTACCGTCGTGGATATCCTGCCGCGGCAATAGTGTCGTGAGGTCGTGGCATGGATGATCAGAACGACGACGGACGTGCACGCCGCTCCGCCGAGCCCAGTCGGCAGAATTCGCCAATTCCGCCGATCGATCTGGACCACGCCGGCACCTCGTTGTCCGATCTGAGCGCGAACGCAGAGATGGACATCAAGCGCGAGAAGTCCTCGACGAACCAAGCTGAGATCTAAGGTCTGCAGCTTGACCAGGTGCGATTACGGGCGATCGCAGCGCGCCAGCGCCGCGACTCCGCGCAGCAGGAGCTCGCCCACACGCTGACAGAGCTCGCGCAGATCCAGGCGAGGCTGGCATCGCTTCGGACGAGCAGTGCGACGCGCGAGGCGCGACTTGCGAGGCTGCTGCAACTGTCCGAGCACGAGATCGATCTGCTGTGGACCGTGGTCTCGGCCACGATGGATCCGACTCTGGTCCCGCACCTCGTCGATCTCGCGGGTGCCGAGGCACGCCACGGCATCTCGCTCGCACTTCATGCGGTGATCGCCGAGCTTGGCGGCGGGCATGCGCGCGCGATGGCTCTCACGCTCAACCGACTACATCCCCTCCTTCGTTACGGCCTGATGGAAACAACCGACGGTGGCCTTCCGGCTGCACGGCCGCTCACCGTGCCCGCGCGCGTCGCCGCGTACCTCGCTGGCAGCGACGAAGTGGATGGGGAGGTCCATCGCCTCGGTGGAGTGGTGAGAATCGAGCGAGAGCCGCACTACGACACGGTTCAGCTCGAGGCCGTTAAGCGGATCGCGCGAGCGTTGGCGGCGAAGCAGCGGATCCTGGTCGTCATCGAAGGACCGCGCGAAGTTGGAAAGCGAACCGCTGCGGCTCTCGCCGCATTGGCAACGAACCAACAGGTCATTCAGATCGACGTCGCGCGGCTCTTTGGCGGAGACTCCGACCTGGAGCGTGCGCTCGTCGCACTGCGCCGCGAGTGCTTGCTCGATGGCGCGCTTCCCCTGATCGCTCGGGTCGATGACCTGAACGGGCTCGAAGGCGGCGAAGACCGCTCACGGCTGCGGTTGCTGGCGCGGTTCCTCGACGAGACCCCGATCTCGGCTATCGTCACCTCCTCGGTTCCTGGCATGGATCTCGGCGTCGAGCGCGAGGTGCTGCGAGTGAGCATGCCCGCACCGGACACGACGACACGCCGGATCATGTGGGAGCAGGCCCTCGGCGGCGCGCCTGATGTCGACATCGATCTGATCGCGAGCCGCTACCGCGTCGGTGCCGGCGCCATCTCGCGTGCAGTAGAGGCGGCGAAGCTCCTGACGAACGGTTCATCGCTCACGACGCACACCTTGGTGGAGGGCGTCCGCAACGGAATCGCCGAACGGCTCGGCGGGCTCGCGCAGCGCGTGGAAGTACGACAGACCTGGGACGATCTGATCCTCAATGAAGACACGTTGGCTCAGGTAAAGGCGCTCATCGCGCGCGTTCGATACGCCCACGTCGTCCACGAGCAGTGGGGCTTCTACGAGAAGCTTCCGCGAGGCCTCGGGACGGCTGCCTTGTTCAGCGGGGCGCCCGGGACGGGGAAGACGATGGTCGCCGGGTTGATCGCCCGCGAGCTCGACCTGGAGCTGTATCAGGTCGATCTCTCCAAGGTCGTCTCGAAGTGGGTGGGCGAGACAGAGAAGCAGCTGTCCAAGATCTTCGATGCCGCAGAGGCAGGCCACGCGTTGCTGCTATTCGACGAAGCCGACTCGCTGTTCGCGAAGCGAACCGAGGTCAAGGCGGCGATCGATCGGTACGCGAACCTCGAGGTCAACTACCTCCTCCAGCGCATCGAGAGCTTCGGTGGGATCTCGGTCCTTACGACCAACATGGACACGAGCATCGATCCAGCGCTGCGCAGGCGGCTGGCCGCGCATATCGCGTTCGATGCTCCAGACGCGTCGGAGCGGGAGGTGCTGTGGAGCCGACTTATAGCCACACGTGCTCCGACGGCGAGGACGATCGATTTCGAGAAGCTGGCAGACGAGTTCCCCGATATGACGGGAGCGAACATCCGCAATGCCGTGCTCGCGGCGGCGTTCCTCGCGGCTTCCGGAGGATCCCCGATCACCGAGGAGCACCTGCGCCGCGCCGGCCGCGGCGAGTACCGGGCGATGGGGCGCGTGATTCGCTGACGAAGGAGTGATCGTATGGGTGGAGACCAGGCAAGGCGCGCGGACAAAGCAAAGCTCGACGACGAGGCGAAGAAGCCGTCGCCGTACCTCACCGAAGACGCCGGACAGGACCGGCTCGGCGAGCTCGCTCGAGGAGCGCAGGAGGGCGCGGCTGTCACAGGCGAGGGGGATGCCGAGTACATCAGCAAGGCGATCGCCGTCGCGCAGCAGCGATCCACTGGATGGCCAGAAACGTCGGAAACCGTCTCGACGCACTCAAGGAGCACATCACTCGGAAAGACAAGCCGCCGTGGCTCAAGAGGGTGGCAGAGGGGTTACTCGAGTATGCAGTCCCGCTGGGCCTGGGAGCCGGGGCGAAGGCCCTCTCGACGTACATCGTCGAGCGCCGCGAACCAGGCAGGTCTCCAGCGGCGAAGGCGAAGGCCGACGGCGTGAAGGAGCTCCTGAAGAGCGTGTTCAAGGACGGCGCAATGGCAGGTGTGAGCTTTGCCAAGAGCAAACTCGCCCCCTCTCCAGAGAATGTATCCGATGCGTTCGTCGATGCGCAAAAGGACGCCGCGGACCACGGTCTGCGCGCCGCACAGACCGAGTTCATCGTGAAGGGGTCAGATGAGGTCACCACCCGAGCGCAAGCCGAGTCGCTCATGGCGGTGTTTGTTGATGATGACAAGCTCAACGCGGTTGGGGATCATCAGTACGAAGCGTCGCGCGATGCATGGGTGTCTTACCTCGCGCAGGCTAGGTTCGGCTCTAAGGACGCGCCCGACGGCAAGGGACAAATCGCGGACATGTCGGGACAAGAAGAGCGCCTGAAGGTGCAAGAGCAGTGGCTCGCAGGCGAGGCGACGCACCTCAAGCCACCGGCGCCATCTCCCGGCGCCGGAGCGGTGGGGAGAAGCCCAGGCATTCTCACGGTGATCGCAGAATTGCCTGACATCGGGGACAAGCTTGAGGGCAAACCGACCGTGAAAGCTGCCATGCTCAACGGGGTCAACGAAGCGATCCGGGATCAGTACAAGGGAAAGCCGCTTGCGGAGATGAAGATTCCACGTCAGGTGGTCGCCCGGGTGAACGGATGGATGCCTGGCTTCACCATCAACATCGATGATGCCGGTGCCGCAAACTTTGGCTCGCTCTCTCGCGAGGAGGCCGTGTGGCTCCGCGAGCGCGCCGTCGTGGGCGGGATGTCTCGCAAGATCAATGAAGACCTTCTGCGGGACGTCGGGCTCCGCTTGCTGCTGCAGGAGCTGGTCCCGGCAGACATCGTCGAGAAGCTGGTGCCATGAGGATCCCTACACTGCTGGTCTTCCAGCTCTCGCTGGCCGCAGGGGCTTCGGGATGCTCGTCCAAGAAGCAAACGGAAACCCTGGGCAGCGCGGGCGAGCTACGTGTTAGGGCAGCCAAGCTCGGCTGTGACCTCAAGGGCAGCGGAGAAGTGAAGCAGAACAGGTCGTTTCCTGGCCACGACGTGACGATGGCGGGTTGCCGCGTGTGGGTGGGCCCCTGCAACTGTGTCATCGACATGCACTACCTCGCGACTGCGAAGACCGATGAGCTTCTCGAGGTCAACATCGGCACCTTCGACTGCCGCGCCGGCGCTGCGCTCGAGCGAGTCTTTCAACTGTCTGACTTCCTCTTCCGCGATGATGCGGATCGTTCGGCCTTTCATGATCTGCTCGCATCGCCACCGAAGGTCACGGGAGCCGATCCGAACGCCGCGATCACGGCCAGGCGACCCATGCGCTCCGTGGTGATTAAGGGGACCTGGTCGCCAGTGGTCTGGAAGGACTTCTCTCCGACTTCCGCAGAACAAGCCTTTGCCGAACACACCATGATCTTGACGATCGCGGCGAGGACCGACCGCGAGTACTCGGCGACGACAGAGGTCGGGCTCAACTTCTCGGCCGGCCTACCGGTGCGCCCGTGCGAGGATGGCTCGCGTCGGCCGTGGGAACGCACGCCTCAGTGATGTTCCGCGACGAGCGGACCGTAGCCCTCCGAGTACGCCAAAGCCCCCCCGATTCGACCTCGGTCCGCCACAATGCAATGCGCGTCCACTCAAGCAAGCTATGCGCGCGTTGACGCGTCGCCGCACAGGTTCGCGATGGAGCGTCAAGGCCACCGCGAGAGAGCTCGAGATCGACCGAGTCGGCTTCAGCGACTGATCGACTGGCTCGGACTTCGACCAACGCCGCGTCGGATCACGC
>JAEUJX010000386.1 GCA_016794545.1 Myxococcales bacterium
GGGCCCGAGCAGGTGTTCGCGTTCGTGCAGGACGTCGGCCGGGCGTTCGTGAGCGCCTACCGGCCGATCGTCGAGCGCCGCAACGTCGAGCCCTATGGCGAGCTCGAGCGCACGTGGCAGCTTCGCCGCCGCGGGCGCTACGTCGAGTTCAACCTCATCTATGACCGCGGCACGCTGTTCGGCCTCAAGACCAACGGCCGCGTCGAGTCGATCCTGATGTCGCTGCCCCCGCAGGTGCGGTGGGACTACGACGTGATGGCGACGCCCGGCAGTCGCGAAGCCGAGCTGCTCTCCCATCTGCGCCCGGTCGATTGGTTGAAGCGCAGAAGCGGGATCTGATCGTCCCGATCATTTCTGATCGCGAGTGATCTCGGTCGCTTCGTGAGCGGTCGCGGAGGTTTTTCCGCGTTCGCTGTCAGACGCCGATCGTATATCTCCACGCGTCACCACGGGAGTCCACGGCTAGTAGGTTAGCCTTGACGGTGCCCTACCTGTAGCGTAAGGAAAGATCATGGCCAAGAAGCAGACTCGACGGAGCATCAGTGTGAGCCGCACGACCTACGAGCGGCTAAAGGCGTTTTGCGAGGCCAACAACATCTCGATGAGCCAGCTCGTCGAGACCCGCGTGAACGATTTCCTCGGCGACGGTCCGGCACCTTCTCCGGGCGCCACGCCGGCCCAGCCGCGGCCGAGCGCGATCACGCCGAGCGCTCCGCGCCCCACGGCGCCGACGCCCGGCACGCCGACCAAGACCTCGGCGGTGGCCAGCTCCGGCGCGCCGGTAGGCTCGACCAGCGAGCGCCCGACCTCGGTCTCGAACCCGGTCATCCCGATGACGTCGGCGGCCGCGCGCTTCGCGGTCGATCCGCCGCCGCCGATCATCAAGCCGAAGCAGCAGGAGACCAACGCTCCCAAGCCGGCCGAGAAGCGCCCCGATCAGATCTTCACGTTCTAGTCGGTCGTTTCCCGGCGCTCCGGCTCGAGCGCGCCATCGCAAACGTCGCCCCCGTTCACACGGCCCGGCGACGTTTGTCGTTTCGGGGCCTCCTCCTCGGCGCGCCAACGGCCTCATGAGCACGTACCTGCACACGTGCGCCGCACGTGCGCCGCTCGCGCGCCGCTCGCGCTCGGCTCGCGCTCCGCTCGCACGCCCTCATGCGCCGCTCGTGCTCCATTCGGGCGCACGAGAGGAGCACGAGCGCAGGCACGCGCGAGTGCAGGCACGCGCGAGTGCAGGCACGAGCGCTGCCCGAGTGCAGGACAGGAGCCGTGCGGGCGCGATCGCCGCGCGCGGTGCCTCAGGTCGTCTGGGGGTGCGTGACGACGACGCTGGTGGTGATGCCACCGCGGACCCAGAACGTTCCCGTGACGGTGAGCGAGCGCGGCTGGATCGCGGCGATCAGGTCATCCGCGATCTGATTGGTGACGGCTTCGTGGAACGCGCCTTCGTTGCGGTAGCTCCAAAGGTAGAGCTTCAGGCTCTTGAGCTCGACACAGAGGGCGTCCGGGACGTAGTCGATCCGGATGGTCGCGAAGTCGGGCTGCCCGGTCATCGGGCACAGGCAGGTGAACTCGGGGCAGTCGAAGAGGATGTGATAGTCGCGGCCCGGCTTCGGATTCGGGAACGTCTCCAGCTGCTTGGTGGGCCGCGTGGTCATGGTTGCCGGCGGGGACATAGCACAGATGCACTCCGGACCCTGGCGCCTGCCCTCGACTTCCCCTACAATGGTCTTGCGATTCACGTCGCCGAGAACACAACGCGATGACCATCCGGACAACGCGCACTGTGGGCTTCGAAACGGGCCGATGCGCCCATTACGAAGGCCCAACCCCGGGAGCCGCGGCAATTCTGCCTGCGGGCCGTAGGTGTTGGGCTGTGGCTTAACGCCACGGGAGGACTGAAGAACATGCAAAGTACCAGTACCAGCTCTAAGGAGGGGCGTTCCTAGCCTCCCCGCACGATCCGTGGGCGGAAACGCCCCCGGATGAACCTCGTGCCCTTACGAAGAGGGTTCGGGAAAGTGATTGAGCAAACGGGCCCCGGCTGTCGGGGCCCGTTCTATTTTCGGAGGACGAGCTGGTGGTCGCCGAGCGTGCGCTCGGTGAACGCGGCCTCGGAGAACGCGAGGTAGAGGAGCCACGTGCGCAGGAACGGCTCGCCCATGCCGAGCGCGCGGACGCGCGGGAGCTGTGCGAGGAACCGCATCCGCCAGGCGCGCAACGTCGGCGCGTAGTGTGGGCCGATGTCGTCGGCGGAGTCGATCGCGAGACCGGCGCCGTGGGCGGCGCGGCGGATCGCGGCGAGCGATGGGATGCACGAGCCGGGGAACACGTAGGTCTGCATCCAGTCGACGCGCGTGCGGTACGCGTCGAAGCGATCATCAGGCATCGTGATCGACTGGAGCGCGAGGCGGCCGCCCGGCGCGAGCAGCCGCGCGCAGGCGGCGAAGAACGCGGGTAGGTAGTCGTCACCCACGGCCTCGAGCATCTCGATCGAGACCAGCTTGTCGAAGCGCTCGCCACGATGGTGGGCCGCGAGATCGCGGTAGTCGCGGAGCTGAATCGAGACGCGATCGGAGAGCCCGGCGGCCGCGACGCGCTCGGTCGCGAAGCGGTGCTGCTCGCGCGAGACGGTGATCGCGGTGACCTTGCAGCCGCGCGTCCGCGCGGCGTGGATCGCCATGCCGCCCCAGCCGCAGCCGAGCTCGAGCAGGTGATCCCGCGGTGACAGCGCGAGCGCGTCGCACAGGCGATCGAGCTTCGCGCGCTGCGCATCCGCGAGCGTCATCCGCGCGTCGGGCCAGTACCCGCACGAGTAGGCCATGGTGTCCGCGTCGAGGAACAGCGCGTAGAACGCGTTGCCCAGATCGTAGTGCGCGTGGATGTTGCGCTCGCTGCCGGCCTCGGTGTTCGCGGCGCGGCGGTGGCGCACGAGGTCCCGGTGCTGCGCGACGCGCGTGAGCAGCGACTCGGCGCCGCGCGCCGCGGTGCCGCGCAGGAACACGCGCAACAATCCGACGAGGTCCGCGGACGACCACTCGCCGGCGACGAAGGACTCGCCACCGCCCATCTCCCCGCGGAGGAGCAGGCGCAGGAACACTCGATCGTCGTGGACCCGCGCGATCGCATCGGGTGGGCCCGCCTCACCGATGCGCACGACCTCTCCGGTCGGGAGCGCGAGATCGAGACGGCCGCCCGCCCACCCCGCGCGCAACCGTGTCAGCAGCGCCCACCGGACGAGGCGCGCCGTGGGGGCAGGCAGCCGCGGCAGCGGCACGACGAGCGGATGAGAGACGACCGCGGACACGCGAACTGCACGGTACTACGGCCGAAGCATGCGGTGCGATCGACGCCCTCACGCGCGTCGCGATCGCGCCGCGCGCCCGGCGCGGCCGCTGGCCACCTCCTTGCACTCACGAGAGAGCGCTCAGAAGTCTCCCAATGTTCGCTTCACGTTCCACTCTGCTCGCGGCCGCGCTGCTCGCGGGTCTCGTTCCGGCGCGGGCCGCGCGCGCGGACGAGCCCACCGCCGTCGCCACGTCGTCCACCGCCACGCCGACCACCGATCCGGATCCACCGACGACGGCCCCCGAGCCGGTGCCACCGCCCGCGCGGGGCGTCGCGCCCGAGGAGGCGAGCGGGATCGCGATCGACGAGCCACCATCGACCGCAGAGCGGCTCCGGTGGATCCCGCGCGCCCTGCTGTTCCTCCCGCGCTGGGGCTTCTGGGTCGCCGCTCAGCCGCTGCGCGGCGCGGCGTGGACCTACGAGGTGACGCGGGACAAGCTCAAGGGAGCGCTGTTCTCCGCGGATCAGATCTACGGCCTCTATCCCGTCGCGTCGTACTCGACGGACTACGGATTCTCCGTCGGCGCGCGGTTCGTGCACTACGACGTGTTCGGCCAGAAGGAGAAGGTGAAGCTGTTCGCCGACTTCGGCGGCGAGTTCCGTCAGGGCTATGGCCTCAAGCTGTCGTCGGGCGAGCGGATCGCGAAGCGGTTCACCGCGAACTTCGAGGCGCGCTTTCAGCGCCGGCCGGGCGAGCGGTTCTTCGGCTTCGGCGACAACACCGAGCTCGAGGCGCCGCCGGAGATGCCGATCGATCCGATGACGTCGAACGTCGCCATCGCCTCGCGGTTCCGCGAGGACATCATGCGGATGAAGACGTACCTCGACACCAAGATCGCCAGGGACCTGTACGTCCGCGTCACCGGCGCGTGGGCCGATCGGGCGTTCGGCGACTCGGACGTCGGCGGGGAATCGATCGCGGACCGCTACGACACCACGCGCCTCGTCGGCTTCGACGACGGCACGAGCAACATCTACGTGGAGACCGAGCTGATCTACGACTCGCGCCGGCCGACCAACCCGTACATCTCGCGGGTGATGGACGCGACTGGCTGGTACCTGTCGGCGTTCACCGGCCGCGCCCGCGGTCTCGCCGACGATACGACCAGCTACTACCGCTACGGCGGCGAGGTGCAGCGCTACATCGACCTCTACAAGGGCAGCCGCGTGCTGACGCTGCGGGCGATGGTCGATGCGGTCGGCGGGACCGACGGTCGCACCGACGGCAAGATCTCGTTCGTCGAGCTGCCGCGGCTCGGCGGTCCCGACTTCCTGCGCGGCTATCCCCGCGACCGGTTCCGCGACGGCGCGGTCGCGCTCGCCACCGCGGAGTATGCGTGGGACCTCGGCAACTACTTCGGCGGCTATGCGTTCGTCGACGTCGGTCGCCCGTTCCCGTCGCTGTCCGAGGTGGAGCTCACCGGGCTCCGCATGGGCTTCGGCGGCGGCATCGAGATGCGCACCTATCGGTCGTTCCTGCTCCGCGGCCAGCTCGCCGCGTCGAAGGACGGCGACGTGTTCTTCGAGCTCGCGCTGTCGCCCGCGTTCGGCCGTCGCGAGCGCGCCGGGAGGTTCTAGCCATGCGCGGTACGCTGATCGCCCTCGTCCTCGCCGCCACCGCGACCGCCTGCGCGCGCCCGCCCGCCGGCACGCTGCGGTTCAAGCCGCAGGAGCCGGTGTGGAAGGTCGACGACGCGGTGACGCTCGAGAAGGCTCCGAAGGAGCGCGTCTACAACCGCACCCTCTATCACCTCGATGGCTTCGTCGTTCGCCGCGTGACGCGCGCGATGGATCTGCCCGACAAGGGCCGCGCGCAGGACGTCAACTCGATCGACGAGGTGCCGGACTCGACGTGGTTCACGAACCGGATCGGCGTGCGCGACGTGACGATCGACGAGATCAGGAAGGGGCCGAACGAGCACCCGTCGCCGTTCGACAACCTGCCGGTCACGATCACGGGCGCGAAGGAAGGCGGCACCGCGATCGGCTTCGTCGTCGAGGATGCACGGCGCGCGAAGTACCTCCTCAAGTTCGACGTGAAGGGCGTGCCGGAGATGGAGACCGCCGCGCACGTCATCGGTCACCGCATCCTGTGGGCCGCCGGCTACAACGTCCCCGAGGACCACGTCGGCTACCTGACGAAGGACCAGATCGAGGTCGATCCGGAGGCGAAGCTGAAGGACATGTTCGGCAAGAAGACGCCGCTGACGTGGGACCGCGTCAACCGCGCGCTCGACATGGTCGAGAAGACGCCGGACGGCAAGATCCGCGTGCTGCTCAGCCGGTTCGTGCCCGGCAAGCCGATCGGCCCGTACGCGCGCGAGGGCACCCGCGGCGACGATCCGAACGATCGGATCGCGCACGAGAAGCGCCGCTCGGTGCGCGGCCAGGTGCCGCTGTTCTCGTGGCTCGCGCACACCGATCTCCAGGAGGACAACACGCTCGACGCGTTCGTCCCCGCCTCCGCCGAGAAGGGGGAGAAGCGCGGCCACGTCGTGCACTACCTGATCGACTTCGGGAAGGCGCTCGGCGTCATGAACAACTCGAACAACTGGAAGACGGTCGGCTACACGTACCGCATCGATCTCGCGGCCTCGCTCGCCACGTTCCTGACGCTCGGCACGTGGGACCGTCCGTGGGACAACATCGAGCAGCCGCCGTACAAGGGCGTCGCGGTGTTCGAGAGCGATCACTTCGATCCGTCGCGCTGGAAGCCGAACTCGATCTACTGGCCGTTCGAGGACGCCGACAAGTTCGATGGCTTCTGGGGCGCGAAGATCGCGATGCGGTTCACACCCGAGCTGCTCGCCGCCGTGATCGACGAGGCCAAGCTCACGGATCCCGGCGCGCGCCGCTACCTGCTCGAGACGTTGATCAAGCGCCAGCGCATCCTCGGGCGCTACTGGTTCGGCAAGGTCACGCCGCTCGACCGGTTCGCGGTCACGCTCGAGACCACCGGCGCCGTCACGCTGTGCTTCGACGATCTCGAGCAGCTCCACGGGTTCACCGAGGAGCGGCTCGCCTATCGCGTCGACGTGTTCGACTACGCGGGCAAGCGGCTCGCCGCGAAGCCCGCGCTGTACATGGCGACCAGCCGCGGCCGCGCCTGCTACGCGAACCTCCCGCTCGGGGCCGCTCGCGATGGCTACACGATCGTGAAGCTCGCCGCGATGCGCGGCGGCTCCACGCGTCCCGCCGTCGATGTGCACCTGTCGCGCATCGCCGGCGGCAAGCTCGCCGTCATCGGCCTGCGCCGCCACTGAGCGCGCTGGCCCGGTCGACCAGCGCGGAGCGCACGGCGCCTCGCCGGCGCACGCCCCGGCATCGGGACATCACGGAGTTCCGTGGACGCCGATCACGCGATCTCGCAGGAGCTCCTTGGCGAGGTGATTGCACGAGTGGAGGAACGTCATGGACGTCAGCCGGATCAGTGAACCCCAGGCCCCCGACACCTCCACCTCGCTGCTCCAGAGCGTGTTCCCCGTTCGACGGCACGAGGTCCTGACGGTCCTCCTGCTCGCGATCAACGTGTTCGTGCTGCTCACGACCTACTACCTGCTGAAGGTGATGCGCGAGCCGCTGATCCTGCTCGGCGGAGGCGCCGAGCTGAAGGCGTACGCCTCGGCAGGGCAGACCATCCTGCTCCTCGGCATCGTGCCGGCGTTCAGCTGGCTCGCGGGGCGCGTCACCCGCATCCGGCTCCTGACCACCATGCAGCTCATCTTCATGGGCTGCCTGGTCGGGTTCTATCTGCTCGCGCAGGCGCAGGCGCCGATCGGCCTCGCCTTCTACCTGTGGGTCGGGATCTTCAGCGCGCTCGCCATCTCCAACTTCTGGTCGTTCGCGAACGACCTGTTCACCGAGGAGGAGGGCAAGCGCCTGTTCGCCGTCATCGGGATCGGCGGGAGCATCGGTGCCATCGTCGGTGCGTACCTGCCGCGCCTGCTCGACGAGGCGATCGGAGTCACCGGCATGATGCTGGTCGCGCTCGCCGGCCTCGGCCTGTCGCTCGTTCTCTACCGCGTGATCGATGCACGCGAGAAGGAGCGCCGCGAGCGCATCGCGAGCGAGAAGGCGGCCGCGAAGACGGCGAGGGGCGACGAGCCCCCGGCCGAGAAGCGCGGCGGCTTCGGCCTCGTGATCCATGACAACTACCTGCGCACCCTCGCGCTGATGCTGCTCGTCGCGACCATCATCAACACGACCGGGGAGTACGTGATGGGCAAGATCGCCCAGGATGCGAGTGCGTCGGCGGCCGACCCCGAGGCGTACCTCAACGACTTCTTCTCGTCGTACTACACCGTCGTCAACATCGCGTCGTTCGTGCTGCAGGCGTTCATCGTCGCGCGCCTCATGATGCACCTCGGCGTGCGGCGCGCGCTGTTCATCATGCCGCTCGTCGTGCTCGGCGGTTGGTTCGCGCTCGTGCTGTTCGTCAACCTGACGATGATCCGGATCACCAAGACCGCCGAGAACAGCCTCGACTACTCGCTGCACAACACGCTGAAGCAGGCGCTGTTCCTGCCGACCAGCCGCGAGGCGAAGTTCAAGGCGAAGGCGGCGATCGACACGTTCTTCTTCCGCCTCGGCGACGTGATCGCCGGCATCGGCATCGTCGCGCTGTTCGTCGAGGTGCTCGGTCTCGGTGTCCAGGCCTTCGCGATCCTGAACGTGTGCCTCGCAGTGGTGTGGCTCCTGCTGGCGCGCACCGCCGGCGTGCTCCACGACGAGCTCGCCGCGAAGCAGGACGCGCAGGCGGAGGCGCCGGCGCGCGCGAGCTAGTCATGTCCACGCCCGACCCAGACCGGAGTACGGCTCGCGTCGCCACGATCGGCGCGGTCCTCGTGGTCGCGGTATTCGTCGCCGGCAAGGCGGCGCGCGACGCGATCCTGCTCTCGGAGTTCGGCATCGGCTACCTGCCGCTGTTCATCGGCATCGCGTCCGTCGTCGCGTTTCCGGTGATCGTGATCGCCGGCAAGCTGATGGCCCGGTTCGGTCCGGTGAAGCTCGTGCCGATCGCGAACCTCGTGTCGGCGGCCATGCTCGTCGCCGAGTGGGTGCTGCTCGAGCAGTTCCCGCGCGCGATGGCGGCGCTCGTGTTCGTCCACCTGTCGACCGCGAGCGCGGTGCTGGTCTCCGGGTTCTGGTCGATCGTCAACGAGCGCTTCGACGTGCAGACCGCGAAGCGCCACATCGGCCGCATCGGGATGGGGGCCACGCTCGGCGGCATCGCCGGCGGCATCGTGGCCGAGCGCACCGCGGTGTACCTGCCGTCCGACATGGTGCTGCTCGTGCTCGCCGTGCTGCAGGTGGTCTGCGCGGTCGCGCTGTACTCCTTCGGCTCCGGCGTGAAGCACGTGCGCGAGACCCAGGTCGACCAGTCGACCGAAGCGCTCAAGCACGCGGCGAAGGCACCGCTGATCCGCACCGTCGCGATCATCGTCGTGCTCGTCTCGATCGCCGGCGGCGTTCTCGACTACGTGTTCAAGGCCGACATCGTCAACGCCGGCGATGACAGTCTGCTGCGCTCGCTCGCCGTGTTCTACACGGTGACGAACGTGATCACCGCCGTCGTCCAGCTCGCGCTGTGCGGCCCGCTGATCGCGAAGCTCGGTGTGCCGCGGAGCGTCTCCGCGCTGCCGGCGACGCTCACCGGGTTCAGCCTGTTCGCGCTGCTCGTGCCGATCCCGTTGTCGGCGGCGATCGCGCGGTCGGCCGAGCTCGTCACGCGCAACTCGATCTATCGCTCCGCGTACGAGCTGCTCTACGCGCCGCTGACCGAGGAGCGCAAGCGTCCGACGAAGGTCATCCTCGACGTCGGGGCGGACAAGATCGGCGACATCCTGGGCGCGCAGCTGGTGGCCGCGGTCGTGTGGTTCTCGATCGACACGCGGTTCGCGCTGTTGCTCGCCGCGGTCGCGTGCTTCGCGCTGACGCTGCTGGTCTCGCTCCGGCTGCCCCGCGCGTACACCCAGGCGCTCGAGGAGAGCCTGCTCGACCGCGCGGCCGAGGTCGCGCACGTGGAGGCGGAGCCGGAGCCCTGGCTCTCGCTCAGCGGGCTGCCGTCGCACGCCGAGTCGGTGCCGCTGCGGCTGCGGCGCAGCTGGCGCCGCGCGAAGGTCCGCGCGACCCCGCGGCCCTCGAGGGGACCCGATCCGCTGATCGAGCTCGCGCGCGAGCTGCGGTCGCGCGATCCGGCGAAGGTCAAGGCCGCGCTCGCGCAGCCGCTGACGCGGGAGGCCGCGCCGCTCGTGATCGACCTCGTCGGCGACGACAGGGTCGCGGCGGAGGCGGTCGCGGCGCTCGCGCCGGTCGCGCGCGACATCACCGGCCTGCTCGCGGACGCGCTCCTCGATCAGCGGCGCTCCGAGGTCCTTCGCCGCCGGTTACCCGCCGTGATCGCGCAGGGCGAGCCGCAGCTCGCGGCCTGGGCGCTGTGGCGCGCGCTCGGGGATCCGAGCTTCGACGTCCGTTATCGCGCGGGCGCGATGCTGTCGCGGCTCGCGGCCGATGGACACCTCAAGGAGCTGACGGTCGAGCAGGTGTTCGAGGCGGTCCGCCGCGAGCTCGTCGCGGACCCGCGCGAGTGGCGCACGCGCCAGCTCGTCGACGATCTGGTCGGCGCGACCCAGGCGGGCGAGGAGGAGGTCCGTGGCCCGACCAGCCTCGAGCACGTGTTCCGCGTCCTCGGCCTCGTGCTGCCCGCGGAGCCGCTCCGCATCGCGCTGCACGCCATGCAGACCGACGACCCCTCGCTGCGCGGGACCGCGCTCGAGTACCTGGAGAGCATCCTGCCGCCCGACGTCCGCGCGCAGCTGTGGCCGCTGCTCGAGAACGGCGAGGCGCCGGCGACCCCGGCGGAGGCCGTGGAGGCGGTCACCCAGGCGGAGGCCGCGGCATCGTCGTCGGGCCAGATCCAGATGCCGGCGGCGCGGATCGCGAGCACGAAGGACGAGCTGATCGAGCGCCTGAAGACC
Organism: Myxococcales bacterium; assembly: GCA_016794545.1. Classification (GTDB taxonomy): domain Bacteria; phylum Myxococcota_A; class Polyangia; order Haliangiales; family Haliangiaceae; genus JABFXX01. The sequence continues at coordinate 10,326 of JAEUJX010000386.1, forward strand.
AGCTACCCCGACGTGCTCGCGCGGCTGCGCATGAAGATGTCGCCGTCGTCCTCGGGCAACGGGCGGTGATCGGCGCCGGGCCGGCGGTACGGCACGCGGTGAACGAAGCGCAGGATCATCGCCTCGAGGTGGATGAGCGCGATCACCTGGAGACTCATGAGCGGGAAGCGCAGCGCGGTGCCGAGGAGCGCGCGATCGGTGAGCGCGCGGCGCTTGCCCGCGAGGTGCGCGACGAACCCGCGCTCGCCGGCCGGCGAGTCGACGTGCATCGTGATCGCGAGGCGATCGCCGTCGAGCGGGGCGTCGAACCACCACTCGTAGTCGCGCTCGCCGTGGAGGAATGGCGAGACGTAGAGCTCGCGCGGCGTCCGGAACCCGACGCGCGATGATCGTGACGGGATCCGCTGCGCGGGACCGAGCACGTAGCGGTGCCGCCCGCCGTACGTGTTGTTGACCTCGGCGACCACGGTCTCGAGCGCGCCGGAGACGCCGTAGCCGAGGAAGAAGCTGACCGGGTTGAACACGTAGCCGGCGACGCGGAGGTTCGTGACGAGGCGTGCGTGCGCCGGGGCGGGCAGGCCATGGCCGGCGAGCGCCGCGG
>JAEUJX010000401.1 GCA_016794545.1 Myxococcales bacterium
GAGCGGACCGCGGTGCGCACCGTGATCGCCGCGGCCTCCGCCGTCGCGGAGTCAGAGGACTGCGGGACCTCGCGCACGAACAGGCGGTGTTCGCGCGGGGTCGCGATCGCCACGGCGAGGGTCTTGCCGCGGGGGATGAACCACACGACCACGCGCGCGCCGCTCGCGGCGCCGATCCGTTCCGCGGCGGCGAGCTGCGCCTCCAGCGTCGGCTCGATCGCATCGCCGGTGGCCTCGACGCTGAGGGTCACGACGTCGAGATCGGCGAGCTGGCCCTTCAGGCGCGTGACGATCGTGGCCTCGTGCGGGCCCGCGCGCACCACGACGGCGAGCTGCTCCTCGGCGCGTGCCACGGTCGGCAACAGCGCGAGCATCAGCAGCACCGCCGGGGTTCGCACGCGGACATCAGCGTATCAGTTCATCCCGTTCGCGATGAAGCGCGTGAGGAAGCCGTGCGGCCCGATGCCGCCGAGCGAGTTGCACGTCGGCGACGCCGGCCCCTTCGGGCAGTCCGTGTCGCGGTCGTACGACCAGTAGTGGATGCCCGCGAGCTTGTTGGCGACCGCGAATGCGGTCATCTCGTCGGCGTCTTCGAGCGAGAAGTGCTCGTCCTGGACGTCGTTGCCGCCGATCATCGGCGTCAGCTCGATGTTCGACCACGGCACGCCCCAGTGGTCGTGCAGGTTGTGCGCGGCCTGGATCGCCGACTGGCCCATGTCGCACAGACCGCCGGTGACCACGCACACGCCGGGGCTCGGCCCGCCGTAGTCCATCACCATCAGGTTCACGGTGACGTAGCTCGGCCACGTCGCGGCGGTGCCGTCGAAGCCCAGGCGCGCCTTCACCGCGTTCAGCGTCTGATCGCCCTTGATGTTGAAGCTCGACGGCGCGGCCGACCCGAGCGACACCGCCTTCGGCGACCCGTCGTTGTTCGCGAGCGTCGCGAGCGTCAGCTGCCAGCGCAGCTTCGGGTACTTCGCGTGCGCGGCGATGATCCGCTGGATCAGCTCGCCGATCTGCGCCTCGGTCTGACCGGCCTCGATGTCATAGTCGACGCCGACCAGGTTCTTCGAGTCCCAGCGCGCGAGGAACGCGTCCATCCCCGCATCGCTGCCGCAGGTGAACGAGCCGGCCGCACCACCCGTCGCGAGGATGTAGTCGATGTCCTTGCCCACGAACAGCGGCACGTTCACCTGCGCCATCGCCGCGCCCGGCACGCCGCCCCAGCTCTCGCTGCCGCACTCCCCGGTCGCGAACGAGATCGTCACGGTCTTCGCGCCGTGCGCCACCATGTCGTCGACGAGCGGCGTGCGCGTGCCCGGCACCAGCGTCGAGATCACGTTGGTGTTCCAGTCCATGTTGATCGAGGTGTCCTTGTACGGGCCGAACAGGAAGCCCTCGGGCACCTCGCCCGATCCCGACCCCGAGCCCGAGCCACCGCCGCCGCCCCCGCCGCCCCCGGGCCCATCGTCGCCGCCGTCGCCGCCGACCTCGCTGACACAGGCACCGACCACGAGGAGGGACAGGAGCGACAGGACGACGGTGTGCTTGCTCATGCCGGGATAGAGAGCGGCCGGCGCGCGATCGGGTCACGCCCCTGGGAGATTTTTTCTGCCAGTGGTTCCGGTACGTTCGCTCCATGTCTGCCGGACCCGCCGCGCTCCTCCTCGCCCTCGGCGCCTGCGCGTCGTCTCCCCCGCCCCGCCCGGCCGCGGCGCCGCCCGCCACGGCGCCGGCCGCGATCGGCGAGACCTTCACCTTCGACTCGAGGGTGCTCGGCGAGCGCCGCGTGATCAACGTGTACCTGCCGCCCGACTACGCGACGTCGGGCGCGCGCTACCCGGTGCTCTACATGCCCGACGGCGGCCTGAAGGAGGACTTCCCGCACGTCGCCGGAGCGGTCGATGTCTCGATCAAGAACGCGGTGATCCGGCCGGTGATCGTCGTCGGCGTCGAGAACACCGATCGCCGTCACGATCTCACAGCCGTGACGCGGACGCCCGAGGAGCAGGAGGCCGCCCCCCGCGCCGGCGGCTCCGCGACGTTCCGGACCTTCTTCCGCGACGAGCTGAAGCCGCACATCGCCGCGCACTACCGGACCACCGGCGAGTCCGGGCTGATCGGCGAGTCGCTCGCCGGGCACTTCGTGGTCGAGACGTTCCTCGAGGAGCCGGCGCTGTTCGACAGCTACATCGCCGCGGACCCGAGCCTCCAGTGGAACGGCCAGGCGCTCGCGCGGAGAGCGAATGCGCTGATCGAGGATCTCGCGGCACCGAAGCAGCTGTACCTCGCGAACGCCGACGAGCCGGTGATCCAGGCCGGCGTCGACGTGCTCCTGGCGTCGCTGCGCATCCTCGCTCCCCGGGGGCTGCGGTGGACCTACGAGCCCATGCCCGCAGAGCACCACCACACGATCTTTCCGTTCGCCGCACTGCGCGGGATCCGCACGGTGTTCGCCCCGTGAGTTCTCTCGATCGAGGTGACCCGATCGCCGCGCGGGTCGCCTCTGTCGAGATATGAAGAACCATCCTCTGTGCTCGATCCTGCTCGCGGCCGCCTCGCTCGCGGCCTGCACCGACGATCTGTCGTCGACCGTGGACGAGGTCAGCGCCGCGCAGTGCGCCGCCGCCTCGGCGTGGACCGCGTGGACCGCGTACGCCACCGGTGACGTCATCACGTACAACGGCGCGTACTACCAGTGCGTCCAGGGTCACACGACACAGCCCGACTGGACGCCCGAGGTCGTGCCCGCCCTGTGGAGCCCGGTGACGTGCGCCGGTGGCGGCGGCGGTGGTGGCGGTGGTGGCGGTAGCGGCGGTGGTGGTGGTGGTGGCGGTGGCGGTGGCGGTGGTGGCGGAGGTGGTGGAGGTGGTGGTGGCGGCACCGCGCCGGCGGGCCTGATCTTCGGCGCCTACAAGGACACCTCGATCAACATGAACTGGAACACCAACGTGATCTCCACGCTGGTGCCGGGCACGCGCACGCCGCTCGTCGACGACATGGTGGCGCAGGGCACGAAGACGATCACGCTGGCGTTCGCGACAGGTGAGTGCGGCAGCGAGAGCTGGGGCGGCGTGCCGGGCGCGGCGATGGCACAGGTGAACGCGCCGCTGCTCGCGGGCAAGGGCATCGACTACATCCTCTCGACGGGTGGTGCGGCGGGCTCGTTCCGCTGCAGCAGCGACGCCGGCTTCGCCGCGTTCCTCGGGCGGTGGGCCTCGCCGAACCTGATCGGCGTCGACTTCGACATCGAGGCCGGGCAGTCGGCGCAGGACATCGAGAGCTTGATCCGCCGCATCCCGGCGGCACACGCGGCGTATCCGGGGCTGCGGTTCTCCCTCACGCTCGCGACGCTCGCGAACAACGCCGGAGCTCCGACGGCGCAGCCGCTCGGTCCATCGGCGCCGTCGAGCTTCAACATCAAGGGCGATCAGACGATGGCCGCGATGCGCGCGGTGTTCGGCACCACGTGGCCGAGCTACGTCACGGTCAACCTGATGGTGATGGACTACGGCGGTCCGAGCCCGGGCGTGTGCGTGGTGAGCGGCGGCCAGTGCGACATGGGTCAGTCCGCGATCCAGGCCGCATACAACCTGCGCGATCGCTGGGGCGTGCCGTACGCGAACATGGAGCTGACGCCGATGATCGGCGGCAACGACGTCCAGGGCGAGTACTTCACCCTGCAGGACGCCGACGAGATGACCGCGTTCGCGATCGCGAAGGGCATGGCCGGCGTGCACT
>JAEUJX010000418.1 GCA_016794545.1 Myxococcales bacterium
GGCGCGCGCCGGCCGGTTCCGCGAGGACCTCTACTACCGGCTCTCGGTCGTCGAGCTCGAGATGCCGCCGCTGCGAGATCGCGCGAGCGACATCCCGCTGCTCGCCGAGCTGTTCGCGCGCGAGGCCGCGCGCCGCTTCGGGATCGAAGGCGTCCAGCTCTCGCCGTCGCTCGTGCGCGCCCTCGAGGCGCGCGCCTACCCCGGCAACGTGCGCGAGCTCGAGAACCTGGTCACGCGGCTCGTCGCGCTCTCCGAAGGAGGCACGCTCGACGAGCCGGCGCTCGCCGGCCGCGGGTTGGCCGCGCCGGCGACCACCGGCACGTTTCGCGAGCGCGTCGAGCAGCTCGAGCGCTCGATGCTGCGCGAGGCGCTCGACGGCAGCGGCGGCAACCAGTCGGAGGCCGCGCGGCGCCTCGGGCTGTCGCGCGCGACGTTCCTCGACAAGCTCAAGCGATATGGCCTCTCGTGACGCTCCGCCCGTGCGACCATCGCGTCATGCGCGCCTCGCTCCTCGCCTGCCTCGCCGCGGCCGCTGCGTGCGGTGACTCGGACCCGGCGGTCCCCGTCGATTCGGCCGCGACCGCCGACGCGCCGTACGACACCGCCACGTGCCAGATCCTCGGGTTCTACGGCGACCTCGGCACGAAGGTCGGGTCGACGAGCCTGGGCCCGACGACGTCGACGATCGTGCTCGACCCCGGGCCGCCGCGCGACTCGTTCCTCCTGAAGCTCAACACCGGCAAGGGCGTGTTCGCCGCCGGCCTCGCGACCGGCACGTTCACGCTGGCGGGCGCCGACCTCGACTTCTCGAACTGCGGCGCGTGCATCAGCATCGTCGCCGACATCGGGATGATGGGGCCCGGCAAGTTCTACTTCGCGACCGCGGGAATGCTCACCTTGACGGCGACGCAGCCACCGGCCGGCTCGATCCAGGGGGTGACATTTCACGAGGTGACGTCGGCCGGTGCGGTGGTGCCGGGTGGCTGTGTCGCCCGGATCGATCGGATGGCCTTCTCGACGCAGTGAGAGCTGCTCGCTACTCGGCCCGGACGAACGACGTGACCTTGTACCCATCGGCGCGCTGCTCGATCACGAGCTGCCACGCGCCCGCGACCGGCGGCCCCGGCGGGCACGCGACCTTCTTCTCGCTCTCGGCGCAGCCGCCCGCGATCACCCGCTGCATCGCCTCGAGCGACTCGGCGTCGGCCTGCCACATCGCCATCGCGGTGTCGGCACCGGGCGCCCCGCCGAGGCTCCACAGCACGTCGTCCGCGAGCTGCGCGCGGAGCGCCGCCGGATCGCGCAGCGCGAGCGCGTCCTTGATCGCCGCGAGCGCCCTCGCGGCGGCGGGCGGCACGCCCTTGAACGCCGTCGGATCCGTCTTCGGTAGATCGAGCTCCGGCTGCTTGTCGACGACCTCGGGCTCCTTCGCGCGGATCGCGTACGGCTTGATCTTGCGGTAGATCGCGACCTGGAGCGCCTCGATGCGGCCGTCGAGCCACGGCGGCCGCGCCATCCCCTTCAGCTCCGTCGGCATCGCGTTGCCCGGATCCCACTCCGCCGCGTGGCCGATCACCTTCACGCGCCACGGCCGCCCGCCGGCGACCGTGATGTCGAACCGCACGAAGTAGCGCTTGTACGCGAGCCGCGTCGGCATGCCGGCCGCCGCCGCACCGGGCGACACCGTCGCGTTCGGGTTGTAGCCCTGCCCCGCCGCGACGACGCGCTGGTTCGACAGGTCATCGCTGTTGTTGGCGTACTGCACCTGGTGCCACGCGGTCTGGATCTTTCCCGAGCCCGGGTTGTCATCGATGTTCGCGTAGAGCTCGCGCGTCGCCTGCAGCGCGCCCGAGTACACGACCGCGAAGTCGATGTCGTAGACCGACGTCTTCGCAGCGCGAACCTCCTTCTTGTTCGAGCACGCGGACGCCACGACGAGCGCGATCGCGATGACGGAGAAGGTGATACGGTGCCGGCGCTGCATGGGAGCTCGCACAGGCAATAGCACACACGCGCTGCAGAAGCGCGCCGCAGCAAAGATCGCCGCCGTCCTCGGGGAAACCTGGCCCGACGCCCATGTCGAGCTCGATCACCGAAACGCCTACGAGCTGCTCGCGGCGACGATCCTGTCGGCGCAGTCGACCGACAAGATGATCAACACGATCACGCCGGCCCTGTTCGCGAAGTATCCGGATCCCGCGGCGCTCGCGAAGGCGGAGCCGGCCGAGCTCGAGCCGCTGATCTTCAAGTCCGGCTTCTATCGCAACAAGGCGAAGAGCCTGATCGGCATGGCCCGCGCGGTCGTCGAGCGCCACGGCGGCGTGATCCCCGACACGATGGAGGCGCTGGTGTCTCTCCCGGGTGTCGCACGCAAGACGGCGAACGTGGTGCTCGGCTCGGCGCTCGGCAAGAACGAGGGCGTCGTGGTCGACACGCACGTCGCCCGGCTGTCCCAGCGCCTCGGCCTCACGAAGCAGACCGACCCCGTGAAGATCGAGCAGGAGCTGATGCAGCTCCTACCTCGCGCCCAGTGGACCGACGTCGCCCACCGCCTGATCTGGCACGGGCGGCGGACGTGCCTCGCGAAGGCTCCGGACTGCGACCATTGCCCACTCCGGCCTCACTGTCCGACGGGCTCGACCATTTCCGCGAACGCGGGCAAGCTGAAGCAGATGAAGCCCGCTCCGAAGAAGACGGCGAAGGCCGCGCCCCGGCGAGGCGCCCGATGACGCCGGTCGTCGCCGTCGCGGGCATCGTGTTCGACCCCGAGGGCCGCGTGCTCCTCGTCGAGCGCGGCAAGCCGCCCGGCGAGGGCCAGTGGTCGGTGCCGGGCGGCCGCCTGGTCGGGGCCGAGACGCTCGCCCAGGGCGTGGCCCGCGAGGTGCGGGAGGAGACCGGGCTCCTCGTCGAGGTCGGGCCGCTGTCGTGCGTGGTCGAGCGCATGGGCGACGACTTCCACTTCGTCATCCTCGACTACCTCGCGCGCGTGGTCGGCGGCACGCTCGCCGCGGGCAGCGACGCGAGAGCCGCGAAGTTCGTCGACGAGGCCGAGCTGTCCCGGCTGCCGCTCACCGACGGGCTCGTCGACGTGGTCACCCGCGCGCGTGCTATGTACGCGACGTGGTCGTCCACCTCCCGACGCTCTCCCCGCTAGGCGCCTCGCCGCTCCGGCGCGGCGACGTGCCCGACGCGCAGTGGAACGACTGGCGCTGGCAGCTCGGCCACATGCTGACGTCGCCCGAGGAGCTCGCGCGCGTCGTCGCGCTCTCGCCCGAGGAGACCGAGGGGCTCGCGGCGTCGGCCTCGCTGTTCCGCGTCGGTCTCACGCCCTACTACGCGTCGCTCATGGACCCCGTCCACGCGACCTGCCCGATCCGCATGCAGGCGATCCCGCGCGCACTCGAGGCCGACATCCGCGAGGAGGAGCTGCGCGATCCGCTCGGCGAGGACTCGCACATGCCGGCGCCGTCGATCGTCCACAAGTATCCCGACCGGGTGCTGTTCCTGGTCGTCGACCGCTGCGGCATCTACTGCCGCCACTGCAACCGCCGGCGCCTGGTCGGCGGCGACGAGCCCCCGACGACCTCCGAGCTCGACGCCGGACTCGAGTACATCGCGCGGACGCCGCGCATCCGCGACGTGCTGCTGTCCGGCGGAGATCCGCTGCTGCTCTCGACGCGTCGCCTCTCGCACCTCCTGCGGCGGCTGCGCGCGATCCCGCACGTCGAGACGATCCGGATCGGCACGCGGCTCCCCGTGGTGTGCCCGATGCGGATCGACGACGAGCTGGTCGCCGCGCTGCGCGAGTTCCACCCGCTGTTCATCAACACGCACTTCAATCACGTGAAGGAGCTGACTCCCGAGGCGCGCGCCGGGTGCGAGCGCCTGGTCGACGGCGGCATCCCGGTCGGCAACCAGACCGTGCTCCTGCGCGGCATCAACTCGAGCGTGCGCTCGCTGCGCGCGCTGATGCGTGGCCTCCTGCGCTCGCGGGTGCGGCCCTACTACCTGTTTCAAGGCGACACGGTCATCGGCACCGATCACCTGCGCACCCCGATCGAGACCGCGATGGAGCTCTACCGGGGACTGCGCGGCTGGATGAACTCGATGGCCGTGCCGATGCTCGTCATGGACGCGCCCGGCGGCCACGGCAAGGTGCCGCTCGTGCCGAGCTACCTCGAGTCGATCGACGAGCACGAGGTCGTCGTCACCACGTACCGCGGGGTCCGCGTCGCGTATCCGCAGCCGCGCGAGCGCGATTGCACGGTGCCCTACGACGCCATCCAGTTCGCCGGCGAGCCTCCCGACGACGACCGGGAAGGCTCGCGCGAGTGATCGGCCGGTGATCGCTCGGATCACCCGGGAGCTCGGCTTCGCGCGCGCGGCCGTCCTGCCGATCGAGGCGCCGCGCCGCCACGCGCTCTACACCTCGTGGCTCGCGCGGGGCCACGCGGGCGAGATGGCGTACCTTGCATCTCCCGAGCACACCGGGCCGCGCGCCGATCTGCGCGCGCTGCTCGACTCCGCGCGGTCGCTGATCGTCGTCGCGCTCGCCTACGACCGAGCCGATCCGATCCCGCCCGCGGCGCTGCTGCGCGGCCGGATCGCGCGCTACGCGCGGGGCGAGGACTATCACCTCGTGATGCGCGACAAGCTCGTCGTGCTCGCCGACCGGCTGTCCGCGGAGCTCGGCCGCCCCGTCGCCTCGCGCCCGTGCGTCGACTCGGCGCCGGTGCTCGAGCGCGAGTGGGCCGAGCGCGGCGGCCTGGGCTTCGTCGCGAAGAACACCATGCTGATCGCGCCCGGCGCCGGCAGCTACGTCGTGCTCGGCGAGCTGCTCGTCGACGTCGAGCTGCCGATCACCGCCCCGGAGGCGCCGGTCAAGCCGCGCTGCGGGACCTGCCGGTCGTGCCTCGATGCGTGCCCGACCGGCGCGTTCACCGACGCCTACCTGCTCGACGCGCGGCGCTGCATCTCGTACCTGACGATCGAGCACCACGGCTCGCTCCCGGTCGAGCTCCGGCCCCTGATCGGCACCTGGGTGTTCGGTTGCGACATCTGCCAGGAGGTCTGCCCGTTCAACGCCGGCGCCGGCGAGCCGCACGCCCCGCAGCTGAGCCCGCGCTCGATCGAGCACGCCCTGCCCGACCTGATCGCGCTCGCGATGAAGGGCGCGAACCAGATGCGCCAGTTCGTGAAGCGGACCGCGCTGCGCCGCGTCCCGCGCGAGGTGCTGCTGCGCAATGTCGCGGTCGCGCTCGGCAACACGCGCTCGGCGGACGCGATCCCCGCGCTCGAGAAGCTGCTCGCGGAGACCAGCGAGCTCGTCCGCGAGCACGCGCGGTGGGCGCTCGATCAGCTCACCGCGCCGCGCGCTCGTTGATCCCGCGGCGGATCCGCGGCCCCCGCAGCGGATCAGCGACCCTTCACGAAGTCCGGCGACGCGACCCATGCGGCGACCGCCTCGATCTGCTCCGGCTTGAGCGCGGTCTCGAGCGGCGGCATCAGCTTGTTGGCGCTGCCCTTCCGCACCTGTTCGGCCACCAGCTCCTTGGTGACCCGGGCCCGGAACTCCGGCGCCGTGAGATCGCGGACGTTCATCCGGGCGACCATCTGCTCGGTCGGCTTCCCGCCCGGTCCGTGGCAGCTCGCGCACATGGTCTCGAAGATCTTGGGCCCCTCGACGCTGCCGCCGCTCGCATCGCCCGAGCAACCCACGACGACCACCAGGAGAAACGCCGCTTTCACGTGCGCGTGTATAGCCCGTGCTAGTGTCTACGCCATGCGGTGTTTCGTCCTCGCAAGTGTGGTGGTGCTCGGGGCCTGTGGCGGCGCTCAGATTCCTCAACACACCGGGTACAAGAACAACCAGAACAAGCCCTGGAAGAAGCCCAAGGCGATCGTGCTCGACGAGAAGGCCGAGGGGAAGGTCGAGGGCGACCTCAGCTACAAGGACTACAAGCGCGCGAGGTGGTTCTCGGTCGACGTGCCGGCCAACGGCGAGCTGGCGCTCAAGCTCGAGGTCACGCCGCCCGGTGACGAGGCGAACGAGGAGTTCGATCTCGCGATGGAGGTCCTCGATCCCGGCTACCGCGTGATCAGCAAGGCCGATCTCGAGGAAGAGGACGCGCACGAGCTCAACAAGACGCGCACCCTCTACGATCTGACTCCCGGCAAGTACCTCGTGCACCTGTACCTGCAGGGCCGCATGGACAGCGCCGAGTTCACGCTGCGCGCCGCGTACAAGCGAGCCGCCGCCGAGGATGTGAAGAGCGACTTCCCGCAGCACGTCGCGTTCGTCCCGGACCTGCCCATGGTGCCGGTCAACGACGACACGCCGAAGAACTTCAAGAGCGAGAAGGTCCAGGCCGCGAAGATCAAGCGGCCGACCGGGCCGCGCACCCCGACGACGCCGAAGGAGCCCAAGGAGCCCAAGGGCCCGCCGCCGACCGCCAAGACGGCGCGCGTGATCGGCCTGTCGGTGGTCAGCGGTGGCACGCTCATCACGATCGGCATCGGCACCGCACACGAGGTCGCTGCCGGCTGGAAGTTGAAGATCGCTGGCGTTCAGGGCGGCTTCACGGTCGGCGAGTGCAGCGAGCGCAGCTGCAAGGCGACCGTCACGGCCACCCCGGACCAGATCAAGGCCGGCGGCGGTAACGTCACGCTCACGCCGTAGGCGCCGTAGGGCCTTGCGCGCCCGCGCGTACTGGGCAAAACTTCCGAACATGCTCGGGAAATCGGGGGCCCCGAACTGGCGCGCCCTCCTAGGTCTGTGCGGTCTTTTCGGTCTCTTCGTGATCGGTGGCGGGGCCTGCGCTCGCAACATCCCGGGAGACTCGTCCTCGGGCCCGGACGCCAAGCCCAAGGGGGCGAAGACCCTCGTGATGGAGAACGGAGAGGCGAAGGCCAGCGGCATCGTCACCTACCCCGGCGGCGACCGCGTCGACTGGAAGCTCATCGAGCTGCCCGAGAAGGCGAAGGGCGGCCTCGACATCAAGCTGTCGTGGACGCCTCCGCGTCCGGGTCTGCAGCTCGCGTTCGACGTGTTCGACGAGTGGAACACGCCGGTCGTCTCCTCGAAGAAGAGCAGCAAGAAGAGCAAGGCGAAGAGCAAGTCGGTTCGCATCGACAACGCGAAGGGCAAGTACTTCGTCCGGGTCTACGCGGTGAACCGCGGCGATGCCGGCAAGTACCGGCTCTCCGTCGAGTTCAAGGAGACCGTCGCCGGCATCCAGTTCGATCCGCTGAAGCTCGAGATCCCCGAGCCCCCGAAGCTCGCCGCGGTGCCCGAGCCCGAGGTGCCGTGCGACGAGTTCGCGTTCGACGTGAAGAACCCGGCCTGCAAGAACATCTGCCCGAAGTCGGGTGCGCCGCCTGGCTGGCCGCCGTGCGCGAACGTGTGCCCGACGCCGCCGGACAAGGAGCTCCCGCAGTGCCAGGCGACGATGCCGTGCCCGAACCCGCCCGACCGCCGCATCAAGGCGTGCGGCCCGTCGCGGTTCCCGAAGTGCCCCGACATCAAGAATCCCGACCCGCAGAACCCCAACTGTGACAACGCGAAGGCCGATCCGGTCACGACCCGCGTGCTCAAGTACGAGGTCCAGGGCAGCGACACGGTGCTGACGATCGGCGCCGGCACGAACCAGGGCATCGCGAAGGGCTGGCGGGCGAACGTGCTGCGCGGCGACACCGATCAGCCGATGTCGGGCGGCGACATCACCATCATTCGAGTCGACAAGGCCGCCACGATCGGCAAGGTCCGTCTGACGACGGACCAGATCAAGGCGAATGACCGCGTGAAGTTCAGCCCTCCATGAGCCAAGACCCCTTCGTCGGCAAAGTCATCGACGGTCGATACGAGATCCAGGCTCGCGTCGGCGAGGGCGGCATGGGTGTCGTCTACAAGTCGCGCCAGATCTCGATCGACCGCGTCATCGCGCTGAAGATGCTCAACGCGCAGATGGCGCAGGATCCGACCTGGGTCCAGCGCTTCTACAACGAGGCGAAGGCGTGCTCGCGCCTCCAGCACCCGAACACGATCCGGATGTTCGACTTCGGTCAGACGTCCGACGGTCGCCTGTTCATGACGATGGAGTTCCTCGACGGCGTCTCGCTCCGCGATGCGCTGCAGAAGGGACCGCTCGCCCCGCAGCGCGTGGTGAAGATCCTGATCCAGTGCTGCGCCTCGCTCGCCGAGGCGCACTCGATCGGCATCATCCACCGCGACATCAAGCCCGATAACGTGTTCCTGCTGAACATGGCGGGCTCGCCCGACTTCGTGAAGCTGCTCGACTTCTCGGTGGCGAAGCTCCTCGAGGGCGACCGCATGAAGACGCAGGCGGGCGTCGTGTTCGGCACGCCCCAGTACATGTCGCCCGAGCAGGGCCGCGGGCTCCCGCTCGACGCCCGCTCCGACCTCTACGCGCTCGGCATCCTCGCGTTCGAGATGCTCACCGGGAACGTCCCCTACAACGACGACAACCCGATGACGGTGATCCAGATGCACCTGCAGGCGCAGGTGCCGCCGATGCCCGACAGCGTGCCGTACTCCGTGCAGCAGATCGTGCGCCGCGCGATGGAGAAGGATCCCGGTCGCCGCTACCAGTCGAGCGGCGAGATGATGCAGCACTGCCAGCAGGTGTTCGCCGAGCTGACGAGCGGCAACGTGGCGATCGGCGGCGGCGGCGTTCCCAAGACCGTCGTCGCCAGCGGCGGTGTTCCGCAGGGCATGGCGCCGGGCGTACCGCAGGGGGGCTACGGGATGCCGCCGCAGCAGGGCATGCCCCCGCAGGGTGGCTACGGCATGCCGCCGCAGCAGGGCATGCCCCCGCAGGGTGGCTACGGCATGCCGCCGCAGGGCATGCCGCCGCAGCAGGGCGGCCCGCCGCAGCAGGGCGGCTACGTCCAGGCGAACGCGAACCAGAAGACGATGATGGCGCAGGTCAGCCCGTTCCAGCAGCCGGGCGGGCTCGCGCAGCCGGGCGGTCCGGCGGGACAGGCCGGGCCCGGTGGGTATCACCAGGCGGGCGCGAACCAGAAGACGATCGTCGCGGGCATGGCGCCGCCGATCGCGATGCCGCCGGGCGTGCAGGTGCCGGGCGCCCCGGGCATGGGCACGCTTCCGGGCGGAGCCGGTGCGCCGCAGTCGGGCGCGAACAAGACCGTGATGCTCCAGCCGAGCGAGGGCGTGGTCTCGGTCGCGACCACCGGCCGCGCCCTCCAGCCGGTCGCGCCGACGCCCGGTGCGCAGCCGGGTGCGGGGCCGACGACCGGTTCCGACGTCAGCGAGGGCGGCGGCGGCGCGAGCATGCTGTTCTGGATCGTGTCGATGATCGTGGGCATCGGCATCGGCGTGCTCGCATACGTGATCGTGCTGCAGACGCAGTGAGCGCATGGCGACCGACGACGACGACAAGCGGGTGAAGGACATCCTCGGTGAAGCGAGCATGGCCGACCTGCAGCGCTGGTTCGGCCTGCCCTCGTACACGCAGCTCGAGGAAGAGGGAAAGGCCGACGAGCTTCCCGCGGACGACCCGTACAAGGAGGCCCGCGAGCGGCGCGAGCGCGCGCTCGCCGCGATCGAGCCGTGGTTCCTCGGCGCGATCGAAGCGCGCGCCGAGAAGCCGTGGACGGTGCTCACGTTCAAGCCGCTGATCGACGTGAAGGTCCGGGAGGACGTGGCGATGTTCGATGCGTCGGTCGCGGTGGCGCGCCTCGCCGCCGACCCGCGCGAGGTCGAGCGCCCCGAGGACATCGAGGAGAGCCTGAACGAGTGCACGCCCCAGGCGCTGCTCCGGGACCTGCACCGCGTCGAGTCGTTCTTCGAGAAGCAGTACGAGGTGTACGACGCGGAAGCACATCAGCGGTTCAACGTCGTGGACGAGGTCGCGCAGGTGATGGCGACCGACCTCACGCTGCCCCCGCTCGACGACCTGCCCGGCACCAACCTGAAGGCCCTGATGGCCGACGTCCTCGAGGAGCGCGCCCTGCCGTGGACCGAATTACCCAAGCGAAACCGCATGGTGAACCGACGGATCGTCGAGTGAGGAAGGTCTTCGTCATAGCGTCCGTAGATCGGACGATGTCCGTCCGCCTTCGGGGAGCCCGGTGATGGAGCAGAGCCGCCCCATCCCCGTCGAGCGTTTTCTCCTGCGTGGCGTGGGCCGCACCGACGTCGGTGCGCAGCGCACGCAGAACGAGGACGCGATGTACTACGACGACTTCCTCGGCGTGTACGTCGTGTGCGACGGCATGGGCGGTCACGCCAGTGGCCAGGTCGCCTCCGACATCGCGATCCGGACGATCGTGCACTCGCTGAAGACCGGCGATCCGCAGCCGGCCCCCGGCCAGGACCAGCTCGTCGCCGCGATGAAGGCTGCGAACGCGGCCGTGTTCCAGCGGTCGCTGACCGACCACGCGTGTCACGGCATGGGCACGACCGCGGTCGGCCTGCGCTTCGAGGAAGGACGCGTCCACATCTGCCACTGCGGCGACTCGCGCGCGTACCTGCTTCGCCACGGCCAGCTCCAGCAGCTGACGCGCGATCACTCGCTGCGCAACCTCTACCAGGACCGGCCCGACCTGATCGGGACGCTCGGCCCCGCGACCTCGAACGTGATCATCCGGGCCGTCGGCCTCGATGCGAGCGTCGAGATCGAGCACAACCAGATGGTCCCGGAGCACAACGACGTGTTCCTGCTGTGCTGCGACGGCCTGTCCGATCTCGTCGACGACTGGATGATCCGCGAGATCATGACGTCGGGCGAGTCCCTCGAGGCGATCGCGGAGAATCTGATCCGGGCGGCCAACAACAACGGCGGCACCGACAACATCACGGTCGTGCTGACGCAGGCGTTCGTCGATCCGCTGTGGGTGCCGCAGCACGCGTACCCGCAGCAGATGCACGGGTACTGAGCGGCTTAGAAGGCGCCCACGATCGACACGCCGCCGCCCGCCGGCGATGCGGTCGGCGTGATCGCGACCGAGCGTTCGGCCGCGGGCGCGGTCACCCAGAGCACGATCCCACCGGCGACGAGCGCGGCACCTCCGATCACCAGCACCGTCGAGATCGTGCCGCGCGTGCGCGCACTGTCCACGATGGGCTGCGCGCGATCGAGCTCGCCCTGGGAGTCGCAACGCGCGCCGCCGCAGATGTCCTTCGCCTCGTTCCACTTGCTACGCGCGAGAACGCCCGCGGTGAGGCCGCCCGCGAGCACGACGCCGCCGGCGATCGTGCTGACGACACCGATCCGCGTGCGGGCGGACGAGCCCGAGCGGGGCGCCGGAGCAGGCTGCTCCTGCGGCGGAGGTGGCGGAGGTGGCGGAGGTGGCAGTGCCTTGTCGGGGTCACGGTCGAGCGCGACCGTGATCACGACGCGCTGCTGCTCGTCCTTCGCGGTGACCTCGCCGGTCCACGACACGTAGCCGGGCGCGCTCGCGATCACCTTCGACGTGCCGAGGTCGATCGGCATGTCGCGGAAGTTCGTGGCCTTGACGCCGTTGACGGTGACCTCGAGCCCGGCGGGCACGAGCGCGTCCTTGCCGGCGCGGGTCTCGGCGACCTCGATCCGCAGCCGCGCGACGCGCGCCTCGAGCTGCGGGATCATCTCGATCGCCTTGGTCTTGCGCGGCGGGTTGTCGTCCTTCGCGGCGAGCTCCCGGTAGATCGAGAGCGCCGAGGCGAGCTTGCCGAGCTGCTCCGAGCACAGCGCGATGTTGAACTGCGTCGCGAGCTGCGGGTCCAGCCGCTGGCTCTCCTCGAACGCCGCGCAGGCCTCCACGTACTGGCCGATCTTGAGCGCCTCGCGCCCGCGCTGGAAGGCCTCGTCGGCCGGCGACGCCGGCTGCGCATGCGCTGTCGCCACGCCGACGACGAACACCGTGGCGCAGATCGCACGCAGGCTCGCTGGATGGGCCACGGCCGGATCGTAAGCGGTCCGGCGCACCGGGACAATGGTACGATCTTCGGGTGCGGCACGCGTGCATGGCTTTCGCGACCGCCGTCACGTGCGGCTGCAGCTCGCTGCTCGGCATCGAGGACCTGCAGCTCGTCGACGGCGGCATCGATGCACCGTTCGATCAGGCGCCGAGCGCGTGCTTCGGCTCGTTCGTGAAGGCGTGCTTTCCCGCGGCCCCGAAGGCGCCGCTCACGCTCGCGGGGACCATCGACACCGGGACCGACCCGCGGTGCACCGTCATCCCGCAGACGATGGGCCCCGAGGTCTGCGCGATCGCGGGCACCGACGTGACGATCGGCATGACGACCGTCACCGGCGCGCGCCCGCTGATGATCGTGGCGACCGGCTCGATCATGATCTCCGCGCGCCTCGACGCCGGCAGCACGATCGGGGCGAACCCCAACGTCGGTCCCGGCGCGAACAGCGCCCAGTGCGCCGCGCCCGTCCCCGGCGTCACCTCCACCGGGGTCGCCGGCGGCAGCGGAGGCGCCGGTGGCTCGTTCGCGACGGCGGGCGGCGGCGGCGGCACCGGCAATGGATCCGGCGGCGGCACCGCGACGACCGCGAACCCGCCGCAGCCCTCCCCCACCGTCCTGCGCGGTGGCTGCCCGGGCGGCAAGGGCGGTGGCTCGGCCGCTGGCGGCGTTGGCGGAGAAGGCGGCGCCGGCGGCGGCGCCGTGTACCTCGTCGCCGGCGGCACCATCACGATCACGGGCCTCATCCGCGCGAGCGGCGCCGCGGGCAAGCACGGCGGCTCGCCGAAGGCGGGCGGCGGTGCGGGCGGATCGGGCGGCATGATCGTGCTCGAGGCGCCCACCCTCTCGGTGACCGGTGCGCTGATCGCGAACGGCGGCGGCGGCGGGGAGGGCAGCCTCATCACGTCGATCGGTAACGATGGCACCGATGACCGCAACTACGATCAGGCACCGAGCGGCGGCAGCGGCGGATCGTCCGATGCAGGCAACGGCGGCGCCGGCGCGTACCTCATGACCGCGGCGGGCAACGGCAACAACGCCGGCGGTGGCGGAGGTGGCGGCGCGGGCGGCGGCGGCGGCGGCGGCGGCCTCGGCGTCATCGGCGTGAAGGGCACGCTGTCCGGAACCATGCTGTCGCCGATGCCGGTCCCGCTGTAGGAGACAGGCTCGCGCGGCTCGCCCTCGTCAGCGGGCGGCTGCGGCCGCACGCTTGAGCTGCGCGGCCATCTCGGCGTACCGGCCGAGCCGCGCGTACACGCGCGCGAGCCCCGATGCGGAGCGCGCCTCGAAGCCCGGCGTCTGCTCGGCGGTCTTGAACGCCTCCTCGGCGCCGAAGAAGTCGCCGCCGAGCGTGAGCACGTCGCCGAGCGTCGCGTACATCGCGGCCGCGGAGATCCGCGACGAGGCGCGGCCCACGCCGTGGCGGAGCACCTGCGCGGCGCGCGGAGCGTCGCCGTTCTTCGCGATCGCGATCGCGTACGCCACGCGCGCATTGCCGAACTGAGGCGCGAGCTCGAGGGCCGCGCGCAGCGCCTCCTCGGCCGACGCGAGGTCACCGTTCTCGAGCGCCTGCTTGCCGCGGTCGTAGTAGCGCCGCGCGATCGACGACATCAGTCGAGCTCCAGGAGGCTGAACCGCGCCGCCGCGTCGTCGCCGCTGCCCTCGGGCTTGTCCTGCTTGTCGCCGGCCGCCGGCGCGGCGGGTGCGGGCTGCGGCGGAGCGGCGGCGGGCGGCGCGGCCCCCGCCTCCCCTTCGGTCGCGCGGCCG
>JAEUJX010000426.1 GCA_016794545.1 Myxococcales bacterium
AGCGCGCGCCGCCTCCGCCGCCGCAGGTCGACGCGGGCATCTCGAAGGACGACATCCTCGCGATCTCCCGCTTCGGCTACCTCACCGTGACGGCGAACCACAAGACGTCGATCTACGTCGACGGCAAGTTCATCGGCGAGACGCCGATGACCCGCCTCCCGCTCGCGCCCGGGCCGAAGAAGATCAAGGCCGTGGGCCCCAAGCGCAACCAGAAGAAGGAGTTCACGACGACGATCCTCGGCGGCCAGGACGCCGAGCCGATCGACATCGTGTGGTGAAGCCGTGCGCGGTGCCGTGTCCGCCATGACCGCGCGGTGATCGCCGCGTGCTGACGCTCGCCGCCGCCGGCGGTCTCGGCCTCCTCCTCGGCGTCCTCACCGGCATGCCGCTCGGGGTGGTCAACGTCGCCATCGTCGATGCCGCGATCGCGCGCCGCCGCTCGTTCGCACTCGGCCTCGGTCTCGGCGGCGCGCTCGCCGACGCCATCCACGCCGCCCTCGCGTTCCTCGGCATCGGCCGCGTCGTCGCCTCTCACCCCGAGTACACGCGCCTGCTCGCGGCGCTGGCCGCCGCGATCATCATCGGCTACGCGATCACCGCGTGGCGCCGCGGCTCGGCTCCCGCGTCGCGCGAACCCGCGGGCGACGACACGATCCCGCGCGGGGTGACGACCGGCCTCGCGCTGACGCTGCCGAATCCCGGCGCGCTCGCCGCGTGGGCCGCCGTCGCGGCGTCGCTGTGGCCCGCGGCGGGCGTCGCGGAGTCGCTGGTGTTCGCCAGCGGCGTCGGCCTCGGTTCGGCGCTGTGGTTCGCACTCTTGGCCCGCCTCGTCGCGGGCGTCCGCCGCGATCACCCCGCGCTCGCCTACGTGCCGAAGATCGCGCTCGCGCTGTTCGTCGCGCTCGCGTGCGCGGGCGTCCTCCGCACGTTCGCGTGATGGACGCGCGAGGTCAGGACAGCGGCGCCGGGCGGATGCTCGTGATGTGCAGCGACGACTCGGCGCTGGTCACGATCTGCACGCGGTCGCCCGCGTGGAACCGCGGCACGAGCTCGGCGGGGCCCTGGAACTGGAGATCGGCCAGGTTCACCACATCGAGGTCCTCGCCCTCCTCGTCGGTCGCGCGCTCGATGTCGAGCTGGATCTTCGCGACCTGGCGCGACGTGACGTTCTGCAGCCGAGCCTGCGTGGTGTGCAGCTCGATGCTGCGGATGGTCCCCACCACCCGCATCCCTTCATCGCTGCCCATACTCGCAATCATACGCGCCTCGCAATCGGGCGGAAGGTCGCGAGGTCAAGTCTTGTGGGGCGGCCGTGCGGGTGCTCCCGCCACCAGGATGCCGTTTGTAGCGCGCGCTGCGTAAATCACTTCGTCGTCGAGTGCGACGACGTCGTGCTCGCTGCCCTGCGACTCGACGAGCTCGTCGCCAGGTCCATACGTTCGGCCGGTCCGCCGATCCTTCAGCGTACCTGCGAGGATGAGCGACACCTCCTCACCCGCGTGCGTGTGGATCGGGAACGCGGCGTTCGGCGCGAGGCGCACGAAGCCGCAGTCCGCCGCCAGGGCCGCGGGGCCACCATCGAAGTGAACGAGCCCGACGCCGGGCATCGCGGCCTCCCAGCTCGCCGGCCGCTCGATCAGGCCGAGCAGCTCGCGCGCGCGCTCGACGGTGACGTCGAACAGCGCGGCCAGCCGCTGCGAGAACCTCTCGAACACGCCGCCGCCGATCGACGCCAGGAGGCGGGCGTGCACGGCGGGCGACGGGGTGATCGGGGCGACCATGCCCACGGCCGTGCGCTGATACGCCGCGAGCTCCGCGGCCAGCGCGGGATCGCCCGCGACCGCGCGCTCGACGACGGCGGACTCCGCGGCGTCGAGCACGCCGAGCGCGTAGAGGGGAAGAAGCTCGCGAACGTCGTCGGTCATGGTGCCGCTCCCGAGCCGAGCGCGCCGCGCAGACGGTCGAGACCGGCCGCGAGCCGCGACTTCACGGTTCCCACGGGGATCGCGATCTTCTGCGCGATCTCCATGCATGACAGGCCCTCGAAGTAGGCGAGCTCGAGGACTCGCTTCTGCTCGGGTCCGAGCTCCGACAGGGCCGCACGGACGCGCGCGTGATCGCCGAGGCGATCCGCGCTCGCGCTGTCCTCGACCTGGGTCTCGAGTCCCGCGTCGCCGGCATTGCGGCTGACCCGCGCGGACTTCTGCAGGTCGAGGGCTCGAGAGCGCATACGGATGGCCAACCAGGTACGAACGCGACCGCGCTTCGGATCGAAGGTTCTCGCCGCCCGCCACGCCTCGAGGAACACGTCGTGTAGAAGATCCTCGGCCTCGCGACGGTCCTTCACGATCCGCACGGCGAGCCCGAGCAGGATCGACGAGTGGCGTGCGTACAGCTCCGACATCGCGGCCCGGTCGCCGTCGGCCATCCGCGCGACCAGCTCGGCATCGAGCTCGGCGTCCTCGGCCGCGTCCATCGCCACGGCGCGCAACGTACCACGGCCTTTGGTCTCGCGGCTCTGGGCATGCTAAGAGGCGCTGCCGTGCTGTCGACCCTGCGCGATGCGATCCGCGAGGAAGCGACCGAGCGCACCTGGTCGCAGGGAGTCACACTCGCGCGCGACGGTCGCGTCGCGGGGCGTTCCCAGAAGGGCGGCGAGCTCGTGTTCGAGGTCCGCGTGCCGGGGCGGCCGACCCCGTTCGAGGCCGTGCTGAACACGGAGCACGACGAGTGGGAGTGCGACTGCACGAGCCGCGAGCCGGTGTGCTCGCACGTCGTCGCCGCGGTGCTCGCGGCGGAGCAGTCCGGCGGCGAGCTGCCGCGCCCCGCCCTGCCCGGTGCGCAGCTCCGCTACGCGCTCGCTCCCGACCCGGGAGGCGTCGCGGTGACGCGCCTGCTGGTCCGCGGCGAACGCACCGAGCCGCTCGAGGGCTCGCTGCTGTCGCTGATCGCCGCCGGCAAGGCCTCGCACATCGCGACGATCGAGGCGGACCTCACCGCCGACCAGCTCCTCACCGCGCGCACGGGCCCCCTCGGCGGCGAGCGGCTCGATCGCTTGCTCGCGGTGCTCGCCGACGCGCGCGACGTGACCTGGAAGGACGAGCCGGTCACGACGAGCGGAGATCCCGTGATGCCGCGCGCGACCGTCGAGGACGTCCGCGGCGGCGTGCGCGTGCGGATCGAGGCCGACCGCGGCGTGCGCGAGGTCGCCGCGCTCGGCGTCGTGCGCACCACCGACAACGTGCTGCGGCCGGTCGGGGCCGTCGATCTCACCGGCGCCCGGCTCGAGAAGCTGCCCCAGTCGTTCGACGTGCCGCGCTCGGCGTTCCCCGAGCTGATCGGCAGGACGCTGCCGGCGCTCGCGGCGCGGATCGACGTCGACGTCCGCGCGACCTCGCTGCCGCAGATCGGCGCGCGCGAGCAGCCGCGGATGGCGTTCGACGTCGATCAGGATGGCGACAAGCTCCGCGTGTTTCCGACGCTGGTGTACGGCGACCCGCCGCGCGCGCGCGTCGACGGCGGCACGCTGGTCCACCTCGAGGGCGCGCTGCCGGTCCGCGACCAGGACGCCGAACGGCGGCTGACCCACCGCCTGCGCGACGAGCTGAACCTCGTGCCGGGGCGCCGCGTCGAGCTCGAGGGCCGCGAGGCGTTCGCGATGCACTCCGCCCTCGCCACGTGGTTCCGCACCGACGCGAAGGCCGCGAACGCGACGAGGGCGGTGCCGCTCGACGCATCGATCTCGATCGACGGCAGCCGGCTCGATGTCACCCTCGAGGGCAGCGGCGGCCGCAGCGCCTCGGTCGCGGCGGCGCTGCGCGCGTGGCAGGCCGGCGTCGATCTGGTGCCCCTCGACGGCGGCGGCTGGGGCCGCGTGCCGATGTCGTGGTTCGACAAGCACGGCGAGCGCGTCGCGGATCTGCTCGCCGCGCGCGGCGACGACAAGAAGGTCCCGATGTACGCGCTGCCGGACCTCGCGAAGCTCGCCGCCGAGCTCGACGAGCCGCCGCCGCCGGAGCTCGATCGCCTGAAGCCGCTGCTCGACGGGTTCCGCGGCATCCCCGTGGTCTCGCCGCCGAAGCAGTTCACCGGCGAGCTCCGCCCGTACCAGCAACGCGGCCTCGACTGGCTCGCGTTCTGCCGCGGCGCCGGGCTCGGCTGCGTGCTCGCCGACGACATGGGTCTCGGCAAGACGATCCAGGCGCTCGCCGCGCTGCCCGCCGCGGGCAAGGCGAAGACGCTCGTGGTGTCGCCGACCAGCGTGCTGTTCAACTGGCTCGCGGAGACCAGGAAGTTCCGCCCCGATCTCTCGGTCGCGACGTACCACGGCTCGCGGCGCGCGCTCGACACGAGCGCCGACGTCGTGCTGACGAGCTACCCGATCCTGCGCAACGACACCGACGTGCTCGGCGGCATCACGTGGGACACCGTGATCCTCGACGAATCCCAGACGATCAAGAACCCCGACAGCCAGGTCGCGCGCGCGGCGTACAAGCTCAAGGCGAACTGGCGGGTCACGCTCTCCGGTACGCCGATCGAGAACCGGCTCGACGAGCTGTGGAGCCAGCTCCACTTCACGAACCCCGGCCTGCTCGGCGGGCGCACCGACTTCGCGCAGCGCTGGGCGCAGCCGATCCAGCTCGGTGACAGCGCGGCTGCCGCGCGCCTGCGCGAGCGCATCCGTCCGTTCGTGCTCCGCCGCATGAAGACCGAGGTCGCGAAGGAGCTGCCGCCGCGCACCGAGGCCGTGATGTACGTCGAGCTCGACGAGCAGGAGCGCATCACCTACGACGCGATCCGGGCCGCCACCCAGCGCGAGATCGTCGCGCTGCTCCAGGCCGGCGGCGGCGTGATGGCCGCCCTCGAGGCGCTGCTCCGCCTGCGCCAGGCCGCGTGCCACACCGCGCTCTTGCCGTCGCTCGTGCGCAAGGGCAACGCGCCCGAGAGCAGCTCGAAGATGGAGCGCCTGCTCGAGGCGCTGGAGGACGCCGCGGCGGACGGCCACCGCGCCCTGGTGTTCTCGCAGTGGACGTCGCTCCTCGACCTGATCGAGCCCCACCTCCAGAAGGCGGGCATCGCGTTCGTCCGGCTCGACGGATCGACGGTGGACCGCGCGAGCGTCGTCAATGCGTTCCAGGCCGACGGCGGCCCACCGGTCATGCTGCTGTCGCTCAAGGCCGGCGGCACCGGTCTGAACCTGACCGCCGCCGACCACGTGTTCCTCGTCGATCCGTGGTGGAACCCCGCCGTCGAGGATCAGGCCGCGGACCGCGCGCACCGCATCGGGCAGGACAAGCCGGTGATGGTCTATCGCATGGTCGCGCGCGACACCGTCGAGGAGCGCATCCTCGAGCTCCAGGCCCGCAAGCGCGCGCTCGCCGATGCCGCGCTGTCCGAGGCCGGTGGTGCCGCCGCGATCACCCGCGACGACCTGCTCGCGCTACTGTCGTAGCGTGCGCGCGCTCGTGGCGATGGTGACCCTCGTGGCCTGCGGCTCGTCGTCCAAGGACGCGCCGCCAGCGCCACCGTCGGTGGCGGCTCCACCCGTGTCACCCGCGTCACCCGTCGCGGCATCGAGCACGACCGTGAGGATCGATCGCCGGGTCGAGCTGCTGTCGTTCGTCAACGCACTCGCCGGGTTCAAGGAGTACACGCTCGGGCAGACCAACCCGTACCGCACGGCGTTCGTCAGCTACTTCCGGCCGTTCGCCGGGCACGCGGCGGTGCAGCACGCGAAGCGCCTGCGCGCCGAGAAGGGCATCGGCTACGACGCTCCGATGATCCTGGCCGTCCACCTCGACGACAACCTCCAGCTCGTCAACGCCGCCGAGCTGCCGCAGCTCGACAGGCGGTGGGACGGCGTCGACGCGGAGGCCTACGCCGCGGACCTCCGCGCCTTCGCGGCCGACACCAAGCTCGACGAGTTCCTCGTGAAGCACGCCGATCACTACCGGAAGATCGAGGCCACGCTGCGCGACGCCGTCGATGCCGAGAAGCCGAGCGCCTGGTACGACGCGCTGCTCGGCGCGCGCGACAAGGCGCGGTTCACGGTCATCCCCGGACCGATGACCGGCACGTACAACTTCGGCGTCCGCGCGACGCGGGCCGACGGCACGCTCGACCTCTACCAGATCCTCGCCGTCGACACGCCGACCGGTCTGCCCGTCGTCAACGACGACCTCGTGTTCCTGCTCGTCCACGAGACGGGGCACTCGTACGTGAACCCGGTGCTCGCGCAGCACGAGGCCGCGCTCGCCGCGCCGGCGCGGAAGCTGTTCGCGAAGGTCGAGGACAGGATGCGGAAGCAGGCCTACCCGACGTGGCAGATCTTCCTCGCGGAGCAGGTCGTTCGCGCCGCGACGTTCGCGTACTTCGGCGACAAGAAGGGCAGCGCCGCCACCGCGCTGCTGCTCGACCAGGAGCACGAGCGCGGCTTCCTGTGGACCGCCGAGATCGCGGGCCTCTTGCGCGAGCGGGGCAAGGACTACGTCGCCCACCTGCCCCTGCTGCTCGAGCAGCTAGGTCAGCGGTGACAGCCGCAGGATCTGGCCGTGGACGTCGCCGCTGGCGGGATCGATCGCCGGATCGATGAACAGCCGGGTCACCGCGGTGTTGCGCAGCCCCGAGAGCACCTCGTCCGAGATCAGCGCGCCGGCGTCGAGGCCGATCGCGAACAGCTTCTCGTCGGTCCCCATCGCCTTCGCGAACTCCTCCGCGGCTTGCCCGGTCGAGAACAGGAAGCCGTACGGCCGGCGGCACCACATATCCGTGCCGTTCGAAGTCAGGTACCAGATGCGCGGCGGAAGCAACTCCACGAGCTGGTTCAGGGTCACATCCTCGCTCATCCCGGCACCCTGCCATGACAGACCCGCCGTACGCCATCGAGCGTGCTAGCGTCCGCGCATGACTCGCCTCGCCTTCTCCCTCGCGCTCCTGATCGCCGCCTGCGGGCCCGGTGCGCCCGGCGGGCCGATGAGCGGCAAGCTCAACGATCCCGGCCCGGTGTCGTCACAGTCGGCGGTGGTGTCGTCGGAGATCCTGTCGCGCGAGCCCGTCGCGAACGTCGCCATCGTCAAGCACATCCTGATCTCCTGGAAAGACCTCGAGGACAGCTTCCAGGGCCACCAGGACGCCCGCGCCCAGGCGCGCAGCAAGGCGCAGGCGGAGGGCGAGGTGAAGTCCCTGCTCGGTCAGCTCAAGGCCGGCGGCGACTTCGAGGCACTCATGAAGGCGAACAGCGAGGACGTCGGCAGCGCGCGCAGCAACACGCCGTTCACGGTCTCGCCGGACGCGCAGCTCGTGATCGAGTTCCGGCAGCTCTCGCTCCGCCTCAACGTCGGCGAGATCGGCGTGTGCCAGAGCGACTTCGGCTTTCACATCATCAAGCGCTACCAGTAGCGGCCCGCTTCAGAACGTGTGCGGGCGGTTGCGCTCGCACGCGATCCACTCGGCGAGCTGACGCCGCTCCTCGTCGGTCGGCTTCGCGCAGCTCACCACGAGCGCACCGCCGGGCTCCGACGGGCAGCGCTCCGGCGGCATGAAGTCGTTCGACGCCTCGGGCCCGATGCCGGTCTGCTGGTCGATGTGATCGGGCGTCTGGAGCACGCCCATCAGCGAGTCGAAGTCGTGATAGAGCGGCGCGCCGTTGCGCTTGCTGCGCGTCAGCGTCGAGTTGTGGCACCACGTGCAGTACTTCTCCATGAACGGCTTGCCGAAGTTGTCGTAGGTCAGCGTCCCCGGATCCGGATCGGGACACACGGTGCCGGTCGACGTCGGCGAGCCGCCCGTGCAGGCCGCGAGGAGGAGGAGGAGATGGAGAAGGAGGAGCGTGACGACGAGACGCATGGGTACTCCTTAGAACGAGACCTCGGAGCGAAGCCCGCCGCCGACGACGACGGGATCCGACGCGAGACCGGTGAACAGATCGAACCTGGTGGTGACGCGGCCCTCGGTCCACACCGCCTCCCACGCCGCATGGATGCGATCGCCGCCGTCGCCGATCGCGAGCGCGCCGCCGAGGCGCCCCGCCAGGTGGAGCTTGTGCGCCAGGGGGAGGGACACCGCGAGGGAGCCGGCGAGCTCCTGCTGGTTCATCGGATCGACGAGCGGCCACACGCCGTGCTGCGCGTGACGCGCGGCGCCGCCGATCGCGCGCCCGTAGGTGACCGAGGCGGTGACCCGCGAGATGCCCGCGGCGACGGTCGGCATCACCATCACGTGCCCCATCCCGAGCCCGTGCGTGTCGTCGCCGACCGGCAAGGACACGGGCGCCCCGACAGAGATCCAGGCGAGGCTCGAGCTCCACGCGAGCACGCCGACCCCCAGGTGCAGATCGCCGAGCCCGCGGTAGGTCGCGCCGTTCTCGGTGATCCGGTAGAGCCCGAGGGTCGCCGACACGCCGAGGCGACCGCGCGCCCACGACGCCATCGGCCGGAGGCCCTGGTAGTCGCCGGCATAGAGCCGTGTCTCGTAGCGGGCGAGCACGATGCCGATCCCGACGTCGAACCGCGAGCTCGGCGCGCGCGGCTCCTGGTCGCCGTGGCCGCCGTGGCCCGCATGACCGCCGTGGTCGTGCTCGGCCGACGCGCGCGCGTGGCAGAGCGCGACGGCGAACGCCGCGGTGATCCAGGGCCTCGGGTGCATCGTCCGAGCTACATGCCCTTCTGGGTCTCGTAGTCGGCGCACGCAGCGGTGACGTCGGTGGTCGCCACCGCCGGCAGGTTCGCGCGCACGTAGGCCTCGCACGCGGTGTGGTCGGCTCCGCAGACCTCGGAGACCCCGGCGATCGGGTGATCGAGACAGCAGATCACGATCGCCTGCCGGATCGGCAGGCTCTCCGCGACGGTGTGCTCGTCGAAGCACGCCTGGAGCGTGGGGTATTCGTCGTGGGTGTGACCGTGACAGCCCGCGACGAGCGCGCAGGCGAAGAGGCAGATCGAACGCATGGACAGACGTCCTCGTTGAAGGAAGGTGCACGAAGGCCGCGCGCGAACGCACGACCCGATAGACGCGACGCGACGTGAGCGGCGCGCGTTACGACGGGCCCGCCGGTCGCGGCGGCGCCGGCGGATCGTGCGGTGACGAGAGGACGTGGAGGAGCGTGGCGGTGCGGACGGGGACCACCGGCGAGGCCGCCGAGATCGGCGCGGCGAAGGCAGGCAGGACGGGTGCGACGTGCACCTGGGTGTCCTGATGGCAGGCCTTCAGGTGCGGCTGATCGCTCTTCGCGTCGCCGCCGTCGGGACAGTGGCAGCTCGCCGGATCCGGGCAGCAGCACGTCCGCTCGATCGTCGCCGTGCGGAGCTGGCCGACCGGGACGGTCAGCGCGAGCAGCAGGGCGACGATGAGACCCACGCCGCGGTTATACCGCAGACCGCGCGACCCGGCGAACCAGACCGCGCAGGTGAAAGTGGTCCTTCGTCGTGATGACGGCGCTGACCACGCCGCCGGCGAGCAGCACGATGAACGAGACGTGGATCACGTGGAAGATCGCGAACACCAGCGCGCACCACACGATGAAGTCCCGGCGCACGATGTTCGGCGCGAACTCGAGGATCTTCGCGATCACCGGCGGCAGCGGCCGCTTGGGCGCCAGCACGACCTCGGCGACCGGCTTGATCCGCTGCGCGCCCGACGCGTCGGTGACGATCTCGAACTTGCTCGCGTAGTCCTGCGAGTTCGCCGAACCGACGCCGACGATGATGTTGTAGTAGATGCAGTAGATCGAGATCGCGTACGTCGTCACGCCGACGACGATGCCGACGGTCCACATGTCCCAGCCGGGATGGCCCCAGTACAGGTGGCAGTGCCAGCCGCAGGCGACCATGTAGCCGACCGTGGAGAGCTCGTCGACGATCGTGTCGAGCCACGCGCCGAACTTCGACGACATCAGCTTGAGCCGCGCGATCTCGCCGTCGCAGCAGTCGAAGTAACAGGACGACACCTGGATCACGGCGCCGAGCAGCACGAGCCGCGGATCCGGCGTCGCGGTGAGCCAGCACGCCACGGCGACCATCGCCGCGACGAGCACGGTCAGCATGTTCGGCGTGATCGGTGTGTGGACGAACAGCATCGTCATGCGCCGCGCGAGCGGGCGGAACACGTAGCGGCTGATCGCGTTGTCCTGCCGCTTGATCATCAGGCCGTAGAGCAGGCGGTGCGCGCCCTTCCTCTCCTCGGGCGTCGCGATCGGATGGCGAGCGATGTCGCCGTACGGCACGCGCTCGACGGCGTCGCCGGCGAACGCCGCATCGTCCTCGCCGCGCGCGAGCGCGAGCGCCGCGGCCTGCCCCGCCTCCCCCGTCGCGACGTACGCGCCGCCGAAGCTGCCGTCGTCCGGCGAGATCGCGATCGCGACGCCGTTCGCGGGCAGGCTCTCGACGAGCGGCGACACCAGCGGCGTGTGCACGAGCTGGTTCGCGCGGATCACGAGCAGCGGGCTCGTGCGGTCTCCGCGCCACGCCGCGATCGCACCGCGCGTGGTCTCCGCGCCGTCGACGATCAGGACCCGCGCGGCGCCGATCTTCTTCGCGACGCGGTTCGCGCGCTCCACGGCGGGCAGGCCGGCGATCACCACCCGCGCGAGGGGGTTGTCCGCGAGGACGATCGCATCGAGCTCCACCGTGACGGCCACCGCATACGTCTACATGCACCACCGAGAATTCGCCAAGAGTCGGCGCAGGGTTGCCGCATCGGGATTCCACCGGGTGTCAAAGGTCCATCGATCGGACGCGATCTGTTCGATCTTCACCACCCGATCGGGAGCCAAGTGCCGATGATCACGCTTGTATGGCATTTGCATGGAGCCGGCCCTGGACATGAAGGCTGTCATCCTCGCCGCTGGGTGTGCGACTCGGCTCCGCCCCTACTCCGACGACACGCCGAAGACGCTGTTGCCGGTCGCGGGCGTCCCCATCCTCCGGCGGACGATCACGAGCCTCCTGCGCGTCGGCTTCGATCAGTTCGTGATCGGCACCGGCTACCTCGAGCACATGGTGAAGGACGCGGTCGCGAGCTGGTTCCCCGGCCTCGACGTCACCTACGTCTCGAACCCGGACTTCCGCTCGACGAACAACGCGTACTCGCTGCTGCTCGCGCGCGAGGCGGTGGCCGACGACGCGTTCATCCTGCTCGATGGCGACGTCGTGTTCGACCTCCCGGTGCTCGAGGAGCTCGTCGAGCGCGGCCCCGACTGCCTCGCGGTCCGCTCCGTCGGAGAGATCGGCCTCGAGGAGGTCAAGGTCACCGCGGACATCGAGGATCGCGTGCTCGCGATCGGCAAGCACGTCCCGGTGCGCTCCGCGATGGGCGAGTCGGTCGGCATCGAGTGGTTCTCCGCCCCGACGTCGAAGAGGCTGTTCACGGCGCTGCACCAGCGCGTGACCGAGCAGGGGCTCGTCAACGAGTACTACGAGGCCGCGTTCCAGCAGATCGTCGACGAGGGCGTCACGCTCTACGGCGTCGACATCGGCACCAAGTACGCCGCGGAGATCGACACGGTCGAAGATCTGCGTTCGGCCGAAGCCCGCATGGCGCAGCGTCCCGCGTTCGACACGCGCGTTCAGGGCCTGCGCCTCGCGGTCTGAACAGTTGAAGATCATTACGCTCTGAGAGCGTGACGAATCTCGTTGCGGCCCGCCGCGAGCCAGCGAGAGGATGCGCCCATGCAGTACCGGAGGCTCTGGCCGCTCGCGCTCGTGACCGCGTGCGCACAGGCTGGGCAGTCCCAGCCGCAGGGCCAGGTCGATGCTCCGCCGGGGACGACGCCCGACGCGCAAATCGACGCGCCGATGATGGGCGGCGAGGCCGGCATCGACACGCCGGGCCCCTGCACGCCGATGATGGTCAACCTGCTCCAGAACGGGAACTTCGAGACCCAGCCGCTCGCGACGGGCTGGACCGAGACCCGCTACCAGAACGAGCCGATCGTCCGCGCCGACGGCACGATCGTGGCCCAGTCGGGGACGGTCCGGGCCTGGCTCGGCGGGGTGCTCGGGGGCATCGGCGCCGCCGCGACCGACGCGCTGCACCAGGACGTCGCCGTCCCGGCGTCGGCCACCAACATCGTGATCACCGGCTTTTACGACGTGCGCACCGGCGAGACCGGCACGACGCAGTACGACACGGCGTCGTTCGCGATCACGTCGACGGGCGGCGCGGTGCTCCAGCAGGTGCAGGCGCTCTCGAACGCCGCGCCGACGACGGCGTGGACGGCGATCAACGTCCCCGTGACCGCGAACATCGCGGGCCAGACCGTGAGGCTGCGGCTCGCGAGCAGCAACGACTTCACGGCCGCGACGTCGTTCTACTTCGACACGCTCGCACTCACCGCCACCGTTTGTCAGTAGCGGCCAGGGGGCCCGGGCGTATGATGCCCGCATGCGCAGGGGCAGGCTCGTCGCCGTCGCGATCGTCGTCGCAGCCGCGTGCGCGTCCGCTGGCAAGGAGAGCGGCGGCGGCGGCCCCGACGGCAAGCAGGCCGATGCGTCCACCGACTCGGGCGGCGGCGGCACCGACTCCGCGGTGACGGTCGATGGGCCGATGGCCGACGCCGCGCCGGTCGCGGTCACGCTGTCGCAGAACACGAACGGCACCATGATCGGCTCCGCGAGCTCGATCGCGTGCGGCAATAACACCACCGGCGATACGCGCGAGAACTCGTGGTACCGGGTGTTCAAGCTCGCCGACCACAACATCGTCGGCGGTCTCCACGTCACCGCCGTGACGTTCGGCGTGCAGGAGGCCTCGGGCTCGCCGCAGGTGCAGGTCAAGATCGGCACGTACTCCGGCAACATCACGCCGCCGCCGGCCACGCTCGACACCGGCCTCATCACGCCGCTCAACGCGGCCACGTTCACCGTGCCGAACACGGTGTCCACCGCGGCGACCACGGTGACGGTGCCGATCAGCGCGAACGTGCCCGCGCTGAGTCAGATGATCGTCGAGGTGTTCTCGCCCGACTTCAACAACATGGGCCGCTACTTCTATCTCGGCGGCAACGGCGGCGGCGAGAGCAAGCCGTCGTACCTCCGCGCGCCGACCTGCAACGAGACGCAGCCGAAGACCACCACGGCGCTCGGCTTCCCGACGTCGCACCTCGTGATCACGGTCGCCGGGACGAAGTGATCCCGGCGCGCGCGTAGGCGGCCGCGCGATCGGCCGCGATCGCGTCGAGCGCGCGCTCGATCTCGACGTGCGCGCGCGCGAGCGTCGCGTGGTTCTGCGCGGCGATCCGATCCGCGGCATCCCGCCGGGGCGGCGCCGCCGTTCCGCCGAGCATCTGCGCCTGCTGCGCGAGCCCCGCGGCGGGAGGCGCGCCGCGCACCTGCTGGAGGAGCGCGAGCGGCACGAGCTGGAGCAGCGGATCGGGCGAGCGCCGCGTGAACGGCACCGCGCGCGCCGGCGACGCGAGATCGAGCACCGCGTCGGGATGGAACTCCGCGACGCCG
>JAEUJX010000513.1 GCA_016794545.1 Myxococcales bacterium
TGAACGCGTGGTGGTGGACGTCGAGCGTGCGCGCGGTCTGGTTCACGCGCTCGAGCAGGACGCCCAGCCACACGAAGTCGAGCGGCTCGTCGTGCAGCATCGTCGAGCGCAAGAGGCCGAGCGTGAGCTGCGTGCCGCGCCGCACGTGCTGGTAGAAGGCGTCGCGATGCTGCGCGTACATGCGCTGCGCCTCGTCGCCGTTCATCCACAGGTGCAGCTCGTTGATCGCCTCCCACGCCTCGAGCGAGAGCACCTCGCGGATCGATCGCGCGTTCCAGCGCGCGCCGACGACGGAGCGCGAGAGCGAGACGCCGTTCTGCTCGTCCCACACCATGAAGCGCTGCACGGCCTCGCCGTCGCCCCACGCCGGGTGCTCGTCGTCGCCGTCGGTGAACCGCGTGCGGAACTCGTCCTCCTCGCCGGAGACCACGATCACCGGGCGCCACACGCCGGAGGCGGGGAGCTCGGCGTCGAGGGCGAGCGACACGCTCGCGGCGAGCATGCGCGCGGTCGCCTCGGCGCGCTCGACGTATCGCCCGAACCAGAAGCAGTGATCGGCGACGCGCGAGATCACGCGTGCGTCTCCTTCATGACCCAGGTGTCCTTGCTGCCGCCGCCCTGCGAGGAGTTGACGACGTAGCTGCCGGCCTTGAGTGCGACGCGCGTGAGGCCACCGGGCAACACCCACGGCCCCTCGCGCGACGTGAGGATGTACGGCCGGAGGTCGACGCGGCGCGGCTCGACGCAGCTGCCCTCGGAGATCCACGTGGGGCAGCTCGACAGCTCGACGCGGTGCTGCGCGATGTAGCGGCGCGGCTCGGCGAGGATGCGCGTGCGGAACTCGGCGATCTCCTGCGCGCTCGCCTGCGGACCCATCAGCATGCCGTAGCCGCCGGCCTCGTCGACCGCCTTCACGACCATCTCCTCGAGATGCTCGAGCACGTACTGGCGGTCCTCGTCGAACAGGCACACGTACGTCTGCACCTGCTCGAGCAGCGGCTCCTCCGACAGGTAGAACTCGATCATGTCGGGGACGAACGGATAGACGGCCTTGTCGTCGGCGATCCCGTTGCCCGGCGCGTTCGCGAGCGTGACGTTGCCGGCCGCGTACGCGCGCATGAGACCCGGCACGCCGAGCACGCTGTCGGGCCGGAACATCTCGGGGTCGAGGAACGCCTCGTCGGTGCGCCGGTAGATGACGTGCACGCGCTTCAGGCCGCGCGTGGTGCGGCAGTAGACCTTGTCGCCGTCGACGCACAGGTCCGGCGCCTGCACGAGCTCGAGGCCCATCGTGCGCGCGAGGAAGCTGTGCTCGAAGTACGCCGAGTTGTACGGGCCGGGCGTCAGTACGACGGCGTGGCACTCGTGCTCGAGCGGCGAAACCGAGCGCAGCGTCTCGGCGAGCCGCGTCGGGTAGTGATCGACGCGGTGGACGCGCGCGGCATCGAACACGCGCGGGAACAGTCGCTTCGAGAGCAGGCGGTTCTCGACGACGTACGACACGCCCGACGGCGTCCGGAGGTTGTCCTCGAGCACGCGCCAGGTGCCGGCCGGATCGCGGATCAGGTCGACGCCGGAGATGTGGATGCGCACGCCGCCGGGCGGCTTGATGCCGCGCAACAGCGGGCGATACCCGGCCGCGCCGAGCACCATCTCCGGCGGGATGATGCCGGCGGCGAGGATCTTCTGCTCGCCGTAGATGTCGTCGAGGAACATCGACAGCGCGCGCAGCCGCTGCTGGAGGCCGCGCTCGAGCCGCGCGTAGTCGGCGGCGGCGATCAGGCGCGGCAGCAGGCAGAACGGGAAGATCTTCTCGGTGCCGCGCGCGTCGCCGTAGACCGAGAACGTCACGCCGGCCTGGAGCAGCGCGGTCTCCGCGAGCTGCTGCGCCCGCGCCAGCTCGTCGGGGGTCATCTTCGCGAGCAGCTGCGCGACGCGCGCGAACGCGGGGCGCGGCCGGTCGCCGTCGAACATCTCGTCGTACGTCCCGGGCAGCGCGACCTGCGGGTACCGGCCGAACAGTCCCGAGACCGGCAGCTGGATCTGGGACTGACTCTGCATTCACGTCATCCTATCACTCGATGCGCGTCCACAAACCACCTGCGCCGCCCGTGCTCCCGCCCGGCTCCCGCACGGTATTTCTCGCGGGCTCGATCGACATGGGCGCCGCGGATCACTGGCAGGCGCGCGCCGCCGCCGCGCTCGCGGACCTCACCGTCGACGTCCTCGATCCACGGCGCGACGAGTGGGACGCCTCGTGGCCACAGACC
>JAEUJX010000550.1 GCA_016794545.1 Myxococcales bacterium
AGCGCGCGAGGCGAGACCGGTGGGCCGAGCGCGCGAGGCGATAAGTGGTGGCGTAGTGAGGATTTCGCTACGATCTGCGGATGACCGCGGTGCTGATCGCACTGGCCGACGTCGGGCCAGCGGTTCAGCTGGAAGAGCAGCTGAACAAGGCCGGCCTCAAGGCGCGGTGGGACGCCACGCAGGCCGACGGCCCGCAGGGCGGCAACTCGGCCGCGGTCGTGCTGATCGATGCCGATCATCTCGGACGCAAGCTCAAGGTCGTCGCCGATCTGTGGCGCGATCAGCCGAACGTCCCCGGCGTGATCGCGATCGGCGCGTCGCAGATCGCGCGCGAGCAGGCGCCGGTCGCTCGCACGACGCTCGTCAACCCGACCGCCAAGATCACGACGCTCGTGGCCGCGATCGAGGAGGCCGCTAAGCTCCGGCTCGCCTCGGACATGCGCTGGCCCGTGATGCGCGCGGCCACCAACCTGCCGCCGGTCGCCGACACGCCCGCGGCGTGGGGCCCGACGCTCTCCGCCGCGCGCAAGGTCGACATCGAGATCCCGCGCGCCGCGCTGCGGTGGCGCGCGAAGCACTACGCGACGCCCACGCCGCGGCTCGCCGAGCTCAAGGACGAGCGCATGCTCACGCCGGGCGAGCTCGAGGCCAGCGAGTGGCTCGACGGCACGATGACCGTCGAGCGCTGCGTCGGCGCCGGCCCGATGGATCCGCAGCAGACCGCGCGCTTCCTGTGGGCGCTCGGTTCGATGGGCGCACTCGACTTCTCGTCCGAGGTGCGCGACGTCGCGACCGCACCGCGCCGCATGCTCGACGACATGCGCAAGAACCTCCGCGCGCGCACCGCGCGGCTCGAGCGCAGCACCTTCTACGACGTCCTCGAGATCACGCCGCTGGCCGAGTACCCCGAGATCGAAGAGGCGGTGAAGCTCGTCGGGCAGCGCTACTCCCCCGAGGTACTCGAGGCCTACGACCTCGCCGAGCTGACGCCGATGGTGCTGCCGACGTGGGAGCTCGTCGAGAAGGCGCGCTCCGTGCTCGTCGATCACGCCGCGCGCGGCCGCTACCACGACTGGCTGCGCCAGAAGCTGCCCGAGCTCAGGACCGTGTGGGCGATCGATCCACCGACCGTCACCGCCGCCGCCGCCGCGTTCACCAAGGGCCAGACCGCGCTCGCCGAGGGCGACGTGCACCGCGCGATGAGCGACTTCGCGATCGCGTGCCGCAAGTTCCCCGGCCACCCCGAGTACGAGGCGAACTTCGCGTGGGCGCGCTATCGGGTCCAGGTTGCCTCGGGCCGCGACCGGATCGAGGCCGCCGTCGCCGAGCGCAAGAACATCGAGGAGCTGCTGATGGGCTGCCGCGTGTGGCCCCGCGCGCTGGTCGCGCTCGCCCTGCTGTGCGCCGCGAGCGGCGACGCCGATGCCGCGCGCTGGCACCTGTACATCGCGCTCCAGGCCGATCCCAACGTGCCCGCCGCTGCGCAGCTCGCGCAGCGCCTCGGCATGCGCCGCTGATCTCCGCCGGCTTTGCCGATCGCCCACACCGGAGTCCAGCGCGCGAGGTACTGTGGTCAGAGTGGCGCCGGCGCAGGACCCCGTAGGCGACTTCGCACTGTCACACCTGTTCGGCGACTGGATCGATCTGCTGTACTTCCTGGTCGCGTCGGGCTTCGTGGTGGGGGTGTATGTCGCGCCGTACCTGATCATCCGGCGCCTCGCCGCGGATGGAGCGGGGGCGAAGCGCCGCGTCCTGTGGGCGCTGATCGCGTCCGGAGTCGTGATGGTCCTCCTGCACGTCGCGACCGCTCCGGTACGCTACAGCTGGGAGCTCGGATGGCGTGGCGACATCACGAAGCGCGAGCTCGTGGCTCGCAGCCTCGACCAGAGCGGGCTCGCGACGTACGTGTTGACGCGCTACGACGGCCCCGATCGCGCGGACGAGATCTCGTGGACCCAGCCCGGGACGCTGCTGAACCGCTGGGTCGACGGGTTCCTCTATCAGCGCATCATCGTCGACTCGGTCCCGTCGATCGATGCGAATGACGATGCCACGGGCGTGCTGGGTGCCATCGCGCTCGTCCTCGGCATCATTCCGATCATCATCAAGACCTTGGGATGGATCCTGGTCTGGACTCCTCTGATGAAGGTGCTCTCCGTGCTCTCGCCGGGTATCGTCCTCATCCTCGCCGGAGTCGACGGACTCAGGAAGCGGGACGCCGGATACGGGTACGCCACCGTGCTGGTGTTCCTCGTGCTGCTCGTCAGCTTCCACCACTGCATGACCGCGCCGACGCCGGGAGATCGCCCGGGCACGACGTCCTCGTCGAACACCGTGCGCGCGCCGAGCCCCGGCGTTCCACCGCCGCCGCAGCAGCCACCGATCGACGCGAGCCCCTCGACGGCCTGCGGCGATCCCGCGAGTGACCCGGGCGTCGGCGAGTGGACCTCGTATGCGTGTAGCAATGTCCCCGATCCGCGATGCAAGCCACGCAAGGCGTACACGAGCGACCGGCTACGCGGCTGTCCGGGCGCCCAGCTCTGCTGTCCACCGCGGCTGGAACAGGAGCCCACTGCCGAGCGCGGGCGCCCGGGCGCGGAGCGGCCCGCCCGGGATACGCCGAACGAAGCATCCCCTTTGGAGGCCCCCGCTTCGGCCGGGGCGGGTGCATCCGAACATGCCGTCCGGATCGACTCGAGCTGCTCTTCGAGCGGTCTCGCGGGTGCGGGGACGACGCTGTTGCAGGGCTGGTGCTTCTATTCTCCGTCCATCCAGCTCGAAGCCGACTTCGAGGTGACGTTCACGATGCGCGCCGTGTCCGGCGACGGCTACGGCGTCTGGGTGGGTTCGTGGCGTGACGGTCGAGTCGCCGCAGCGGGGCTTCAGTACGACCTGGGAGCCAACGGTCTCAAGCCGGTTCGCTATCCGGATACCGAGAGCGCGAGCGGACCGATCGAGCGCGTCCCGCTCGATCGCGCACATCACACCTGGGTGATCCGGCGTACTGCCGACCGGCTCACGATGCTGCTGGACGAGAGGATCGTGTCCGACACCAGCTCCCCCCCCGGCTCGCGTTTCGGGTTCCGGACGTGGCGCGGCAAGGTCGAGCTGACGAACCTCGTCGTCAAATGATCTGGCACACTCCTCGTTCGTGCGCGACATCGAGGATCGCCTCCACGCGGCCTCCGCCGGCTCGATCGAGCAGGAGCTCGTCGCGATCGCGCTCGAGCAGACGGACGCGGAGCACGGCGCGCTGTTCGTGTGGGACAAGCAGGCCGACGGCCTGGTGCTCGTGCACCACGTGGTCAACGGCGTCGTCGTCACGCTCCCGCGCGTGATCAAGAGCGATGGCGCGAGGGCCGGCATCGCGCTGCACGTGTTCGAGACCGGGCAGCCGTACCTGTCGCCGGACACGTCGCGCGACCCGCTGTACACGCGGTACCTGATCGACGTCGGGTCGATCGCCGCGGCGCCGATCCGCTACCAGCGGCGGCCGATCGGCGTCGTGACGGTGTCGTCGCGCGATCCGCGCGGGCTCGATGTCGCGGCGCTGAAGCAGCTGACCGCGGTCGCGGACGTCGCCGCGCCGCTCCTGCGCCGCGCACAGGTCGACCGGCTGTCGCGCGCGGCGACGGGCCGGCCGCTGATGATCAAGGGGCTGTCGCCCGCGTGGCACGAGGTCGAGCGCAAGCTCGAGCTGGCCGCGCCGACGAACGCGCCGATCTTGATCCGCGGCGAGAGCGGGACCGGCAAGGACCTCGTCGCGCGCGCGATCCACTGGAACAGCCGACGCACCGACAAGCCGTACGTGGTCGTGAACTGCGCCGCGATCCCCGAGACGCTGCTCGAGTCGATCCTGTTCGGCCACGTGAAGGGCGCGTTCACTGGCGCCGCGTTCCACAAGGTCGGCGAGTTCCAGAAGGCCGACGGCGGCACGCTGTTCCTCGACGAGGTCGGCGAGCTGCCGGTGATGCTGCAGGCCAAGGTGCTGCGCGCCGTCGAACAAGGCGAGGTGCAGCCGCTCGGATCGAACGAGCCGCCCGAGCGCGTCGACGTGCGCCTGATCTGCGCCACGAACCGCGACCTCGAGGGCATGGCGAAGGCGGGCACGTTCCGCGACGACCTGTTCTACCGGCTCAGCGTGATGACGCTCGAGCTGCCACCGCTGCGCAGCTACAAGGACAACCTGGAGACGCTCGCGAACGTGTTCCTCGAGCAGTCGGCGACCAACCACGGCAAGCCGGCGCCGCGGCTCGGGCCGAGCGTGCTCGCGCGCCTCACGGCCTATGACTTTCCGGGCAACGTGCGCGAGCTCAAGAACACGATCGAGCACGCGGTGATCCTGTCGACCGGCGAGGAGCTGCAGGTCGAGGACCTCCCGAAGCCGTTGCTCGCGAACGCGCCGCTCTCTCCGAGCGGAAAGCGCGCGAGGACCGAGAGGCCCGTGCAGCCCACCCTCGACGAGGCGCGCGAGCAGTGGCTCGAGCCGCTCGAGCGCCAGTACCTGACGGATCTGCTCGCACGGCACGGCGGCAACGTGAAGACCGCCGCGAAGGCCGCCGGGATCAACACGGTCACGCTGTATCGCCTGCTCAAGCGCCGCGGATTGTCGCTCGCGCGGTCGGTCCGCTCGGCGAGCGATTGATTCGCGAAGGATTCACGGCGCGAGCGTCACCGTGGCATGTAGCCTGCCACTCACGAGGATCGGATAGCACCGGCTCGGACCCTCGCACGCGATCGCATGCGGCTCGATCCCCGAGATGATCGACAGCTCGACGTCGGTCGCGTCCACGATCTCGTCGACCGCGGGCACGGTGAACTGCTGCACCGGAGCGCCGTACTCGCTGTTGCTGTACACGCTGAAGACGTCCTTGCCGTCCTTGCGCGCGGTCAATCTCGGCCCGACGCCACCCCCGAACCTGCCCGGCAGGTCCATCTGGACCGTGATCGTATCTCCCGGGCGGTAGACCGCAGCCGGCGCGACGATCGACAGCACGCGCGGAACGTTCGGGTGGTCGAACGTCAGCGTCCAGGTGGCGCTGTCGTCGGCGATCACCGTGGACACGGGCTGCGTTCCGGTCGAGGTCGGGAGCTGGAACGTCGGGACCGCGCAGTTAGTGACCTTGTGGCCCGGCTCCGTCGTATCCACCGTCGTGGAACCACCGGCGTCGATCATCCGTGCCTCCGCTCCATCGGCCGTCACCCGCAGGCCCGCATCGACGCGCGGGCAGCCCAGCACCCCGGAGTCGATGTAGAGCAGGTTG
Organism: Myxococcales bacterium; assembly: GCA_016794545.1. Classification (GTDB taxonomy): domain Bacteria; phylum Myxococcota_A; class Polyangia; order Haliangiales; family Haliangiaceae; genus JABFXX01. The sequence continues at coordinate 5,265 of JAEUJX010000550.1, forward strand.
CGATCGGGCGCGAAGCTCACCCAGGCATCGATCTTCGCGAGCGGCGTGGGCTCGTTCGGCGCGGGGTACGTGGTGAGACCGCCCGGCTCGACGCAGGCGGGAAGCGATCCGGCAGCCAACAGCGCGAGGCACGCGAGCTTCATGTCGAGAGGAGACAGCAAAGGTCGGACCGTCGGCCAACTGTCCGACCACTCGCCCAGCAACGTCGAGGAAACGGCATTCATCGCCGCCGGACGGTGGGAACCTACCGCCTGGTCGAACGGGCAAGCCAACTGGTCACGGCTTCCGGGGCAGCCACTGATCCGCCGCTGCAAACACGCGTCCCGCATCGCGTCACGCATGGCCTTGTCGATGCAGGACGCGCCGGCATCCACATGCGCACCTTCCTGGTTAGCTTCCTCACCGCCGCCGCCCTCGTCGGGTGTGCGGATCCCGCTCAACCCACCGACGAGCTCGCGGGCGAGTCCGACGCCGACGGCGAGGCCGGCAAGACCGATCGCGCCGCCGAGGCGTTCACCTACTACGAGCTGCGCGTCGACGACCGCCGGTGCCTCGTCGCCGACGGCGAGTGCGGCGTCGGCTTCTACGCCGCGCGCGTGAACCGCACCGCCACGCAGTGCGGCCGTGGCCCGATGCAGCCGGAGTGCAAGGTGTTCGCGATCGACTGGCGCGGCACGGCGATGCCCGCGTCGGTCGCGATGTCGTACGAGGACCGCGTCCGTGCCGGCGAGCACCTGGTGGTGCGCGGCAGTGTCGTCCCGGCCGCGAACGACGCGAGCCTCTCGCTCGCCGTCACCGAGATCTGGGTCGGCAACGAGAAGGAGCCCGGCGCCGGCGTGTTCGCGCTCGTCAAGGACAACGGCATCCGCTGCGTGCGCGCGCCGTGCCCGTCGCTGACCGAGCAGAAGCTGAACTCGAACCTGTCCGCGCAGCTCACGGGCGTCGAGCTCGAGGCCTCGGGCGCGTCCGACGACCAGCTGTCCCGCGCCTACGAGCAGCTCTACGGCGAGGGCCTGATCGTGGTCGGCTACCGCGACTACGACTCGCTGGGCGGCAAGACCCGCGGCGCCAACACGTTCTACACGCGCGCTCCCGTCCCGCTGCACTGAATCCCGTGCCCGGCCCCGCGCCGGCGCGCAGGAGGCCCGGCGGCCGGACGTCGCTGTCAAAGCTCAGATCGTTCGGCGGTGTCGTGCGTCTCCAGGCCGGGTGAGAGCTCTGCTCGTCCTGGTCGCCCTCTGCGGCACTGCCATCGCGCGCCCGCCGCCACCGCCCGAGGAGATCGCCGACAGCGGCTCGTGGCGCGACCATCCCGCGCGGATCGAGTGGTCGACCTGGGTGCGGCTCGCCTATGGCTGGGCCGAGCCCCGTGCTGCGGCCGTCGCCGCGCGCACCACCGAGCCCACCACCGCGCCCGACGACGGCGCGAGCCGCTGGGATGCCGGCGTCGGCATCGAGGCCTCGCTGGTCGTCGGCCGGCACTCGCGCCTCGGCGCGTGGGCCGAGCTGCGCGGCACGCAGGGCTTCGGCGGCGCCGAGCTCGTGCTGACCGGCGCGCCCGCGTCGCTCGACATGTTCCTCTACAAGGGCGAGGGGGTGCTCGCTCTGCGCGGCGGCATCGGTCCCGACGACCAGATCACCGGCGCGATCGCCTACGGCTACCGCTGCCCGTGGAACCTGTTCGGCAGCGCCTCGCGCGGCACGCGCTACGAGATCGGCGCGCGCGTCGTGCTGACGATGACGCGCTCGCCGGAGGAGTGGTCGTCGACGCTCGGCATCGAATTCGAGCCCGTCGGCGCGCTCCGTTACCTGCTCGGCATCCGCAGCTGGTACTGAGCTGCGGGATCCGCAGCTCGCGGGTGCAGCATCTGCAGCGTTCGTGATCGCGACCATGCGGTCCTCGAAAACGACGAGCGTCGACCGCGCACCGTACGCACGCTGCCAGTATGCGAACGCTTCACCTCGCCGTGTTCCTGCCCCTCGTCGGTTGTGTCGCGACGACGCGCCCGGCCGCGCCCCACGGCGCGACCCGGTTCGAGCACCGCGGAGGGATCGAGGTCGTGTTCACGAACGCGACGCCCGACGCGATGTGCGGCCTGTACCTGAGCGACGATGCCGTGCTCGACCACGGCGACAACTGGCTCGCCGAGCGCGTGCCGTCGGGTCAGTCGATCGGGCTCCGCGTTCGCCCCGGCACCTACAAGGCGCGCTGGGAGACCTGCCCGAAGAAGGGCTCGGTCCCCGGCTACAGCGCGACCCTGTGGCGCGAGACCGGGTTCGAGATCGAGCGCGACACGCAGCTCTACGCGTATGTCGCCGAGGCCACGCCGCCCACCACGCGCGCCGCGCTCGACGCCGAGCGCGCGAAGGTGATGTTCCAAGGCCAGGCCGTGCAGCCCGCGGGCGCGCCGGCCGATCCGCAGCTCGCGCACCGCACGACACCGGCGGAGACTCCGCTGACGCCGCGGACCTCGCTCGCCGAGTACGTCGAGACGCCCACGGAGACGAAGCGACCGAAGTAGCTCGCGCCCGGGATCGAACCCGTTCGCCCGAAACGCGTTCGAGGCACCTTTGAGGGGTGCCTCGTGCGCGACAAGCGAAGAAGGTACGCGCGAATCAGAGGACGGTGACGGTCGGCAGGAACGACTGCAGCGACTTCATCGCGTCCTGCGCGGCCGCCTTCGTCGTGTACTGCTGGCTCGTGCCGATGACCTGGCCGTTGAGCGCCGACAGGTTGAAGTAGTAGCCGCCCGCCGCGTTGGCCTTCAGCGTGTAGCTCTCCACCTTCTGGCCCTCGGCCTGGACCGCGAACGCGCCGTTGAACGCCGCCGCCTCGGTCGTGTACTGCTCCGACGAGAGGACGACCTGGCCGTTGCGGGCGTGGACGTTGAAGCGGAACTTGTTCGTGGCCTCGTTGAACAGCACCTCGACGCGCGCGCCGGTGGTGTTCGCGGCCTGCTTGTCGAGGTAGCTCGTCACCGCCTTGACCGACGAGTTGATCGCGCGGGTCGCGTTCGACTTGGTCGAGTAGACCTGCGAGAACGCGATGCCCTCGCCGTTGGCCGCCTTGAGGTGGAGGTTGTAGCCGGTCGCCGTCTTGTTGACCGTGTACATCGCCGGGTCGACGCCGTTCTCGAGCACCGAGAGCGCGCCGTTGATCGAGCCGGTGCGCGACGTGTACGCCTCGGACGTGAGGAGCACGGCGCCGTTGCCGCTCTTCAGGTTGAAGTGCCACTGGCCGTCGCTGGCCTGCCAGAACGTGAGCTTGCCGGCCGAGGCCGCCTCGCCGTCGATCTCGGCGTCCTCGTCCGCGCCGACCGTGGCGCAGCCGACGGCGGAGAGGGTGGAGAGGGAGAGCACGAGAGCGGTGAGAAGCGAGTGGATGTTGCGCATGATGGCCGCGACAAATCCAAGATGCGGGCCACGTGTAGGTCTCGCTACCCTGATGAAATCATTCAGTGGCTGCTCGAGTTGCCACGTCGATTGAGCAAACCTAGTTGCATGAATGCAACTTTCGTTGCGTCTAAGTCATACCGCGGGACTTCTTCGCCGTAGGGTCAATCCGGCCCTTACTTCGTCGGGCCGGATTCGATCGGTCGGCTCAGTCGTAGCGCAGCCCCTCGACCGGGCGGAGCGCGGAGGCGGCCGAGGCCGGGACGACGGTCGCGAAGATCGAGATCACCATGGTGATCCCGGCGACGAGCAGGACCTCGAGCGGCCTCACCTCGATCGGCAGGCGATCGATCAGATAGACCTTCGGATCCAGGTGGTAGCCGTACGAGCTGACCACGTAACAGATCGCGAGCCCGACGGCGACGCCGATGAGTGTCCCGACGCCGCCGATCGCGAGGCCGACGACCTGGAACACCTGGGCGACGGAGCTGCTGGTGCCGCCCATCGACTTCAGGATCGCGATCTCGCGCGTCTTGTCGGTGACCATCATCGTCAGCGCCGAGACCATGTTCACCGCGGCGACCACGATGATCAGCGTCAGGATGATCACGAGCGCGAGCTTCTGGAGGTTCAGCGCCGTGAACAGGTTGTGGTTGAGCTCGTACCAGTCCTGGACCTGATACGGCGGACCGCCGAGCGCGGCCTCGAGCTTCTCGGAGATCGCGGACGCGCGGTCGACGTCCCGGACCTTGAGCTCGACGCCCATCACCTGATCGCCGCGCCCGACGAGGTCCTGCGTGTCGCCGAGCGACGTGTACATGAGGCGACGGTCGTACTCGTCGAAGCCCGAGTAGAAGATGCCGGTCACGCGGAACTTGCGCGTGCGCGGCGCCGAGGACTTCGCGCGCCACGTGTCGAAGTCGATGTTGGACAGCGGCACGACGACCGTGACGTCGTCGCCGACCTTGGCCTTGAGCTTGTGAGCGAGCTCCTTGCCCATGATGATCGGCGGGAGCTCGCCGGGGCCAGGAACCTTCGCGAGCGTGTCGACGGAGCCGACCGTCATGTGCTTCTCGAGGTCGAGGACGCCGCGCACGCGCGTCGGATCGATGCCCTTGATCGCGACGCCGGAGAGCTCGCCCTTGCCGCGCGTCACCAGCATCTCGGCGAAGATGAACGGCTGGACCGCGATGACGTCGTCGTCGATCTCCTGCGCGGTCTTCATCACGTCGCGGTACTCCGCGAACGTCGCCTGACTCTTCAGCACGATCACGTGCGCGTTGACGCCGAGCACCTTGTCGCGGAACTGCTTCTGGAACCCGGTCGTCACGGCGAGCACGATCGTCAGCGCGGCGACGCCGAGCGCGACGCCGAGCACCGACACCGACGTGAACACGCTGAACACCGAGAGCAGCCCGAACACCGCGGTCGAGATCAGGCCGACCACGAACGCCAGCACTCCCGCCGTGTTGCCCGCGTCACCGACGAGGAGCACGACGAGCCCGATCAGCGTGACGAGCAGCGAGCCGCCGGCGAGGCCCAGCATCATGGGGTCGCGCTTGCCTCCGTAAAGGTAGCGCCAGCCGATGCGAGCTTCGTAACGCACGAGGGCCTTGCACCTTAGAACCGGCACCCCGACCTGTCCATGCCCGTAACTGCTCACAAACTTACAAACAGTCTTGACTGACTGTTTCTTGGGCGGTACACCGCACCCTGGATGCCGGAGGCAGCTCGCGTACCGAGGACGCAGCAGCAGCGGAGGGACGAGACCCGCCGCGCCCTCCTCGACGCCGCGGTCGAGAGCCTGATCGAGGTCGGGTTCGCGCGCACGACGACGCTCGAGGTCCAGCGCCGGGCCGAGGTCTCGCGCGGTGCCCTGCTCCACCACTTCCCGTCGAAGGCCGAGCTGCTCGTCGCCGCCGTCGATCACCTCGCCGAGATGCGCGCGCGCGAGCTGAAGCAGCTGGCCTCGCAGCTCCCCGAGGAGCGCGCCGGTCGCGCGCGCACCGACGCCGTGATCGGCCTGATCTGGCAGTGCTTCAGCGGGCCGTTCTTCCAGGTCACGATGGAGCTCCGCACCGCGGCGCGCACCGATCCGGAGCTGCGCCCCGTGCTGATCACCGCGGAGCGCGCGCTGCGCGACCGCATCCTCGCGCAGGCCCGCGCGCTGTTCGGCAAGGACGTCGCCGAGCACCCCGGCCTCGAGCGCGCGCTCGATC
>JAEUJX010000558.1 GCA_016794545.1 Myxococcales bacterium
CACCGACTTGCTGTAGATCGCCCGCTGCTCGACGGTGCCGTGCCGCACCAGCCAGCTCGCGAACGCATCGATCCGGTCGTCAGCTCGCACGCCACCTCCAGCGTATCATGCACACACACCGGCCAAGTATCAGAGTCGCCGGGCCCAGGTAGCGCGCGCAACGGCGACGCTCGTCGCGGGTCCTCCTCGCTGGCGGGCGTCTCGTTCGGCGGCAGCCGAAACGGGGCACGCTCGCGTTCGCCGTGCACGAGAGTCAGGCACACCGACGATCGGTCCGAGCCGCGGCTCACAGCTCGACGAAGCTCCACTTGCACGTCGCGGTGATGAGCTCGATGAAGGACCGAACCTTTGCCGATAGCAGGCGGGTCGTGGGATAGACGATCTGGATCGGAAGGGGCGGCGGCTCGAAGTCCGCGAGCAGGATGCGGAGCCGCTTGGCGCGCACCGCGTCGGCGACCTGATAGGAGAGCACCATGGTCAGCCCACCGCCGAGCTCCGCGTGCCCGATCGCAGCGTCGGCGCTGTTGGTCACGTACCTCGGCCGGACCGCGAGGCGATGGTCGCGACCGTCTCGGCTGAACCGCCACTCCGGCGTGGGGCTCAGTCCCGTGAACTGGATGATCTCGTGCGCCGCGAGGTCATCGGGGGTTCGGGGCGCCTTGCGTCGAGCCAGATACGTGGGCGAGGCCACCACGACCCGCCGCGTCGCGCCGACCACGCGCGCGACCTGGCTCGAGTCGTCGAGCACGCCGATCCGCACCGCCGCGTCGATGCCGTCGTCGATGAGGTTCACCAGGCGGTCTGCCAGGGTCAGCTCGCCGATGACCGCGCGATACTTGGACAGGTAGGCGCACATCAGCGGCGCGACGTGGAGTCGGCCGAACACGTTGGGTGCCGACACCACGAAGCGGCCCGTCGGCGCCGTTCGCTCGGCCTGCGCCGCGTCCTCCGCCTCGGCGACGTCGGCCAGGATCCGGCGCGCACGTTCCAGGTAGCGAGCACCCGCGTCGGTCAACGTCACCGAGCGCGTGGTCCTCTGTAGCAAGCGGGTGCCGAGCCGGTCTTCGAGCGCGGCGACCAGGCGGGTCACGGCGGACGGCGACAGCCGCTGCCGGCGCGCCGCCGCGGCGAAGCCGTGGAGGTCCGCTACCGCGACGAAGACGGCCATGGCGTCGATGCGATCCATCTCGTTATTGCAGTACGCGCAATGGTGAAGTGTCAAGTCGACTCATTGTTGTTGTCCTGGCCAGAGCCCATGGTGCTCGGCGTCGGGCACCGCTCGCCCGCACCAACAACCCGAGGAACCGCCATGTCCCGCATCACGACACCCGCATCGATCGACGCCTCCCCCGTCGCTGCCCAGCCCTTGCTCGTGGCCGTCAAGAAGCAGCTCGGGAGCGTCCCCAACCTGTTTCGCATCATCGGCAACAGCCCGGCTGCCCTCGACGGATACCTCGGGCTCAATGGCGCCCTGGGCAAGGGCGCCCTCGACGGCAAGACCCGCGAGCGCATCGCCCTTGCGGTCGCGGAGCTCAACGGCTGCTCCTATTGCCTGTCCGCGCACAGCTATCTGGGCGCCCACGTCGCCAAGCTCGATCCCGCCGAGCTGAACGCCAACCGCGACGGTGCCTCCGCGGATCCGAAGGCCGACGCGGCGCTGCGCTTCGCGACCCAGCTCGTGCGCGAGCGCGGTCACGTCTCGGCTGCGGACGTCGACGCCGTCAAGGCCGCCGGATATGGGGACGCGGAGGTGGTGGAGATCGTCGCCCACGTCGCCCTCAACACGCTGACCAACTACATCAACTCGGCGCTGGACACCGACGTGGATTTTCCGAAGGTCGAGGCTCGCGCCGCCTATACAGGCCAGTGCGCTGTCGCGATCTCGATGGGCGAGCGCGTGCCATCCGACGCCACGTCCGTGACGCGGCACGACGGGCGGACCTTCCGGTTCTCGAGCCCCGAGGCCAAGGCGATGTTCGACGCGGCGCCAGCGACGTACATCACGAAGGCCGACGCCAACTGGCCACGCCTCCGATAAGTCGATCGACCACGAGCTCACGGATCATCGGCGTCGAGATCGCGATCTCGCTGATCCCCCCGCTGCCGTGATCGGGATCGGGCTCGCCCTCGGTACACCGGAGCACAGCGTCCACGCGATCCTGCTGCTGCTCAACGTCGTCAGCCTCGACGTGATCGGCAGCCTGTCGATCCTCGCGCTGCGCGGAGTACAACGCGCCCACCTCGACCTCGAGAAGCGGATCCGCGAGCCGGTGGGGGTGACGCTGGATCGAGGCCAAGCTCGGATGCCGCAGCGACGTCACGGTCGAGGTGATTCCACTGATACCCCACAAGGGAATCAACGAGTGACGGATTCACGGCCTGCGCGAGCTTCTCCGGGGGCACTCGACGAGTGCAACGACCTCGTCTCGAGCGCCACCCGACAAGTTCAAGGTCGGCTGCTTCGGCTGATGGGGTGGCGTCCGACCAGCGGAGACGGGGACGACGCCGCGGCCGATGGAGTCGAAGTCAGCGCCGAGCGCGATGATCAGCATCTTCACGGTCGGTGACAGGCCGCCCTCCGTCGATAGCTGCGACCGTGATCGCGGCGGTCGCGGTACTCGCGGCTACCACCTAGCATCGCTGGCGCGCTGCTCACTCGCGGACGAGGCGTCGATGAAGCGGTGTGTAAACCCTCTCGAGGCGGCGGCTCACCCGAGCCCGGGGCCGGAAGACGAGGAGCGTCCTCAGCTACCCGGTGTGTGTCGGAGGCCGACCGACCAACTAGCGGCGGCTGCCGAAGTCCGGCGCCCGCGCCGACGAGCGTCGGCGGCGGGCACACCGATTCACTGGCGATCCGAGAGCTTGTGCACTGGCCAGGGTGGCGAGCCACTTGCTTCCGTTGTGCGGCATGAAGCGATCCTTGATCGGACTCGTCGTCGTCGCAGCCATCGGATGCAAGTCGAAGGACTCGGACATCACCGGCACCTGGGAGGGCCAGTGCTCGAAAGAGATGCCCTCGGGCCAGGAGGAGCCGTCCACCGCGAAGTGCAGCGTCACCGTAGCGTCGAAGGGCGACGGCCTCTCGATCCACGTCGTCGTGGATGAGGGTGACCTCGATTGCACCGGCGAGGCCGAGCTCAAGGACGGCGTCGCCGTGGTGCCGGTGGCCTACGATTGCCCGTCGATCTGGGGCGGAACCCAGCGCTCGATCACCCAGTACTCTGTCCGCCTCGATGCCGGCAGCCTCAAGCTGCTGGGCTCGTTTGGCGGCGGCGGGACCACCTACCGCGTCGAGGGCGCGCTCGTCGCCGCGAAGGCCGCCACAGCGGCACCGATCAGCGCGAAGCCGATCTCTCCGTCTGCGCCACCTCCTGCGGCTCCACCGCCTCCGACCCCGTGATCGGAACGCCGAGCCGTAGCCGCGCCGGTCACGGCACGGGGGTATGGCTCACCGCGACGGGAGCGCGGCGGCCGTGTCCGACCACGGCGCGGTAGTCGTCGGCGTCGAGAGCGAGCACGAAGCCGTTCTTGTTCGCCACCAGCGATCCGGGAGCCGGCGCCGCGGTCGCGAGCTCGGTGTTGACGACGTTGCCCACGCGCAGCGTGTCTCCGGTGCCGTCGGCGAACCGCATGTCGTAGTAGCCGGTCAGGATGACGAGCAGATACTTGTTCGGCCGGCCGACCTCGAGCAGCCGCGACCCCTCGCGGACCTGGAAGAAGCGGAACTTCGCGACCAGACGATCGAGCGTAGCGGCGTCCAGCAACGCGAACATCTCGTGGGTCGCGAACACGGCGGCCAGGAGGCGCTGCCGCGCCAGGTCGATCACGGCCTCCCGCAGGCCCTCGGTCTCGCGGACGAGGGTCAGCAGCGACCGCCGGTGCAGTGACAGCAGCCGGCACGGCTCGGTCGCCACGGCGCTCAGCGGCCGCGGCTCGTCGGCGACGAGGCCGACGACGCCGAGCACATCGCCGGGACCCAGGTCCGCGATCATCGCGGGCGTCCGATCGCTCGAATAAAGGCGGACGCGGCCGTCGACCACGATGAACATCGTATCCGCGGGATCCCCGACCTCGTAGAGAGTGGCGCCATCCGCGACGTCGACGAGCTGGACCTCGGCGACCAGCCGACCGAGCGTCTCGGGCGAGAGCATGGCGAACAACGGCGCGGCCGCGATCGCCTCGATCTCGGTGCCCGCGAGCTGCGGACCGCGCCCGACCTCGAGCGGGATCTCCAGCACGCCCGAATCGTCGACCCCGGCCGCCGGGCGGGAGCCCATCACCAGATCGATCGGCGCGGCGTCGAAGGGCGCGCTCGACGGCGGCGAAGACGGCCGCTTGGGCCGCTGGAAGCGATCGAGTCCGAGCCGGCGTGCGCCCTGAAGGTTCGCGAGTGCGGTCAGGGCGTCGGCGTGATCGGGCCGGCGCGCGATGATCATCTTGCGCATCGCGATCGCGCGGACCACGAATCCGCGCGCCGCGTAGCGCGAGGCCGCCCGGTCGAGCGCGGCGATCTGCGCGTCCTCGTCGCCGAGGCGTTCGTAGCAATCGGCCGCGGCCTTGGGCCAGCCCGGCTCCTCCGGATCGAGCCGCTCGAGCTCGAGGTAGGCCTCGATCGCGGTCCGCGGTCGGTTGTTGCGCCGCGCATCGAGCGCGACGTCGCGAAGCTCGCCAAGTTTCGACGACATCCCCTTCATGATCGCGCTTCGCGGCCCGCTGTCACGATCGCGCGCCCGGAATCGAGTCAGCCCGCGAGCAAGCCCCGTCCTGGAGCGCTCTCAGCCGAGCCGGGGCCAGGCGAACGCGATGCCCGTCGCGAGCGTGATCGCGAAGCCGAGCAACCCGGGCCGCATGTGCTGGAGGAAGCCAAACCGGATCGTCTCGCCGCCGATCCCGATGATCGACGCGCGCTCGGTCAGCACCTGCGCCATCGGGCCCGAGGTCGCGGCGGTGAGGAACAGCGAGCTGCCGGCACAGACGCTCATCGCCAGGCCGACGTAGATCGTGGCGGGGTCGTGGCGTGCCGCGAGGCGCTCGGCGACGTCGAGGAACGCGGCCATGCCCGGCCCGGCGGAGAACAGCCCGGTGGAGACCGCGACGACGCAGAAGAAGACGATGACCTGGCCGCGATCCGACAGGGGCAGGGCGGTGAGCTGGTCGCCGAGCGCGACGAACGCACCGGAGGCTCGCACCGCGCCGACCATCAGGAACAGCGCGAGCAGGAACAGCACGGCCTCGACGTCGACGCGGGTGCGCAGGAGGCGCTCCGACCACAGCGGCGTCGACACCAGCGCGAGCAGGCAGCCGACGCCCGCGATCAGTTCGGGGCCGACGCCGGTCGAGGCGGGCAACAGGCTCCAGCAGCCGAACATCAGCACGAGCGAGGCGATGCCCGGCAGAAAGCGGCGGCGGTCGAGCGTCGTGTTGCGGTAGAGCTGCTCCATGATCCGCAGCGCGAGCCGCGATCCGAGCCCCTCGCGCTCGAGGTCGCGGGCGGGACGGATCGCGAGGACGACGACGAGCATCAGCACGAGCGCCACCGCCGTCTGCGGCAAGGCGCTCGAGAGGTAGTCGGTGAACGTCATCGCGCCGCGGCCGAGCAGCAGGATCGCCGGGAAGTCGCCGGTCGGCGTGGCCGCGCCGCCGAGGTTGCACGCGACGAGCGTCGCGCCGAGCGTCCACGAGACGTAGCGCTGGTCGACTCCGATCAGCTTGAGCAGGGCGAGCATCACCGGGAGCACGAGCAACAGCGCGGTGATGTTGTTGACCAGGCCGCTGACGCAGTACATGCCGGTGCAGAACAGGATCAGCACCCGGACGGGATCGGCGGCGCTCGCGCGGGTGGCGTGGAGTGCGAGCAGGCCGAACACCCGCGAGCTCGCGAGGTACTCGGACAGCAGGCCGAGCGCGACGACGATGACGAGCACGTCCCACGGGACGTCGGCGAACAGCGTGCGCGTGTCGGCGGTGCCGGAGATCACGCAGGACAGGAGCGACACCGCCGCGCCCGACAGCACGATGAGGAGCCGTGCGCGGGGAACCACCGCCTGCGCGACCAGCGTGACGAGCAGGACGACGGCCGCGATCATGCCGTCACCAGGTGCGTGAACGAATCGTGCGAGGTCTCGACCAGCCACCGAGGGTAGACGCCGAACGGACGCGCGAGCGCGCCCCAGCCGATCAATGCGCGAAACTGCGTGCGGCCGTGGTTGCCGGCGGCGCGAAGCCACGCCGGCACGACATACGTCGACGACGGAGAGGTGCCGTAGGCATAGGTGACGAGCACGCTGCGCGACCCGGCGTACCGCTGGAAGTCCTGGAGCCCGATGAGGTCGAGGCGGCCGGGATAGTTGGACGCGACACGGTCCCAGTCCGGCGACAGGACAGACTGGGTGAGCAGATGGACGCGTGCCGAGAGTCGAGGCACGAGCGCGTCCATGAACCGTGCCTCGATGCCGACGATCACGACGTGACTCGCGCCTTCGCACAGCGCGACGACCTCGTCGAGGGTCTCGGCGACCGGAGGACCGGTCGCGCCCTCGAGCCGCGAGGCGATCACGGCGTCGAGCACCGGGTAGGTTCGCCCGAGCTCGTCGCGGAGGACGGCGAGCGCCTCGCGCCCACCACCGCGCTCGGTCTCGTTCACGAACAACCAGGCGGCGCTGCAATGACCGAGCTCGCCCGCCGCGAGCCGGAACGCCTGGGCGATCGAGCGCGGGAGCGCGCGGGGCTCGCCGGCACCCGCGGCGGCCCGGTCGGTCATTCGGGGACCGCCGTCGGCGGCGATCGGCGCTCGAGCGTCGAGAGGATGGCCTCGAGGAGGTTCACCATCGCGATGTTCGCGACGACGTGCTGTGGCGGGCCATCGCCGATCAGATCGACGAGCGCGTCGTGGTCGCGCGACGTCGGCGCGACGCGCTTCACGGCGGCGGTCGAGAGCTTCATCGGGTACAGCTGCGCCGGCATCTCGTCCTCGAGGTGGGGTGGCAGCCGCATCTCCACGCCGAGCATCGTGTCGTCCGCTCGTGCCGTACCGCCGACGGCCGCGAGCACGTCCGCCAGCAGCGAGAGCAGGACGTAGTTGGCGCCCCGGTGGTGCACCGGCCCCTCGTCGAGGACGCATCGGACGAGGAAGTCGCGATCGTGGGCATCGGGAACCCACACCGAGAAGACGGCCTCGATGCGCGTACGGTCGAAGATGCGCGTCGCCGCCGAGACCGTCTTGTGGCGGTGGTGTGGACCGTGGTGCTTCTTGTGCGGCGGCATGCCCCACGAGTGTAACGAGAACCGCCGGCCGCGGTGCGTCCAGCGACACCGCCGCCCCGGACGTTCACGCGAACGGTGTCCTCCAAGTCCACAGCCTACGACGGCTATTCGATTCCCGCGAGCATGCCCCGACGCGCACGTGCGACTGTTCCCGTGGCACATCCGTCTGTAGGTTCATGCAGCTGCGTCCGCTCGTGGCCTCGTCGTGCCTCCTCTCCAGTACGGCGTGCTCGACGGCCAAGGCGCTCTAGCTGATGCTTTCGTGGCCACCGATCCAGGGCGCTACGCCGATGCGGCTGCGGGACGCGGCGATCGTGATCGCGCTCTCGGTCGTCGCCGCCGCGATCGGAGCGTACGTCGCCGAGCTGGTGCTCGCGTCGTGGTCCTACCGATACGTGCCCGCACCCGGCAGCTATCGTGTCCTCGGCGTGCACACGCTGACTGCGTGGCTCGCCGGCGGGCTCGTTCCCGGGTTCCTCGCGTCGCTGGTCCTCACCAGCCGGTTCGCGGTCGAGCGCTGGGTGCGCATTCTCGCGGGTTGTGGCGGACTGGCGTGCCTGGGCCTGGTGCTCGCGAGCGTCGTGACGCGTGAGCTGCCGATCGAGAACCTCGTCGCCCTCGGGTTCGGGCTCGTCGCAGCGACGGTTGTCGTCCTCCGGCGGCGGTCGCCCCGACCGACCCGCGGCGTTCGTGCGATCGTGATCTCGTCGGCCGTCGTTGGCGCGCTCGCGCTCGGGGTTCCGACGCTGCTCGAAACGTATGCCGAGTATCGATCGCAGGATCTGCGTCCGTTCACGCTCGAGATCGTGGCGGCCTATCCAGCTCCCGATCTCGCCCGGATCCAGCCCGGCGAGTTGCCGGCGTACGTCGTCGACTCGCATGGGAGCCCCGGAGAGCGGGTCGAGCACGGCGGCCGGTCGTTCTTCGTGCATCGCGACGATCGCGTCACGATCCCCGCCGCCCGCGTTCGCCGCGTGCGCTGGCTCGACTCGGAGGACCGCGCCAGCATCAGCATCCGAGTCGACCAGGACACCGCGCGCATCATGCGCGCGCGCAGCGAGCGGCGGATCTCGCAGTTCGACGCGCTGTACATCGACGGCGTGCTGGTCGCGATCCCGTTGTACGAGGGTGTCGTGTCGGACCGGATCGCGATCACGGACGGCGAGGACGTCGTGGTCCGCCGGATCTACGATCTGCTCGTGCGAGGCGGCGGGTAAGTTCGGTGTCGTCGACGAGCTGTTCGTGGCAACGACCTGTTCGAACCGCTCAGGTTTGCGGAACTGCTCGATGAAGTTGGTGGAGGCGGCGGGAGTCGAATGCGCCGATCGACGTAGCAAGGGCTTGCTACGCGCTCGCGCTCGCGGCTCTCGACGAGGATCACGATCGCCAGCACGACGCGCGTTCGGTCAGCGCGCGGGTTGAGCCGTCGGTCGACGCACGTCTACGATGCGGAATGCTCACCCACAACACGTACTTCGAGGGCAAGGTTCAGAGCGTCGGGTTCGAGCGCAACGGCCGCAAGACCACGGTCGGCGTGATCGATGTCGGAGAGTTTCACTTCGGTACCGGCGCGCCCGAGCGGATGACCGTGGTGAGTGGCGAGCTCGCCATTCGCCTGGACGGCACGACGGAGTGGCGCGCGTATCCCGCCGGCACTGCGTTCGAGGTGCCACGCGATAGCGGCTTCGATGTGCGCGCCGCGCAGCCGTCGGGGTACGTCTGCGAGTTCCTGTGATGCGAGGATGGCGTCTCGCTTGCGCGTACGCCGCAGGCGAAACGTGAATTGCCGAGTGATGACGCGAAGGCGCTCGGATCTACAGGTTCCGATTCGCCAGGAGGTCCAGCGCGATCAGTCCATCACCTGCTGCATGCGGCGATGGAAGCATGAATCCGAGGGCGTTACCTCAGAGGACGTGCCTCGCGAGCCACGCCTCGATCTCCCGGCGGCTCTCCTCGCCCGGGTGGGTGCGGGCGAGCTCCGCGAGCTGGCGCGCGCGCTGCTTGTCGCCCCCCGAGTCCCAGAGAGCGCGCGCGAGGTCGTAGCGCGCGTCGGCGAGGTGCGACGGCGCGTCGTCATCCGCGCGCTTCTCGAGCATGCCGAGCGCGCGCTCCGACGGCGCGATCGCCTTCTGCGGCTGCCCGCGCTCGAGGTAGAGCTCGGCGAGCGTGAGCAACGAGGCCGGCAACCACGGTTCGCCGTCCGTGCCGAGCCCCTCGAGCGTCGCGATCGATTTCTTCACCTGGTCCTCGGCCTCGGCCCAGCGGTTGAGGCCGGCGAGAGCGCGCGCCATGTCGAGCCGCGCGCCGGACGTGTTGCGCGCGCCGGGGCCTTCCGCCTTCTCGACGATCTCGAGCGCGCGCGTGAACGCGGCGAGTGCCGCCTCGTAGTTCTTCAGCGCCTGCTCGACGGCGCCGATGTTCGCGAGCGCGGACGCGCGCACCGGATGCTGCTCGCCGAACACGCGCGCGAACACGGCGTCCGCCTTGCTCAGCAGCTCGCGCGCCTTCGCGTACTCCTTCCGATCCGTGAGCATCTGCGCGTAGGTCATCATCGCGCCGGCAGCGTTGGGATGCTCGGGGCCGAGCGCGCCCTCGAGGATCGCCAGCGTCTTCTCGACGGTGCCGCGCGCCTCGTCGTCCTTGGACTGGTAGCGCAGCACCTGGGTGAGCGAGCCGTAGACCAGGCCGACGTTCGGATGGTCCGGGCCGAAGACGTCCTCGAACACCGCGATCGCGGCGCGCAGCGCCTTCTCGGCGTCGCCCATGCGGTTCTCGTCCTCGAGGATCTGCCCCTCGGTCGCGAGCACCTTGCCGTGAATGGCCAGGTTGTCGCCGCCCAGGCGTGCGAGCTTGGCACGGGCCAGATCGACGAAGCGGTGCGCCGCCGTGTAGTCGTGCACCGAGACGCCGCTGACGTGCGCGAGCTGATCGAACGCGATCGCCGCGTCGAGATCGCGGCCGCTCGCCTCGGCGAGCGCGAGCACCCGGTGCAGCTCCGCCGCGGCTTCTTTCGGATCGAGGTGCTGGCCGGAGTTTGCCATCGCGAGGCGGACATCGAGCTCGCTCTCTGTCCCCGTCACGGTCGCCAGCAGTGCGGTTCCGACCGCGTACGCGTCCTTGTACTTGCCCGAGCTCGCGATCGCCTTCATGCGGCCGATCTCCTCGGCGACCTTCGGCGGAATCACGGTCGTGTGGCGTGCGACCGCATCGTTGCAGGGGCGCGCCTCGTAGAACGCCCAGGCGACATCGATCGAGCGCTTCACGAGCGCGGGGTTCGGCGCGGACATCGCGGTGACGAGGTTCGCGAGCTGGCTGGTCTTGGCAGCGAGGCACGACGCGCGCGCCTCCGCGAGCGGAGAGCTCGTGCCCGCGCGACAGACATCGGTCACGCGATCCGCGATCGCGGCGCCGCCCTTCTGCAGGACCGCGAACGTGCGATCGAACGAGCTCTGTGCGGACGGCAGCTTCGACGCGAGAAACGCGGCGTGCATCTTCTCGCGCGCGGGATCACCGAGCAGCGCGCGGACCTTGTCGCCCTCGGCGGCGCACGCGGCCTCGTGACGCTCGGTGCGCACCGTCTGCGCGATCACGAGCCCTCCGCCGATGACCGCCGCGAGAGCCGCTGCTGCGAGCGCGATCTTGCGCCCGCGCCGCGGGCTCGCCGCTCGCCGGAGCTCGGCGAGCAACGCGGTCATGTCGGCGTAGCGCGCTTCTGGATCCACGACCAGGCCGCGCTCGAGCACCTTCACGACCGCGTCGGGAACCGGCGTCTTCGGCCGCACGAGCTCCTGCGCGGCGATCGACGCCTGGATCGCCGCGAGCGTCTTGCCGGCGAACGGCCGCACCCCGAGCAAGCACTCCCACGCGACCATGCAGAACGCGAACTGGTCGCTGCGCGCATCGACGCCCTCCCCGAACACCTGCTCGGGCGACATGTATGCGGGTGTTCCGAGCACCGCGCCGGTCTCCGTCAACGGCGTCCCCTCGGCCAGCGCCGTCACCGCGTGTTCCGCGGCGAGGTCACCCGGAGCCGGGCGCGAGCTCTCGAGGTCGCCCACGTGCGCGAGCCCGAAGTCGCTCACCCGAGCGCGGCGATCCGCACCGACGAGCACGTTGTCCGGCTTGAAGTCGCGATGCACCATGCCCGCGGCGTGCGCCGCCGCGAGCCCGGTGCCCGCATCGATCAGGACCGCGAGTACCTCGCGCCACGTGCGCTTCGTGCTCTCCAGCCAGCCGCGCAGCGTCTCGCCCTTGACGTACTCGAGCGCGACGTACACGTGATCGCCGACGGTGCCGACGTCGAACACGTTGACCACGTTCGGATGCGACAGCTTGGCCATCGCGAGCGCTTCGCGATGGAGCCGCGCGTTGCCGCCGCCGTGATGCAACTTGAGCGCGACCTCGCGGCCGAGCGTCAGATCTTTCGCGAGGTACACCGTCCCCATCCCGCCGCGACCGAGCACCGTCGACAGGACGTAGCGGTCCGCGATCGTTTCCTGCTCGAGCAGCTCCGGGTGATCGACGCCCACCCACGCGCGGCCCGGCGCCTGCGCGCGCGGCTCCTTCGAGCCCAGCGCGAGCGCGGCGACGACATCGCGGCAGGAGTCGCAGGAATCGAGGTGAACCTCGAGGCTCTTCACGAGCTCCGGATCCGCGGCCTGCTCCACCATGTCGACCAGCAGGTTCTCGTCCGGACACGCCACGCGGCTCCTCTATCGCGATTGGCCGGACCACGCTACCGAAATCTCGCTACGTCACTCCAACTCGCCGGTGTTCAAGAGCTTCCACACGCCGAGTGACATCACGATCGGGCCCGGGCTGGCGCCGGGGGCTTTCGCGACCGCGACTTGCTGGTAGGTGCCGAAGACCTCGACCAGCGTTCCGCTCTTCGCGTCGCGGTCGGCTGCGTTCCTCACCGCGTCGGACCGCGTGACCATGGTCCGGGCATTGGTACGCGATCGCCGCAAGATCGGTGCCAGGAATTCGTCGATCGCGTGGAACCGCGTAGCTCTGCCGTACGAGAAAGGGGGCGTGAATGCGGTGGCGCGCCAGCGCGTGGAAGCGGAGCTCGACGAGCTCACCGTCGCGCGCGCCGTTCGCGGTGATGTCGCGGCGACGCGCGCGCTCGTCGAGCGCTACCAGGTGCCCGTGTTCGCGTTGCTGTCGCGGATGCTACCGGCCCATGGCCGCTCGACGATCGAAGACGTCGCGCAGGACACCTTCCTCGATGTGTTTCGCCGGTTGTCAACGTATCGCCACGATGGTCCCGCCCGGTTGTCGACGTGGATCCTGACGATCGCTTCGCGCCGCGCGATCGACGAGCAGCGGCGCAAGCGCCCGGCGCCGGCCCCCGATCTCGAAACGATCGCGCCCGCGCGAACCGACGCGCGCGCGATCCAGCGCGAGCTCGCAGCCGCCGTCGACGCGGCGCTGCTCGATCTGACTCCCGACCAGCGCGCCGCCTTCGTGCTGCGCGAGTACCACGACCTCGACTACGACGAGATCGCGCGCGTGCTCGAAGTCGATCTCGGCACGGTCAAGTCTCGGCTATCGCGTGCGCGCGCAGCACTGCGCGCTCGCCTAGAAGGAGTCGGCCATGAATGACGAACTGACCGATGCCGAGCGTCGCGCACTCGACGCGCGCGAGGCATTCGAACCGCCTGCAGATTTCGCCGAGCGGATCGTCCGTGCGCGTGGCGCCGAACGGCCTGCGCCGCGCCGGTGGCGATACATCGGCGCCGCGGGGAACGCCCCCCCGGGCGCCGGCGGGGTGGAGGTGGGGGGGGGGGCGACCGC
>JAEUJX010000565.1 GCA_016794545.1 Myxococcales bacterium
CGCCTCCCGACCGCCGCGGAGTACGAGAAGGCAGCGCGCGGCACCGACGGCCTCGCGTACCCGTGGGGGAACACGTTCGAGCCGGCGAAGCTGAACTCCGCCGACGGCGGCCCGCAGGACACGCAACCCGCCGGAGAGCTCGCGGCCGGCGCGAGCCCGTTCGGGGTGCTCGGGCTCGCCGGCAACGCCCGGCAGTGGACGTCGACGCCCGCCGGCGCGGGCGCGTACGTCGTGAAGGGCTCGGCGTGGGACGACCACGCGGGCGTCGGCCGCGCGGCCTCGGGGCGCGCGACGCCGGCGACCGAGCGCGCGGCGAACATCGGGTTTCGCTGCGCGGGGCCACCGTGACCGAGCCCGCGATCGTCGTGCACGGGGGCGCGGGTCTCGTGCCGCTCGAGCGCCACGCGCGGCTGCGCGACGGCGTGCGGGCCGCGGCCGCGGCCGGTCACGCGGTGCTCGCCGCCGGCGGCACCGCGCTCGAGGCGGTCGTCGCCGCGGTGCGGCTGCTCGAGGACGATCCCGAGTTCAACGCGGGCATCGGCAGCGCGCTCACGCGCGACGGCACCGTGGAGACCGACGCCGCGGTGATGACCGGGCACGATCAGCGGATCGGTGCGGTCGGTGCGGTGCCCGACATGGGACGCGCGATCGAGCTCGCGCGCGCGGTGCTCGACAAGGGCGAGCACGTGCTCCTCGCCGGTCCCGCGGCGCTCGCGTTCGCGGCCGAGGTCGGCATCGCGCCGGCGGCGCCGGGAGCGCTGATCACCGAGCGCGCGCGCGCGCGGTTGGCCGAGCACCTCGCCGCGCCGACGCCGTTCGCCGCCGCGACCAGTGGTGCGCGCGCGCCGGCCGCGAGGGGCAGGGCGCGCGCGGCGAAGCAGCGCGAGCGCGAGGGCGGCACGGTCGGCGCCGTCGCGCGCGATCGCGACGGCAACTTCGCGGCGGCGACGTCGACGGGAGGCATGGTCGGCAAGCGCGCCGGCCGGATCGGCGACTCGCCGATCGTCGGCGCCGGCACGTGGGCCGATCGCGGGTGCGCCATCAGCGCGACGGGAGACGGCGAGGCGATCCTCCGCGTGCTGCTCGCCCGGACGGTCGCGCTGCGCGCCGAGGGCGGCGGCCTCGAGCCGGGCGGCCGCGGTGCCCTCGCGGAGCTCGCCGCGATCACCGGAGGCACGGCGGGCCTGATCGCCGTCGATCGGCGCGGCAAGGTGATGCTGCGCCAGACACCGACGATGCCGGTCGCGTGGGTCGATGCGACGGGCGAGGGCGACTCGCTCGGCGATGACGCGTGAGGCCGGACCTCGCGATCTGCGACCGCGTTCGATGACGCACCCGATGCGGCGGATTCGCGAGATCTTCCGCGTGCGTGGCGTGGCCCTCCTCACGTTGATTGCCCGTCGGTGCGCCACGCTGGCGCAGCGGCTCGTGCCCTAGCCACTGCGACGACGCGATCTGTCGCGGAAAACCCGAGGCGCGACGCACGGATGGTGCATCGCGAGGCGCGGCCTACTTCGTGCTTTGCGGCGCGTCATCTACTTGGACTCTGGAGCTCTGAAGAACATGTCTCGCAATCTGTCTCTGGCGGCGCTGCCGCTCCTCGCTCTCTCCCTCGTCTCTGGCTGCGCGTCGAACGATGTCGACGACGAGCTGCTCGCGGACTCGTCCGACGAGGCCGGCCTCGACGGCAAGGCCGACTCGGTCGACGGCGCGTACACCTACTACGCGATCGCGCGCGACATGCGCCGCTGCGCGTCGCCGTACTGCGGTGGCTTCCAGCTCGCGCGCGTGAACCGCACGACGACGAAGTGCCACGACAGCACGTTCGCCGAGCGCTGCTACACCCCGGAGCTCGACTGGTCCGAGTCGGGCCTCGACGAGGCGCAGCAGGAGAAGCTCGTCGGCATGAGCGGCAAGCTCGGCGGTCGGTTCGCGGTCGTGCGCGGCCGCTTCGTGAAGAAGAACCTCGGCACGCCGGTGCCGTCGCTCGGCCGCTTCATCGTCACCGAGGCGTGGGTCGCCGAGGGCGAGAACGCGCCCGAGGGCGTGTTCGCGCGCGTCACGCAGAACGGCATCCGCTGCATCGCGGCGCCGTGCCCGAGCCTGACCGAGAAGGGCCTCAACACGGGCAACACCGCGAACATCGCCGACCTCGACTTCTCGTACAGCGGGCTGTCGGATCGCCAGATCGAGGGCTTCGTCTCGCAGTACGTCGCGCCCGGCGGCATCCTCGTCGCCGGCGACCGCTACACGTACAAGGAGCAGGGCCGCTGGGGCAAGGGCCGCACGGTGACCAACGCGTTCCATCGCCTCGCGAACGCGCCCGCCGCGACCGACTGCTTCGTGGGTGGCTGCTCGGGCCAGATCTGCTCGGACCGCGAAGGCGTCGCCTCGACCTGCGAGTGGCGCCCGGAGTACGCGTGCTACCAGGACGCGGACGCGACGTGCGAGCGCCAGCCGAGCGGCGAGTGCGGCTGGACGCCGACGGCCGAGCTCAACGCCTGCCTCGCGCAGAACTGAGCCACACGTCACTTCTTCGTTGACGCGCCCCGCGGGCCCCGGCGTATCGTTCGCGCCGATGAGGACCCCGGGGCGTTTCTGCGTCTGCCTGTTCGGCCTGCTTGCGGCGTGTGGCCCGTCGGGCCGCGACGGCGGAGGTGGCGGCGGCGGGGACGGCGTCGACGCGGACACCGGCGGTGGCGGTGGTGGTGGCGGCGGTGGTGGCCCCGAGGTCACCTACGTCTACGCGCACACCGCGAGCGAGCTCTACAAGGTCGATCCGGACACGCTGGCGATCTCGAAGATCGGCAACTTCCAGTGGTCGAACGGCAGCGACTCGATGACCGACATCGCGATCGACAAGACCGGGCTCATGCTCGGCGTGTCGGGCACGAGCGTCTACCGGATCGATGTCACGACGGCCGCCGCGACCCGGCTGTCGGGAGGGCTCACCGGGCAGTTCAACGGCCTGTCGTTCGTGCCCGCGGCCACCATCGGCCAGGCCGGTGACGATGTCCTGGTCGGCACGCGCAACGCCGACGGCATCGTGTTCCGCATCGATCCGATGACCGGCCAAGCGACGCAGATCGGGAACATGGGCGGCTACTCGTCGAGCGGTGACCTCGTCGCGGTCACCAACTTCGGCGCCGTGCTGACCGCCGAGGGCGGGTTCGGCGCCGATCGGCTGGTGCGGCTCGCGCCGTCGACGTTCGCCGCGACGGCGGTCGGATCGGACATCGGCTACTCCGACATCTACGGCGTGGCGTTCTGGAAGAACAAGATCTTCGGGTTCACGTCCGGCGGGGAGTTCCTCACGATCGATCCGAACACCGGCGTGGGCACGCTCGTGCAGGGCAACGGTCCGGCGTGGTGGGGCGCCGCGGTCACCACGTCCGCGCCCGTCATCCTCTGATCGTCACGGCTCAGTTCGCGGTCTCGTTCCACGCGAGCAGGATCTTGCCGGTCGCCTGCTTGGTCGACAGGAAGTCGTGGGCGGCGCCGACCTCGGAGGCCGGGAACACCTTGCCGACGTGCGGCGCGAGGCCCATGCCCTCGACGCTGCCGAGCGACTGCGTGAGCCGGGTGATCCAGCTCTCGTCGCGCAGCACGTGCAGCGCGTTGAGCGCGTAGATGCCGGTGTTGTCGTCGAACAGCTTCAGGATCGAGATGCGCGGCATCTGGATCAGCGTCTTCGCGATGCGCCACAGCGAGCGCTTGCCGTCCTTCACGCCCGACGAGACGCCGATGCACACCATGCGGCCGGTGAGGCCGAGGCGCTTCCGCTGCCACTGGATGTTGCGGCCGCCCGACGAGTTGAGGATGAAGTCGTAGCCGCGCAGCGACGGGTCGGCCTCGAACTCCTCGAGCGTGTACGCGGCCGCGCCGTGCTGCTCGATGAACGCCTTCTTGTGCGCGCTCGTCGTGAGGCCGGTGACCTCCGCACCGGCGTGCTTCGCCATCTGCATCGCGAGCACGCCGACCCCGCCGGTGGCGCACTCGATCAGCACCTTGTCGCCCTCGCGCACGCGCGCCATCTCGAACACCGCGAGCTGCGCGGTGAAGTACGCGACCGGCAGCGCCGCGCCGGCCGCGAGGTCGAAGGCACGCGGGAGCACGAACGCCTGGTGCGCCGGGATCGTGACCGTCGACGCGTAGCCGCCGAAGTACGTGCCGGCGACGACCGGATCGCCGACCTTCAGGTGCTTCACGTTCTTGCCGACCGCCGAGATCGTGCCGGAGACCTCGTAGCCGGGCACGAACGGCTTCTTCGGGGCGTCGGGGTAGAGGCCGATCCGCATCTGGACGTCGGCGAAGTTCACGCCGGAGAACGCGACATCGATCGCGACCTCGTCCGGCCCCGGCGCGCGCGGCGCGATCTGGCGGAGCTGCATGGTGTGGGCGGGGCCGGTCTTCTCGATCACGATGTCGCGGTGGGTGGTCATGGGCATGGTCTCCGGAGTGATAGTTTTCGAAGTATCGAACTGTAAGGGCGCGAAAAAAGCCGCCGGTGGCGGCGGCTGGGCTCAGAACGTGGTGGTCAGGGCGGCGCGCAGCTCGGCGAGACCCTCGGGATCGACGGAGCAGATCAGCTGCTTGCCCTCGCGCTGGGTGTGGATGAGGCCGGCGTCGGCGAGCTCCTTCACGTGGTGCGACACCGTCGGGGCGCCGAGCTCGAGGCCGCCGAGCAGCTTGACCAGGAAGCAGTCGTGGATGCGGCCCTTCGCGAGGTCGAGCTTGGACTCCTCGAGGAGGTTCAGGAACAGTCTCAACCGGTTGGGGTTGGACAGCGCCTTGAACATCCGGGCGAGGCGGTCGACGTCGTCCTTGGGCACGACGCATCAATACGAATGTTGTCGAACTGTGTCAAGGCCGATTCAGCGGCTGGTCGGCACGTGGGCCAGGAACTTCTGGACGCTCGGGCGATCCCACTGCGCGAGCGCGTAGCGTGCCAGGTGCTCCGGCATCGGATCCTGGCAGGCGACCATGCGCATCAGGCAGAGCGCGAGGTCGGCGTCGGCGATCGACCACTCGGCGAACATCTGCGTCGCGCCCGGCTTCACGAGCGCCGAGGCGACGTCGATCAGCTCGGCCGCGTCGGCCTTCGCCTTGTCGGACATCGGGCCAAACGACGGGGGCCCGAACACGTTGCTCGTCGGGCGGTCGTTGCGGAGCCCGAACAGGCCGGTGCGGAGCCACGACATCACCTGGCGCGCGCGGGCGCGCTCGACGAGGTTGGCCGGGAACAGGCGAGCGTG
Organism: Myxococcales bacterium; assembly: GCA_016794545.1. Lineage (GTDB taxonomy): Bacteria > Myxococcota_A > Polyangia > Haliangiales > Haliangiaceae > JABFXX01. The sequence goes on from JAEUJX010000565.1 coordinate 5,256, forward strand.
GCCCGGGGTCGGGAACGTCTCGGCCAGGTACTCCGAGATCGCGAGCGACTCGGTGATCCACGTCCCATCGTGGACGAGCACCGGCACCTTGCCGAGGATGGCCTTGGCCTTCAGCTCGGACTTCAGCGGCTCGGTGATCGGCAGCGGTATCTGCTCGATGGTGTAGGGAAGTCCCTTCTCCTCCAGGGCGACGAGCACGTGGAACACCCACGGGCTCATCCAGGCGGAGTCGGCGTACAGCGTGAGGTTCGGCGCCATCGACCTTACGGTACCACCGGGGACGAACGGGCTATAGGATGGTGGCCGTGGACGGCGAGCGCTTCGGCCCGTACACGCTGCACGAGTGTCTCGGTGCCGGCGGGATGGCGATCGTTCACCGCGCGTCGCACGAGATCGGGGCGGGAGTCGTCCGGGAGGTCGCGCTGAAGCGGCTGCTCCCGCAGCTCGCCAACGACAAGCTATTCGTCGAGGACTTCATCCGCGAGGCCAAGCTCGCCGCGCAGCTCGATCACCCGAACATCGTGCACATCCTCGAGCTCGGCGAGGTCGAGGGGCAGTACTTCATCGCGATGGAGCTCGTGCGCGGCACCTCCCTCGTACGGCTCATGAAGCAGGCCTACGCCACGAAGGTCGGTGCGCCGATCGGCGTCGTGATCGCCCTGATCAGCGACCTGTGCGACGCGCTCGACTACGCCGCGAGCGGCCGCGGCCTCTACGGTCAAGCGCTCCGCATCATCCACCGCGACCTCACCCCGTCGAACATGATCGTGACCGACGAGGGGCGCATCAAGATCATCGACTTCGGCGTCGCCAAGGCGATGAGCGGGAAGTTCATGACGAACACGGGGATGATCAAGGGGAAGCTCGGCTACATGTCGCCGGAGGCGCTCGCCGGCGGAAACGCGGTCGATGCCCGCACGGATCTGTTCTCGATCGGCGTGGTCGCGTGGGAGCTGATCACGAACCGCCGGCTGTTCCGCGGTGTGAACGAATACGAGGTGATCACGAAGATCCGCAGCGGTGAGCTCCCTCCGCCGTCGCTCCACCACTTCGAGTGCCCCGACGAGCTCGATGGGATCGTGCTGCGCGCGCTCGCTCGCGACCGCGAGGACCGCTGGCAGGACGCGGCGTCGATCCGCGCAGCGCTCGATCGGCTGCGCCCGCGGTTCGCGGCCGGGCCGCCGCAGGTGGCGCAGTGGAAGGAGCAGCTCGTCCCGGTCGAGCGTCCGCCGCGGCGCGACACCGTGATCGACCGGATCGCGGAGGGCTCGGTCCGCCAGCCCACGCATACGGTCTCGTTCGAGGTCACGCGCAACGAGCTTCCGAGCGGCCGCACGCCCGCGCACGACGACGACGAGGCGACCACTCTCGATGCGACGATCTCACGCTCGACTACCGAAGAGTGAGTCGTTTGTAGTCAAACGAACATATGGCGTGCGCTGGCGCCACACCGCGTCGCGTCCTTGCGGAGTGCAGTCACGTGCGCGACAGTGTGGCCGCGCAGGCGCTCTCCGATGTCTCGTGTCACGCCGCAGATCCGCCGCCTCCTCGAGGCGCCACTCGACACCTTCGAGAAGCTCGAGATCTGCATGGTCCTGTGGACGGCGACCGCGCGGACGCAATCGCCCCGCGAGCTCGCCGCGCGGGTCCAGCTCCCGGTCGAGCTGGTGGACCGCGCGCTCGAGGACCTCGTGGCGGCCGGGTACGTCGAGCTCGCGGGAGGTCTCGCGCGCCTGACCGTGCCGACCGCGCAGCACGCCGATGTCCAGGCGCTCGTCGAGCTGTATGCGGTCGACCGGATCCTGATCGTCCGGACACTGTCCGAGCTCGCCATGAATCGCGTCCGCAGCATGGCGGCGCGTGCGTTCGCGGACGCGTTCCAGCTCCGCAGGAAGCCGGAGGGAGACGATGGCTGAAGCGGTCTACCTGCTCTGCGCGCTGACCAGCATCCTGTGCGCGGCGCTGCTCGCACGGAGCTACCGCCGGCAGAAGTCGCGGCTGCTCATGTGGAGCACCGCGTGCTTCGCGGGTCTCGCGATCAACAACATCCTGCTGTTCGTCGATCTCGTGCTGACCGCGCAGGATGTCGACCTGTCGTACGTGCGCTCCGGCACCGCGCTGGTCTCGGTGCTGTTGCTGCTCATCGGCCTCGTCTGGGAGGACAAATGAGCGCCCTGTCGTTCATCCACGGCAGCATCGCGATGGCGTGCTTCGTGGTCGGCCTGGTGTTCCTCAAGTACTGGCGACTATCGCGCGACCGGTTCTTCATCTGGTTCGCGGCCGCGTTCTGGGTGTTCATGGTCGGCTGGCTCCTGAAGCTCGTCGGGCCGGACTACCAGGAGCACACGCACTACCTCTACCTGCCGAGGCTCGGCGGATTCCTGATGATCCTGATCGCGATCCTGCTCAAGAACCGCCGCCCGCCCGACTAAGCCGCGGTATCGTGCGGCAAACATGCGTTCCCTCGGGACTGCGCTGGGCTTCTTGCAACAGGTCTGGGAGCTCACGCACGCGCTGCAGGTCTCCTCGAAGCGGATGGCGCGGACGATCGGCGTGACCGGCCCGCAGCGGCTGGTCCTGCGGGTCGTCGGGGCGGCCCCCGGCATCACGGCCCGCGAGCTGGCGACCACCCTCGGCCTCCATCCGAGCACCCTGACCGGCGTGCTCGGCCGCCTCGAGCGTCAGAAGTTCCTGATCCGGCGCACAGATCCCGACGACCGGCGGCGCGCCCGGTTCGTGCTCACCGCGCGCGGCAAGAAGGTGGACGCCGCGCGCCGGGGCACGGTCGAGGCCGCGGTGCGGCGTGCGCTCGCTCGCGCGGACCAGACGACGGTGGCCAAGGCCCAGGAGATGCTGGCGTTGCTGGTCACCGAGCTCGAGCGCGAGCACTGAGGACGACCGGCCCTGGCGTGGTGCGGCGCGCGCCTGCGCCCGAAACTCCAAACTCGCGTTCTCCGATCGCCCCCGGTACAGTGATCATGGCGTGAGGTCTCCGCGTCGTCCGTGGCTCGTGGTCGTTGGCCTGGCCGCCGTGCTGGCGGGCTCCGCGGCCGCGTATGCGCCGGCCGCGAAGATGCGCTCGGTCCAGCTAAAGCTCCCGGCGGCGCGCTCGAAGGTCTCGAGCGTGGAGGCTGCCGTCGTGAACGACGCGATCGTGCCGCTCTCGATCCCCAAGCTCGTCACCGACGGGCAACACTGGCGGATCGAGTCGCGGCGCGGGCCGGTCCACGTCTGGGTCCCGCACACCTACGAGCCGAAGACCGCGATCACCGTCGTGTACGTGCACGGGTACTGGATCGATGTGGACGGCGCGTGGCGCGGGCACCGGCTCCCCGAGCAGTTCGCCCTGTCGGGCATCAACGCGATGTTCATCGCGCCCGAGGCGCCGGCCGATAAGTACCAGGCGGTCGCGTGGCCGTCGCTGCACGCGCTGCTCGCGACCGTGGTCTCGGACATCGGGGTTCCAATGCCGAAGGGGCGCGTCGTCGCGATCGGTCACTCGGGTGCGTTCCGCACGCTCGAGCAGTGGCTGCCGAACCAGCGGCTCGACACGATCGTGCTGCTCGATGCGGCGTACGGCGACACCTGGGGCTATCGCAGCTGGCTGTACTCCGACCGCAGCCACCGTCTGATCAACGTCGCCGACGACACGCTCGCCGCCGGTGACCGGCTCAGCAAGGTGATGCCCGGCACGATCGTGATCGACGGGTTCCCCGACGACGAGTTGACCGACCACGAGCGCACGGCGCGGATCCTCTACATCCGCTCGAACCTCGGCCACATGCCGCTGGTCACCGGCGGCCACGCGATCCCGACGCTGCTGCGCGCGCTGCGCGCGCCGCGGATCCTGACGGCGCCGATCAGGACGCCGCTCGACTGAGAGCTACGCCGCCTCGGCGAACACGCGCGCGCGGCGGACCGACAGGTAGACATCGTCGCCGTCGCGCAGGGCGAGCGCGCTGCCGCGCTCCCAGTCGACGTCGGCGCGCAGGCTCGAGCCGAGCGCCGGTGCGGTCAGCTCGATCTTGAGCCCGGCGCCGAGCGGCGTGACGCGCACGACGCGGGCGGCGATCGCGCCGTTGCCCGGATGGCGGACGACGTCGACCTCGTGCGGGCGCACGTAGATCCGACCCGGGCCGTCGATCTCTCCCCCGCGGTCGACCGGGATCGAGACGCTGCCGACGCGTGCACGGCCGTCCTCGAAGCGAGCCTCGAGGACGTTGACGTGGCCGAGGAAGCGCATCACGAAGTCGTTCGCGGGGTGCTCGAACACCTCGGTCGGCGAGCCGACCTGCTCGATCTTGCCGTGGTTCATGATCACGACGCGGTCCGCGACCTCGAACGCCTCGTCCTGGTCGTGCGTGACGAACACGGTGGTCAGCTGGATCTCGTCGTGGAGCCGCCGCAGCCAGCTGCGGAGCTCGGCGCGCACCTGCGCGTCGAGCGCGCCGAACGGCTCGTCGAGCAGCAGCACGCGGGGCTGCGCGGCGAGGGCGCGGGCCAGCGCGATGCGCTGGCGCTGGCCACCCGACAGCTGCGACGGCAGGCGGCGGCCGAGGCCCTCGAGCTGCACGAGCTGGAGCAGCTCCGTCACGCGCGCTCGGACCTCGGCCTCGGGGCGCTTGCGGACGCGCAGCGCGAACGCGACGTTCTCGAACACGTCGAGGTGGCGGAACAGCGCGTAGTGCTGGAACACGAGGCCGACGTTGCGCTGCCGCGCGGACTGCGCCGCGAGGTCGTTGCCGTCGAGCAGCGTGATCCCCGCGTCGGGCTGCTCGAGGCCCGACAGGATGCGGAGCAGCGTGGTCTTGCCGGACCCCGACGGGCCGAGCAGGGCGACGAGCTCGCCTGCGGGCACGTCGAGCGAGACCCCGTCGAGGGCGCGGAACGTGCCGAACTGCTTCTTGATCGAACGGACGCTGATCGTCACGACACGGCCTCCTTGCGGCGCGCGATCACGCGGCGCGCGATCAGGCTCGCGATGCCGATGATCACGAGCAGCGACGCGACCGCGAACGCGGCCTGGTACTCGTACTCGTTGTAGAGGATCTCGACGTGCAGCGGCAGCGTGCTGGTGCGGCCGCGGATGTTGCCGGAGACGACGGAGACGGCGCCGAACTCGCCGAGCGCTCGCGCCGTGCACAGCACGACGCCGTACAGCAGACCCCACTTGATCTTCGGCAGCGTGACGCGGCGGAACATCTGCCACGGGCTCGCGCCGAGCACGAGCGCGGCCTCCTCCTCCTCGTGGCCCTGCGCTTCCATGAGCGGGATCAGCTCGCGCGCGACGTACGGGACCGTCACGAACGTCGTGGCGAGCACGATGCCGGGCAGCGCGAAGATCACCTTCACGCCGTGCGCGGACAGCCACGGGCCGATCAGGCCGTGCGCGCCGAACAGGAGCACGAACACCATGCCCGCGATCACGGGCGACACCGCGAGCGGCAGATCGATCAGGGTGACGAGCAGCGCGCGGCCGGGGAACCGGAACCGCGCGATCGCCCAGGCGGCGGCGACGCCGAACACGAGGTTCAGCGGCACCGCGATCGCGGCGGCGATCAACGTCAGCTTCAGCGCGCGCAGCGCGTGCGGATCGCTGATCGCGCGGCCGTACGCGGCGACGCCGTGCGAGAACGCCGAGATCAGCACGGTCGCGAGCGGGATCACGACGAACAGGGTCACGAACACCAGCCCGATGCCGATGATCGTGCGGCGCACCCAGGTGGGCTCGGTCGTCGTGCCGCGCGGGATCGGGACCTGGCGCTCGAGGATCATACGTGCCCCGCGCGCCGCTTGGTCCAGGCGCCGAGGGCGTTGATCGCGAGCAGCATGGTGAAGCTGACGAGCAGCATCACGAGCGCGAGCGGGGTCGCGCGCGGGGAGACGTACTCCTCGAGGCGGCTCGGGAGGAGGCGCGGCGAGATCGGGGGCTCGTCCTGGTTGTTGCCGGGGAGGAACACGACCGAGCCGTACTCGCCGATCGCGCGCGCGAACGCGAGCGCGAACCCGGTGAGCATCGCGGGGACGAGCGGCGGCACGATGATCCGCCACAGCGTCTGCGCGCGCGACGCGCCGAGCACCGCCGCGGCCTCCTCGACCTCGGGCTCGAGCTCCTCGAGGACGGGCTGCACCGTGCGCACCACGAACGGCAGGCCGATGAACACGAGCGCGAGGGTGATGCCGAGCGGCGAGAACACGGCCTGGATGCCGAGCGGCTCGAGCCAGCGGCCGATGATGCCGTTCGGCGCGAGCACGGCCGTCAGCGCGAGGCCCGACACCGCGGTCGGCAGCGCGAACGGGATGTCGACGATCGCGTCGACGATCGCGCGGCCGGGGAACCTGTAGCGGACGAGCGCCCATGCGAGCAGGGTCCCGAACACGACGTTGATCGTCGCGGCGATGAGCGACGCGCCGAACGTGACCTTGTACGAGGCGAGCGCGCGCGGGCTGGTCGCGAGGTCCCACAGCTCGCCCCACGACATCTCGGCCGTCTTGATCGCCAGCGTCGCGAGCGGTATCAAGACGATCAGCGACAGGTACACGACGGT
>JAEUJX010000571.1 GCA_016794545.1 Myxococcales bacterium
CGGGGATCCAGGTCCCCGCCGGCAGCGCGTGGGACGACGCATTCTTCGCCGCGTTCCTCGCGAAGGTGGAGCCGGCGATCGCCGAGCTCGCGACGCCGCTGTTCCTCGAGGACTGGCCGGCGCCGCTCGCCGCGCTCGCGAAGCGCAAGCCGACCGATCCGCTCACGGCGCTGCGGTTCGAGGCGTACGTCGGCGGCGTCGAGCTCGCGAACGCCTTCGGCGAGCTGACGGACCCGGTCGAGCAGCGCGAGCGGTTCATCGAGGACCAGCGCGTGCGCAAGGCGCGCAGCCGCCCGGTGTATCCGATCGACGAGAAGCTGATCGCCGCGCTCGCCGAGGGCCTGCCGCCGTCGGCCGGCATCGCGCTCGGCTTCGACCGGCTCGTGATGCTCGCGACCGGCGCGGCATCGATCGATCTCGTCCAGACGTTCACGGCGGGCGAGCTGTAAATCCCGGCGGTTGGGCCGTGCCGAGTGTCGCGCGGCCCGGCAAGGCCACGAACCCGGCCGTACGAATCGTCGACGCTGCTCCGTCCGCGACGAGATCGAACCGTACGTGGGGTATCGTTCGAGGATGCGGCGACTCCTGGCGTGTGCGCTTGTCGTGTCCTTCGCGGGCTCCGCGTTCGCGCAGCCCGGCGGCGATCCCCAGCCGCCGCCTCCTCAGCCGGCTCCGTACCCGCAACCGTATCCCCAGCCGTACCCGCAGCCGTATCCCCAGCCGCAACCGTATCCGCAGCCGCAGCCGGCGCCGTACTACGGGGGCGTCCCCGCGCCGTACCAGTACCAGCCGGCCGTCCAGCTCACCGCCGAGGAGCACGACCTGCTGATGCGGGGCGAGATCAGCGAGGGCGAGCACATCGGCGGAGGGCTCGCGGCGCTGTTCCTCGGCTTCGGGATCGGGCAGGGCATCCAGGGCCGGTGGAGCGACAACGGCTGGCTGTTCACGCTCGGCGAGGTCGGCGCGCTCGGCCTCATCCTGTACGGCGCGACGCGCACGTTCGACTGCTTCGACGGTGTCGATCACACGGGCGGCACCTGCCGCTCGGACGCGGGCACGGGCTCGCTGATCGTCGGCGCGCTGGGGTTCGCGGGCCTGCGCATCTGGGAGACCATCGACGCGTTCGCCGCGCCGTCGGAGCACAACCGCCGCGTGCGGATGGTCAAGCTGAAGGCCGGCTACCGCCCGATGGGCATGTACGGCCTCTACGTGGCGCCGCCGACGCAGGGCGACGGTGGCGTCGCGGGCGTCAGCCTGCGGTTCTAAGGGAGCTCCATCAGCGTCCAGTACTTGTTGAGCGTCGCCATCACCTCGGCGAAGTGCGAGAACGTGACGGGCTTCAGCAGGTAACCGGCGACGTTCAGCTGGAACGCCTCGACGCGATCGCGATCCTCGTTCGACGTGGTGAGCACCACGACGGTCAGGCCCGCGAGCTGCGGATCGTTGCGGACCTCGCGGAGGAGCTCGATGCCGTTCATCCGCGGCATGTTGAGGTCGAGTAGCACGATCCGCCGCGTCGTCGGGAGGTCGGGGCCCCGGAGCATCTCGAGCGCCTCGACGCCGTTGGTCGCGACGTAGACCTTGTTCGTGATGTTCGCCTTCGTGAAGGCTCGCTTCACGGTCATGACGTCGACCTCGTCGTCGTCGACGAGCAAGATGGTCAGTGCACGCTCGTCACCCATGACTCTCCTCCTGTGTCACGGCGGGCCACGTGAAATGGAACGCGGCCCCGCTCCGGGCGCGATTCTCCACCCAGGTCTTGCCGTGGTTGGCCTCGACGATCTTCCGGACCACGGACAGGCCGATGCCCGTGCTCTCGACCTTGTCGCGTCGCTCGAGCGTCTGGAACAGGCCCCAGATCCGCTCGTGGAACTCCTTCGGGACACCGACGCCGTCGTCGGCGACCACGACGTCCCAGTGATCGCCGCTGCGCGCGGCCGTCAGCTCGACGGTGACGCCCCGGGCGGCGTTGTACTTCACCGCGTTCCCGATCAGGTTCATCAGCACCTGCTGGAGCTGCACGCGCGATCCGCGGATCGTCGGCAGCTCCTCGCCGAGCACCAGCTTCGCGGAATCGGGTGGCGCGAGCAGCTCCCACACCTCGGAGGCGAGCTGGCGGAGGTCGACATCGCGCGGGCCATCGGGATCGCGGCCGGCGCGGCTGTACGACAGGATGCCGGCGATCAGGTTCTCGAGCCGGAGGACGCGGCCCTTCAGGAGCTCCAGGTGGTCGCGCGTGTCATCGCTGACCGTGTCGCCGAGGTCGTCCTCGATCCACGACGCGAGGTTCGCGATGCCGCGCAGCGGCGCCTTGAGGTCGTGGCTCGCGACGTACGCGAACTGATCGAGCTCCGCGTTCGACTTCTCGAGCGCGGCGATCAGGCCGCGGGCCTCCTCGAACAGCCGCGCGTTGTCGAGAGCGATCGCGGCGGTCGCGGCGACGTTCGCGAGCAGCCGCTCCGTCTCGACGCTGAACGCGCTCGGCCGGCGGTGCAACAGCACGAGCACGCCGGAGCGCCGTTGCGAGCGCCGCCCGGTCACCGGCAGCTCGACGGCGCTCGGCATCTGCAGCTCGTCGAGCTTCTTGAACGCCGACGCCTGGCGGAGGTCGTCGTAGCGGACCGGGGTCATCCGGCCGAGCGCGCCCTGGGGCAGGCCCGACACCGCGTACGACGTGAACGCCTCGCCCTTGGTGCCGGGGAGCTGGAAGAAGAACGCGCCGACCTCCGCGCCGGCGAGCCGCGTCGCGGTGTCGATCAGGATCTGCGCGAGCGGCGCGACCTCGAGCTCGGCGGTCATCCGCGTCGATAGCTCGTAGAGCGTCTCGACCTGCTCCGCGTTCGCGCGCAGCGCGGCCTCCGCGCGGCGGCGCGCGGCATCGGCGGTCTTGCGCGCGATGCCGAGAGCGAGCGCGTCGAGGCTCGCCGACAGCGCGTTCAGCACGTCGTGGTCGATCGGCTTGCGCGAGTACATCGCGAGGACGCCGACGATCCGGTCCTCGACCCGCAGCGGATAGCCGGCGAAGGCGACGATGCGCTCGCGCGGGATCCACTCGCTGCCCCCGACGTGCCGGTCGGTCGCGACGTCGTTCGTCAGGTACGGCTCGCCATCGTCGGCGATCTGGCCGATCTTGGTCTCGCCGACCGCGACCTGCTCCTGGAAGCCGTCGAGCGCGGCCTCGAGGCCAGAGCTCGCGCACAGCTCGAGCGTGCGGGTCGCGCTATCGAGCGTCCAGATCCGCGCGACGGCGGCGTCGAGGTTGCGCACGAGCGCGGCCGTGCACCGCCGGAGCGCCGAGTGGAGCGACTCCTCGCGCGTCAGCGCGTCGCCGATCTCGCCGACCATCAGCGCCTGTTTCGCGAGGCCGGTCTCGACGAGGTGGGGGTTCGCCTGGCGCAGGCTGATCACGAGGCCGCCGTCGGGGAGCGGCCGCGCCCTGGCCTGTGACCAGCCGACGCGGGGCAGGGCGCTCTCGGTGAGCAGCTCCGAGCGGTCCGACATCGCGTAGCGGAAGCCCGACGCGAACGCCGTCTGCTCGAGCTCGGGGCAGCGCTCCCACAGGGTCGCGCCGATCTCGCCGATCATCCTGCCGGCCTCCGGGTTCGCGTAGACCACGCGCCAGTCCGCGGCGACCACGATCACCGCGTGAGGCAGCAGATCGAGGATCGCGTACGCGTCGCTGCGTTCGGGGACGACGGCCGTGACCACGCCCCGACACTATGGGCAACGCACCGCGAGGCGCAGCCCCTCTTGCGTTAAGCCACGGTGAGTAGCGGGCGTGCCCTCAGGGCGACGCTTCGAGGCCGCGATCCCCGCGGGGCCGCTTGCTACTCCCGCCGCCGCCGCCGGTGGCCGTCCTGGCCGGGCGCCGGGCGCGGTCGAGCAGCGGCTTCACGAACTGGCCGGTGTAGCTCCGGGCGACCTGGGCGACCTGCTCGGGCGTCCCCGCCGCGATCACCTCACCGCCCGCAGCGCCGCCTTCGGGGCCGAGGTCGATGATCCAGTCGCAGGTCTTGATGACGTCGAGGTTGTGCTCGATCACCAGGACGGTATTCCCGCCGTCGACGAGGCGGCCGAGGACCTCGAGCAGCTTCTTCACGTCGCCGAAGTGCAGGCCCGTCGTCGGCTCGTCGAGCAGGTACAGCGTGCGCCCGGTCTGGACGCGGGCGAGCTCGCGGGCGAGCTTCACGCGCTGCGCCTCTCCGCCGGACAGCGTGGTCGCGGGCTGGCCGAGCGACAGATAGCCGAGCCCGACGTCGACCAGCGTGTTCATGATCCGCGACAGCTGCTTGTGGTGCTTGAACAGCTCCGCGGCCTCCTCGACCGGCGTGTCGAGGATCTCGGCGATGTTCTTGTCCTTGTAGGTCACGCGCAGCGTCGCGTCGTTGTAGCGCTTGCCCTTGCACACCTCGCACGTGACGAACACGTTCGGCAGGAAGTGCATCTCGACCTCGCGGACGCCGGCGCCCTCGCACGCCTCGCAGCGGCCGCCGCCTTGCTTGGCGCTCACGTTGAACGAGAACCGGCCCGCCTGATAGCCGTACGTGCGGGCCTGCGGGACCTGCGCGTAGAGCTCGCGGATCAGGTCGAACGCCTTCGTGTACGTCGCCGCGTTGGACCGCGGCGTGCGACCGATCGGCTGCTGGTCGATCACGATGCACTTGTCGACCTTGCCGAGGCCGGTGAGCGACTCGTACGGCCCGACGCGGTCGAGCGAGCGGTGCAGCATGCGGTTCAGCGCCGGGTACAAGGTCGCGTTGATCAGCGACGACTTGCCCGCACCCGACACGCCGGTCACCGCGACCATCACGCCGAGCGGGATCTCGACGGAGACGTTCTTGAGGTTGTGCTCCTTCGCGCCGGTCAGCTTGACCCAGCTCGTCGGCTCGCGACGTTGCGCGGGGACCTCGATCGACTCGGTGCCAGCCAGGAACCGCCCCGTGATCGACTGCTCGACGCGCTTCACGTCCTCGGGCGTGCCCTCGGCGATCACGCGCCCGCCGTGGCGTCCGGCGCCCGGACCGAAGTCGACGACCCAGTCGGCGGCCTCGATGGTCGCCTCGTCGTGCTCGACGACGAGCACGGTGTTGCCGAGGTCGCGCAGCCGGTGGAGCGTCTTGATCAGGCGCTCGTTGTCGCGCTGGTGCAGGCCGATCGACGGCTCGTCGAGCACGTACAGCACGCCCGACAGCTCGCTGCCGAGCTGTGACGCCAGGCGGATGCGCTGCGCCTCGCCGCCCGACAGCGTGCCCGCGGCGCGGTGCAGCGTCAGGTAGTCGAGGCCGACGTCGAGGAGGAACGTCAGGCGCGCCTTGATCTCCTTCAGCACCTCGCCGGCGATCTGCCTGCGCGAGCCCTCGAGCCTCATCGTCGAGATCCACTCGTAGGCGCGCTTCACCGTCATGCCGGTGACGTCGATGATCGGCGCCTCGTTGACGAACACCGCGCGCGACTCGGGGCGCAGGCGTGTCCCGTGGCAGCTGGCGCACGGGATGGCGCGGAAGAACTGCTCGTAGTGCTGCTTGGTGCGGTCGCTCGACGACTCCCGGTGGCGCCGCTCGAGCTGCGCGAGGATGCCCTCGAACCGCATCGCCCACTCGCCGGTCGAGTGCCGGCCCTCCCAGGCGACGGTGACGCGCTTGTCGCCGGTGCCGTGCATCAGCACCTCGCGCTGCTTCTCGCCGAGCTTGTTCCACGGCTTGTCGAGATCGATCTTGAACGCCTTCGCGAGCGCCTTGACGATGTTCGTGGTCCAGCCCGAGTCCTTCGCGATCGACTCGCCCCACACCGCGACCGCGCCCTCGCGGATCGACCGCGTCGGATCGGGGACGACGAGATCGGGATCCGCCGCCATGCGCTCGCCGAGGCCGTTGCACTCGACGCACATGCCGAGCGGCGAGTTGAACGAGAAGCTCTGCGGCGACAGCTCCGGGAAGCCGATGCCGCACTTCGGGCACGCATTCGCCTCGGAGTACATGCGCGGCACCTTCTCGCCCGCGACCTCGACCATCAGCTTGCCCTTGCCCTCGCGCAGCGCGGTCTCGACGGAGTCGGTCAGCCGGCCCTTGTCCTTCCCGAGGCGATGATCGCCAATCGTGATCCGATCGATCACGAGCTCGATCGAGTGCTTCTTCTGCTTCTCGAGCGCGCCGACGTCGTCGAGGCGCACGATCATGCCGTCGATCCGCACGCGCACGAAGCCGGCCTTCTGCAGCTCGGCGAACAGCTCGCGGAACTCGCCCTTGCGGTTCTCCGCCTTCGGCGCGAGCAGGGTGACCTGCGTCTTCTCGGGCAGCTCGGCGAGCTCGTCGACGATCTGCTGCGCGGTGCGCGCACCGACCGGGCCGCCGCACTGGAAGCAGCGCTGCTCGCCCGCGCGCGCGTAGAGCACGCGGAGGTAGTCGTAGATCTCGGTGATCGTGCCGACCGTCGACCGCGGGTTGCTCGACGCGCTCTTCTGCTGGATCGCGATGGTCGGCGACAGGCCGCGGATGCGCTCGTACTTCGGCTTCTCCATCTGCCCGAGGAACTGGCGCGCGTACGCCGACAGCGACTCGACGTACCGGCGCTGGCCCTCCGCGTAGAGCGTGTCGAACGCGAGGCTCGACTTGCCCGAGCCCGACGGCCCGGTGATCACGACCAGCCGGTGCTTCGGCAGCTCGAGCCGATCGACCACGAGGTTGTGCTCGCGGGCGCCCTCGACGATGATGTTGTCGGGCTCGCGCTGGGGGTCGTTACGTCCCGGACCGATGGAGCTGCGAGCCATGGGACGCACACCCTACGGACCGGATGTTCAGGCGTCAAGCCGGGCAGTTGCGCCCGTTCGGTCAGGACGGGGAAACCTGACAGCAGTACGTCAGCTTTGGAAGTTTGCAGATCTGCAAGGCTTCTTCACGATCGCCACCTTGCCCGAACATTTCTGATCGGCCACATTCGCCCCGGTGGCAGACGACCAGCTCTCCAAGGATCTGGCGTCCCTGAAGATCGACCGGTCGGCTTCGCCGAAGGGTCGCGGTGGGACGATCTTGATCACGCTCCTCGTGCTCGGCGGCCTCGGGGCGGTGGCGTACTTCGTGGTCTACCCGAAGGCGAAGTCCGCGCTGTCGACCCCGAAGGTGAAGACCGCGACGGTCGCGCTGGTGTCGCCGTCTCAGGGTTCGATCCAGCTGACAGCGACCGGCTACGTCGTGGCGCAGGTCTCGGCGAAGGTCGCCGCGAAGGTGCCCGGCCGCATCGCGACGCTCGACGTCGTCGAGGGCCAGCTGATCGAGAAGGGGCAGCGTGTCGCGACGCTCGAGAACGTCGATCACAAGAGCGCGATCGCGACCGCGCAGGCGAGAGCGGCGGCGGCGCGCGCGAAGGTGCAGATCGCGAGGAGCAACGTCGCCGAGCTGAAGGACAAGATCTCGCGCGACAAGCCGCTCGCCGAGCGCGGCGTGATCGCGAGCGAGCCGGTGCGCGAGATGGAAGCGCGGATCGCGTCGCTCGACGCGGCGGTCACCGCCGCACAGGCCGAGGTCGCGGCCGCCGACGCCGAGGCGCGCAGCCTGCAGGTGCAGCTCGGCAGCTACGAGATCGTGTCGCCGATCTCCGGGACGGTGGTGAAGAAGCTCGTCGAGGTGGGCGAGGGCGTGTCGCCCGGATTCGGCACGCCCGGCGTGATCGAGGTGGTCGACATGACCTCGCTCGTCGTCGAGGTCGACGTCCCGGAGGCGCGGCTCGAGCAGGTCGGCGATCCGAAGAAGTCGCCGAAGTCGTGCGAGATCATCCTCGACGCGTACGCGAGCAAGCGGTTCCCCGGCCACGTGCTGGAGATCGGGCGCCGCGTCAACCGCGCGAAGGCGACGGTGCCGGTGAAGATCGCGTTCGACGGCCGGCCGGAGGAGGTGCTTCCGGAGATGGCGGCGCGCGTGAGCTTCCTCGACAAGGCGATCGACGCGAAGACGATCCAGGAGCCGCCCCGGCTCGTCATCCCGGCGGCCGCGATCGTGAAGCGCAACGGTGCCGATGTGGCGTTCCTCGTCGATGACGACCGCGTGCGGATGCGCACGATCAAGGTCGGCGGCGAGCTCGCCGGCAACCGCATCCTCGAGAGCACCGACATCCCGCAGGGCACGAAGGTCGTGCTCGATCCCCCGGCCGACCTGGTCGACGGCGCGAAGGTCAAGGAGCAGAACTGATGGGCGAAGAGACGATCGTCACGCTGAAGGGCATCAACAAGACGTTCCACCGCGGCAAGGAGCCCATCCCGGTCCTCGAGAACCTCGATCTCGACGTGCCCGAGGGCTCGTTCGAGGCGCTGATGGGCCCCTCGGGCTCCGGCAAGTCGACGCTGCTCAACATCATCGCGGGCCTCGACCGGCCGACGAGCGGCACGGTGAAGGTCGCGGGCGCGGACCTGACCAACAAGAGCGACGCGGCGCTCGCGAAGTGGCGGTCGCAGACGATCGGCTTCGTGTTCCAGTCGTTCAACCTGATCCCGGTGCTGACCGCGGCGCAGAACGTCGAGCTGCCGCTGCTCCTGACGAACCTGTCGGGCGCCGAGCGCACGAAGCGCGTGCAGACCGCGCTGCGCGTGGTCGGGCTCGAGGACCGCATGCACCACTACCCGCGACAGCTCTCCGGCGGTCAGGAGCAGCGCGTCGCGATCGCGCGCGCCATCGTCAACGATCCGAAGATCATCGTCGCCGACGAGCCCACGGGTGACCTCGACCGCAAGAGCGCGGACGACGTCCTCAACTTGCTGGACAAGCTCAACAAGGAGCTCGGCAAGACGATCTTCATGGTGACGCACGATCCGGCGGCTGCCGAGCGCGCGAAGATCCAGCGCAAGCTCGACAAGGGAGCGCTGCAGTGAACAAGGCGACCTATCCGTGGCGGAATCTGTTCCGCCGGAAGGGCCGCACGATCCTGACGATCCTCGCGGTCGCCGTCGCCGTGCTGATCTTCAGCGCGATCCGCACCGCCGTCGCGATGTGGAACGCCGGCGCCGACGAGGCGGCTAAGGACCGGCTGGCGACGCGCCACAAGGTCGCGATCACGATGCAGCTGCCGGCGCGCTACATCGAGGAGGTCCGCGCGGTACCGGGCGTCCAGACCGCGACCTGGGCGGTGTGGTTCGGCAGCAAGGATCCGAAGGATCGCACGCCGTTCTTCGCGGCGTTCGCGGGGGACCACCACACGTGGTTCGACGTGATGGACGAGATGGTCGTGCCCGCCGATCAGCTCGCGAAGTGGAAGGCCACGCCAAACGGTGCGATCCTCGGCGAGGTCCTCGCGCGAACGCTCGAGGTCCAGGTCGGCTCGAAGCTCGTCATCAACAGCGACATCTATCCCGGCGACTGGGAGTTCGAGGTCGTCGGCATCTACTCGGCCGCGAGGAAGACGGTCGACCGCAACTCGATGGTGTTCCGCTGGGACTACCTGAACAACGATCCGCGCAACACGTGGGGCAAGGACCAGATCGGCTGGGTGATGTCACGGATCAAGAACCCCGCGGAGAGCGCGGCGGTGTCGAAGCAGATCGACAAGCTGTTCGACGAGAAGGACGACCAGACCGTCACGATGAGCGAGCGCGCGTTCCAGCTCTCGTTCCTCGGTGCGTTCTCCGCGGTGCTCACGGCCTTCGACCTGGTGTCGTTCGTGATCCTCCTGATCATGACGCTGATCCTCGCGAACGCGATCGCCATGAGCGTGCGTGAACGCACCCACGAGTACGGCGTGCTCCGCGCGATCGGGTTCCCGCCGAGCTACATCCTGACGTTCGTCCTCGGCGAATCGGTGCTGGTCGCCCTGGTCGGGGGCCTGGTCGGCATCGGCCTCACGTTCCTCGCGATCAACATGGGGATGGGCCCGTTCATCGAGGAGAACATGGCCGCCATGTTCCCGTACTTCCGCACGCCGAGCTGGGTGCTGCTCGTCGCAGTGGGCGCGGCCGGCGCCCTCGGTGCGCTCGCGGCGACCATCCCGGCGATCCGGGCCTCGCGGCTCAAGGTCACCGACTCGCTCCGGAGGATCGACTGATGGTGC
>JAEUJX010000595.1 GCA_016794545.1 Myxococcales bacterium
AGCCCTCGTCCTTGAGCAGCGACAGCACCGTCCGCGTGCGTTGCTGGCCGACGCTCGACGACAGCGCGACGTTCGCCACGTTCGGTGGCGTCTCCTCGGCGAGGCGATTGCCTTCGCGGTGGAGCTTCGTGAACGCCTCGAGCGCCTCGAACACCTGGCGCACCTGGCGCTTGGTCGGATACGTGCCTGAGAGGAAGTACTCCTGGATCGCGACATCGTCGGGCGAGAACAGGAGGACGCAGCGCGCGGGCTTGCCGTCGCGGCCGCCGCGGCCGGCCTCCTGCGCGTACGCCTCCAGCGAGCCCGGCACGTGATAGTGCAGCACGTTGCGGATGTTCGGCTTGTCGACGCCGAGGCCGAACGCGTTCGTCGCGATCATCACGAGCTCGCTCGACGCCATGAATGCGTTCTGGCTCTCGTCGCGCTCCTTCTTGGTCATGCGCCCGTGGTACTTGCCCACCGGCACGCCCCAGCGCGTCAGCGACTCGTAGAGCTCCTCGACCTTCTTGACGGTCGCGCAGTAGACGATGCCCGGCCGCGGCAGCTTCTTCAGCAGCGTGACCAGCGTCTTCATCTTCTCGTCGTCGTCGGAGAAGACGATCACCTCGTAGTGGAGGTTCGGGCGGTCGAACGTCGTGGTGACGGTCGTCGCGCCCTCGATGCCGAGCTGAAACAGGATGTCCTCGCGGACGTGCGGCGGCGCGGTCGCGGTGGTCGCGAGGATCGGCGGGTGCCCGACGTCCTCGATCGCCTTGCGCAGCGACAGGTACGCGGGACGGAAGTCGTGGCCCCACTGGGAGACGCAGTGCGCCTCGTCGACGACGAACCGCGACACGCCGACGCCGCCGCACGCCTCGCGGAGGTACGTCCGGAACTCCGGGTCGGCCATGCGCTCGGGCGTGGTCAGGAGGAGCTTGCCGCCGGGCGCCTTGACGAGCGCGTCGACCTCGCGGCGCTGCTTCACGGTGAGCGTCGAGTCCACCTTCGCGGCGGAGACGCCCTTCTGCACCATCTTGTCGAGCTGATCCTTGATCAGCGCGATCAGCGGGCTCACCACCACGGTGACCCCCGGCACGACGAGCGACGTCAGCTGGTAGAGCAGCGACTTGCCCGAGCCCGTCGGCATCACCGCGAGCAGGTTCTCGCCGGCGAGGAGGTGCTCGAACGCCTCGGCCTGGCCGGGGCGGAACGACTGGATGTGCAGCACTTCCTGCGCGATGCCGAGCAGCGCACCGACCTTCCTCGGCAGGCCGGCGGCCTCGGGCGGGCTGGGGCGATCGAGCGAGTATCCGGGCGCCACCTTGGGCGCAGGCGCGGGCGCGGGCGGCGGAACGGCCTTCGCCTTCGCGGCCGCGGTCTTCCCCTTCGCGGCTCTCGTCGGCTTGTCGCCCGCCTTCTCCGAAGCTTCCTCGGTGGCGGCAGCCGACGGCTTGCGCGAAGACGCCGACTTCTTGGGCTTCTCCGCCTTGTCGGCCTTCTTCGTGGTGGTTCGACGCTTGGTCGTGGACATCCGGTGGACCTCGCCCTGCGCTGGCTCCAAGGACTCACATCCTCGGGTGACCTTCCCGGGCTCCGGCGCCGTCTCCATCGCGGGAGTCAGCGCCTACTCGATCAAGACCATAGCATGGCTCGCTATCGCAAGCGGGATCGGTGTGATTATGTAGCAATCGCCATGGGTAGCGACCGTCCGGTCCGCGAGGCAGAGAACCGTCTGGAGCGGTTCAACTCCGATCGCGAGCGGCTCTTGTCGGAGGTCGAGCGGCGCGTCGTCGCGCGGCGCGTCGGCGAGTCGCGGGCGGGCGGTGATTCGTCCCTCGAATACGTGCTCAACGACGTGGCCTTCAACGAGATCCGGCGACTCGAGGGCAAGGGCAACGGGGCTGCCGACAAGTGGAAGGACCTGTCGCGCCGCCTCCTCGGGATGAGCGAGGAGGAGAAGGCGGCCGAGCTGCGCCGCCTGGTGCGGTACTACGGCCAGGACGTCGTCGGGAACTTCGACCCGCGCGTGTACAGATTCGCTACCGGGATCGCGCCGTCGCTGCTCGGCTTCGTGTTCAACCCGATCACGAGCGTGCGCCAGGGCATGGACACGCTGCGCAACCTCGACGCCCGGATCTCCGCCGACGGCGAGATCGATCTGGTCCGCACGTGCGCCGAGCGCGGGACGATCGTGGTCACGCCGACGCACAGCTCCAACATGGACTCGCCGGCGATCGGCCTCGGCCTCCTGCGCGCCCACCTGCCGCCGGTGACCTACGGCGCCGGGAAGAACCTGTTCACGAACCCGTTCGTCTCGTTCTTCATGCGCAACCTCGGCGCGTACCGCGTCGATCGGCGGCTCAAGTTCGAGCTCTACAAGGACGTGCTGAAGGAGTACTCGACGGTCCTCCTCGAGCACGGCTACCACTCGCTGTTCTTCCCGGGCGGCACGCGGTGCCGCTCGAACATCGTCGAGAAGCACCTGAAGCTCGGCCTGCTCGGGACCACGGTGACCGCGTACAAGAACAGCGTGCGCGAGGGCGCGCCGCACAAGCGCATCTACATCGTGCCGGTCACGATCAACTACCGGCTCGTGCTCGAGGCGGAGACCCTGATCGCCGACTTCCTCGCGGAGACCGGCAAGAACCGCTACATCATCACCGACGACGAGTTCTCCCGCATCGGCCGCATCGTCGAGTTCTTCCGCAAGATCCTCGTCCACGAGGGCTCGGTCGTCGTGCGGTTCGGGCGACCGCTCGACGTGTTCGGCAACGACATCACCGACGACGGCGAGTCGATCGATCGCGCCGGCCGCATCGTCGATCCCGCGAGCTTCGTGCGCGGCGCCGACGGCGAGGTCACCGACGACGATCAGCGCGACGCGGAGTACACGCGCGCGCTCGGGCGCCGGCTCGCGGCGGCGTATCCACGGCTCACGGTGTTCCACTCCACGAACCTCGCCGCGCGCGTGCTGTACGACGCGATCGCGAGGACGGCCGGCACCCGCGACGTCTACCGGCTCCTCCGCGCCCCGGCCGGCGCGCTCGGCGTGCCGTACGCCGAGGCGGTCGAGGGCATGGATCGCCTGCGCGCGCGGATCTCCGCGAACCCGGCGTGGGGCAGCGAGCACCCGCACTACACGGCGCAGCCGTCGGCCGAGAAGCTCGACCACGCGGTGAAGAGCCTCGGCACGTATCACACGCGGCCCGCGGTGACGCGCCAGGGCGACATCCTCCAGGTCGACGACGTGAAGCTGCTCTACTACTACCAGAACCGTACGGCGCACCTCCCACCGGAGCCGGGCGGGGGAGCCACGTGAGCCCGCGCGGGGACACGGTCGGGATCATCGGCGCCGGCAGGTTCGGCACCGCGCTCGGCAGCGTGCTCGCACGCGGCGGGCGGCGGGTCGTGCTGTATTCGCGCGACACCGCCGTGGTCTCGTCGATCCAGGGCCAGCGCAAGAACCCGCGCGTGCCGGCGGCGGCGCTGCCCGCGCCGCTCGAGGCGACCGCCGATCCGAAGCGGCTCGCCGCCGAGGCGCGGTTCCTCGTGCTCGCCGTCGCCTCGACCGACGTGCGCGACCGCGCGCGCGAGCTCGGCGACGTGCTCGACGGCAGTCACATCGTCGTCCACGCGATCGGCGCCCTCGCCGCGCCGACCAACGAGCGGGTCTCCGAGGTGATGGCGCAGGGCCTGCCGACGCTGAAGCTCGGCGTGCTCGCCGGGCCGGCGCTGCCGCCCGATCTGATCGAGGGCCAGTTCGCGTCGATGGTGATCGCGTCCACGTTCGACGAGGTCGTCGCCGAGGGCCGCCGCCTGCTCAACGCACCGCCGGGCCTGCGCGTCTACTCGTCGAAGGATCTCGTGGGCGTCGAGCTCGCGTCCGCGCTCGCCGGCGCGTACACCGTCGCGCTCGGCCTCGCCGATGGCCTCGGCATGGGCGCGGGGCCGCGCGCGGTCCTCATCACGCGCGCGGTCGCGGAGGCCTCGCGGCTCGGCGCCGCGGCCGGCGCGGAGGGCAAGACGTTCGCGGGGCTCGCGGGCCTCGGCAACCTCCTCGTGCGCTCGTCGAGCGATCGCTCCCTCGACTACCAGCTCGGCAAGCGCCTCGCCGACGGCATCGTCACCGCCGACAACGCGCGGACCGAAGGCGCGCGCGCCGCGATCGCCGGCGTCGAGCTCGCGCGCTCGCTGCGCACTCGCATGCCGGTCCTCCAGGGGCTCGCCGCGATCCTGTCGGGCAAGCTCGAGCCGAAGGACGCGGCGCGCCTGATCGGCGACACCGTCGCCGTCGAGGAGTGACGTGCGCGCGGCGCTCGCGCT
Source organism: Myxococcales bacterium (assembly GCA_016794545.1). GTDB lineage: Bacteria > Myxococcota_A > Polyangia > Haliangiales > Haliangiaceae > JABFXX01. The sequence goes on from JAEUJX010000595.1 coordinate 4,303, forward strand.
CGTGGCCGCCGTGGCCTGCCGGCCGGCGCCCGCGGTCGAGCGGATCGCCACGCCGGGCGCCGGCATCACGATGGCGTTCTATCGCGCCGGCGCGCAGGCGTTCACCGTCGTCGACGATCGTCGCCAGGTCGAGGTCCGCGGCGGCCAGCTCCTGCTCGACCACCTCGATCCCGGCGCCGCGCTGCCCTCGCTGGTGATCGAGGCGCTCGCAGGTCCCGCGCTCACCGTCGGCCAGTGCGATCGCGACCCGAGCTCGCCCGTCGTGCGGTGCACCGCGGCGTCGGGCGGCGACGGCCCGCGCCTGGTCCGCGTGCTCTACGTCTCGACGGCGCTCTCGTACACGGCGCAGCACACCGTCGAGCTGGCGGCCGCCGAGCGCGCGACGATCGCGACGCGCTTCGCGATCGCGACGCCGTCGTGGGGCGGCCGGGCCGACGCCGTGCTGTTCGAGGGGGTGCCCGGCGGCGAGAAGCCTCCCGTGGAGCTGGCCAGCGGCGCGCTCGCGCTCGACGGCTCGACCGCGGTGCTCGGCGCCGCTCCCCGCGAGGTCGCGGCGCGCGTGCGCCGCGTGTTCGACGGCGCCACCCGTACCGGGGTCGGTGACTCCGCCGATCCGGCGTGGGGGCGCGACTCGATCCACGCGGTCTGGGTGTGGCTCGAGCTCGACGGCGTCACGCTCACGCCGGGCGTGACGCGCGCGCACCTCGAGCTCCCCGGCGAGGCCGTGCGCGACATCGACGTTCCGGCCGCGGGTCGCGAGCACACCGCCGCGGGGACGCGGCTGCCGCTGTGGATCGACGAAGATCTGCGCGGCCACCGGCAGCGCTCGGTCGGCGACGCCGATGGCGCATCGCTCACCGATCGCCTGTCGTTCTCGGTCTCGAACATCGGCGAGGCGCCGCGCGAGGTCTGGATCGAGGAGCGCCTGCGCGCCGCGAAGCGCGCGACGCTCAAGAACGCGTGGCCGAGCAAGCCCGCGCAGACGACCGAGGTCGTGCGCACGAAGCTCGTCGTGAAGCCGGGCGGCACGGAGCGCCTCGGCTTCGTGATCGACTACGATTTCTGAAATAAACCCGAGTTGTTCGAATCTGGTTGAACCATCGAACCGGGCCGCGCTACGAGCCGCGGCCATGCGGATCGCAACCACCCTGTTCGTGTTCCTGGCGGCATGTACCTCCCCCGATGCGACGTCGCGCGCGGTCGACGTGGCCTACGAGAGCGACGGCTCCGGGCTCGCGTCGTCGAACGTGCAGGACGCGCTCGACGACCTGGTCGCGATGGCGCGCGCGAGCGAGGACAAGATCGAGGAGATGCAGACCCAGAAGCGCTCGGCCATCGAGTGCAGGTTCCAGACGGCGAACCTCTCGCTGCAAGGAGGCACGTCGACCGCGACGCCGCACGTGTTCACTGCGCTCGAGTGCGGCGGCGCTCTTCCCGACGCGACGTACACGGGCGCGATCTCGAAGTTCGAGACCTGCTCGGCGTTCTTCTATGGCGTCTCGGTGATGACCGCGGGCGAGCCCGACGGTCCGGGCATCGTGTTCCGCAGTGGAAGCACGTGTAACGGTCCCGCGAAGCTCGTCGCGGTGTTTCACAAGGTACGCTGAACGATCACGCGTCGAGCGGGCGGCGCAGCCGCGCGTCGACCGACAGGCGGTTCGGGCCCTGCGCCCAGAGCAGCAAGAGGCCGCCCATGATGGCCAGGTTCTTCAAGAAGCTCACCATCTGCAGCTGCGCCTCCGCGCCGTCGAGCGCCCAGAAGTTGTGGAACACGAGCGTGGTCGGGATCAGGAACAGGAACAGCCCGATCGCGGCGAGCCGCGACAGGAACCCGAACGCGATCGCGAGGCCGCCGGCGATCTCGCAGAGACCGGCGAAGATCGCGAGCGCGTGCGCGTACGGGATGCCCTGCGCGGTCATGTAACCCGCGGTGCCCGCTGTGTCGGTCAGCTTCGCGATGCCGCTGACGACGAAGATGCCCGCGAGGAAGATCCGGCCGATCAGCGCCGCGGTCTTCCGCGGCACCATCGCGACGGGGATCTCCTCCTCGTGCTCGAAGTCGATCGGCCGGCCGTATGCGATTCTCTCCGCAATTCCTGTAGTCGCCATGAGGTGCCTCCGGTGATGGCAGAGGCACATGCACGCCGCGTGTCAGCGCATCGCTGGCGCCGAGGGCACGCGGCCGTGGCTCGGGCGCTCGATCGAGCGCGCCGGCCACGTCGGCCCACTACATCGGGGTGATCGTCAGCGCGACGTCGTACGTGTTCACGGCGCCGGAGATCGCCGGGAACACCTCGATGAAGTAGTCGCCGGGGTCGAGCATCGGACACTGCGGCGAAATCGCGGGGCACACGATGGTCTCGTCGTTCCCGAAGCCGCGCGACTGCGCCATCATCATGCCCGCCGCGTTCGCCAGCCGGAGATCGAGGTCGCCGGTCGGGCGGTTCATGAAGCTGATCTTCACCTCGACCTTGGCCGTCATCGCCGGGACCGTGAACTTGTAGAAGTCGTGGTCCTCGGACGCGCCGGCGCAGATCGCGCCGGTGCCGGTCTCGCCGGCGGCGAGCACGGCGTTCATGCTGGCCTCGTCGGTGGTGTTGTTCGGCTCCTTGAAGTCGCACTGCTCCTGCGTGTACGGAGCGTCGATCTCGGCGTCGACCGGCACGGCGCTGCTCGAGAAGTCGAGGATCAGCGAACAGCCGCCCGACGCGAGCGACAGCGCGACGAGCGGGGCGAGACGGCACTCCCGAGCCATGGCGACACGCTAGCCGCCGGGTGGTCAGAACGTCAAGAGATCTGGCGGACTTAGCTCCGGGTCGTCGCTTGACCGGACGCACCTCCGACGGTAGGGTGCCCGCCGGCCTGGCCATGTACCTGCAAGACCTCATCTTCACGCTGCAATCGTTCTGGGCAAAGCGCGGCTGCGTCGTCGAGCAGCCGGTCGACGTCGAGGTCGGCGCCGGCACGTTCCATCCGGCCACCTTCCTCCGCGTGCTCGGCCCCGAGCCGTGGAACGCGGCGTTCGCCCAGTTCTGCCGCCGCCCGAGCGATGGCCGCTACGGCGAGAACCCGAACCGCGCGGGCGCGTACTACCAGTTCCAGGTCGGCCTGAAGCCGAGCCCGCTGCACGTCCAGGACCTCTACCTCGACTCGCTGCGCGCGATCGGCCTCGATCCCGCGGTGCACGACATCCGCTTCGTCGAGGACGACTGGGAGAGCCCGACGCTCGGCGCGTGGGGCCTCGGCTGGGAGGTGTGGTGCGACGGCATGGAGGTCACGCAGTTCACGTACTTCCAGCAGGCCGGCGGCATCGACCTCATGCCCGTCACCGCGGAGCTCACCTACGGCGTCGAGCGCCTCGCGATGTACCTGCAGAACGTCGACAACATGTACGACCTGCAGTGGGACAAGAACGTGACCTACGGGCAGCTGCGGCACCCGTGGGAGGTCGAGTACTCGACGTACCACTTCGAGGAGCTCGCCGCCGACATCGCCTTCCGGAACTTCGACACGTTCGAGGGCGAGTGCAAGCGGCTGCTCGCCCGCGCGGCCGGCCCGCTCGTGCTGCCCGCCTACGAGTTCTGCATGAAGGCGTCGCACGCGTTCAACTCGCTCGACGCGCGCGGCGCGATCAGCGTGACCGAGCGCCAACGCTTTATCGGCCGGGTCCGCGCGATGGCGAAGGCGTGCGCCGAGACGTACGTCGCGTCGCGCGCGCGGCTGCGCTTCCCGCTCCTGCCCAAACACCTGCAGCAGGCGGCCGTCGACGCGTACGACGCAGCGGCGGAGGCCGGCGTGAACGCCGGTGCGCTCGCGGCTGCCCGCGCGGTGGCGCCCAGCGCCGAGGAGATCGCCCATGCCAGCTGATCTGCTGTTCGAGATCGGGTGCGAGGAGATTCCCGCGAAGATGCTCGCGCGCCAGCTCGTCGACGTGCCGGCGTTCGTCGCGGCGCGGCTGTCCGCGGCGCGCCTCGAGCACAAGGGCGTGCGCGTGCTCGGCACGCCCCGCCGCCTCGCGGTGGTCGTGAAGCAGCTCGCGGATCGGCAGCCCGATCTCCACGAGGAGGTCGTCGGCCCGCCGGTGTCCGCGGCGTTCGCGCCCGACGGCACGCTCACGAAGGCCGGCCAGGGCTTCGCGGCGAAGAACGGCGTGGCGCCGGAGAGCCTCCAGAAGAAGGAGGTCGCCGGCAAGAAGGGCCAGTACGTCGTGGCGGTGCGCGATGTCACCGGCCAGGACGCGCGCGCGCTCCTGCCCGGTCTGCTCGCCGAGCTCGCGGCGTCGATCGCGTGGCCGAAGTCGCAGCGCTGGGGCTGGGGCGAGACCACGTTCGTGCGGCCCGTGCAGTGGCTCGTCGCGATCCACGGCGGGGAGGTCGTCCCGCTGTCGTGGGCCGGCCACACCGCGGGCCGCCACAGCCGCGGCCACCGGTTCCTCTCCCCGGGGCCGGTCGAGATCGCCAGCGCCGAGGGTTACGTCGAGGCGCTGCGCGCCGCGCACGTCGTCGTCGATCCCGAGGCGCGCAAGGATCTCGTGCAGGCCGAGCTCGCCCGCCTCGAGCGCGAGACCGGCCTCAAGGTCCGGCGCGACGACACGCTGCTCGGCGAGGTCATCCACCTCGGCGAGTACCCGGTCGGCGTCGCCGGCGAGTTCGATCCGGCGTTCCTCGGCATCCCCGAGGAGATCGTCGTGACGTCGATGCGCAACCACCAGCGCTACTTCGCGATGGAGCAGACCGACGGCACGCTCGCGAACCGGTTCGCCACGATGATGGCGACGGTGGTGAAGGACCCGACGGTGGTGACCAAGGGCAACCAGAAGGTGCTCGCGTCGCGGCTCACCGACGGCAAGTTCTTCGTCAGCGAGGACCGCAAGAAGAGCTTCGACGCGTGGAACGCGAAGCTCGACTCCGTCGTGTTCCAGGCCAAGCTCGGCGACAAGGCCAAGACGATCGGCGACAAGGTGCGCCGGCTCGAGAAGATCGCGGCCGCGATCGCGACGTTCGCCTCGCTCGACGCCCCGCAGATCGAGCTCGTCAAGCAGGCGGCCCGCGTGTGCAAGGCCGACCTCGCCTCGCTCGCGGTCGGCGAGTTCCCCGAGCTCCAGGGCGTGATGGGGCGCCACTACGCGAAGGACTTCGGCCTCTCGCCGGAGATCGCCGCGGCGATCGACGAGCACTGGTGGCCCAAGGGGCAGGGCGCCGCGCTGCCGATCACGCCGGCCGGCGCGCTGCTCGCGCTCGCGGATCGGATGGACACGATCGTCGGCTGCTTCGCCGTCGGCCTCGCGCCGAGCGGCTCGGCGGATCCGTTCGGCCTGCGCCGCGCCGCGATCGGCGTCTGGCAGATCCTGCTGTCTCGCCCCGACTGGTCGCAGCTGTGGACGCCGCTGTTCGCGTCGACGCGCGAGGCCCTGTCGGAGCAGGGCGTGATCGTCAAGGACCCCGGCGCGATCGAGGAGTTCTTCAAGGGCCGCCTGCGCGGCATCCTCACCGACGACGGTCTGCCGGCGCAGGAGGTCGATGCGGCGCTCGCGCAGGGCTTCCGCGACCCGGTCGACGCGCGCGAGCGCGCGCGCGCGTGCACGAAGCTGCCGCGCGAGGCGCGCGAGGTGTTCAAGCGCATCGCGAACATCCTCGACGACGCGAAGGCGAAGAACCTGCCGCTCGCGGAGACGGTCGACACCGGCGTGTTCCAGGATGTCGAGTCGCGGCTGTGGAACGCGTTCTCCGCCGAGCAGGCGACGGGCAGCTATCCCGAGCTGATCCAGAGCCTCGTTCGCATCCAGCCCCAGGTCGCCGCGTACTTCGACAAGGGCGGCGTGATGGTGATGGATCCGGATCCAGCGCTCCGCACGAACCGACTCACCATGCTGTCCGCGATCTTCGACCGCTACGTGAAGATCGCGGACTTCCGTCTCCTCGCAGGTGCCGCATGAAACACGTCAGGCAATTCGGTGGTGGGTCCTCGGAGGGTCGCAGCAAGGACAAGGCGCTGCTCGGCGGCAAGGGCGCGAACCTCGCCGAGATGGCGGCGCTCGGGCTGCCCGTCCCGCCGGGCTTCACGATCACCACCGAGGTGTGCCGGTACGTGATGGCGAACGGCGCGGGGAACTACCCGTCCGAGCTCGCCGGTGAGGTCGACGTGGCGCTCGCGAGGGTCGAGGAGCTGACGAAGACCACGTTCGGCGACGCGTCGAACCCGCTGCTGCTCAGCGTCCGCTCGGGTGCGCCGGCGTCGATGCCCGGGATGATGGACACGATCCTGAACCTCGGCCTGAACGACACCACCGTCGCCGCGCTCGCCAAGCAGAGCGGCAATGCCTGGTTCGCGTGGGACTGCTACCGCCGGTTCGTCGGCATGTACGGCGAGGTCGTGCTCGGCGTGACCTCGCAGAGCGAGGCCGAGCACGAGCCGTTCGACATCATCCTCGACGAGGTGAAGAAGCAGTACCGCGCGAACCGCGACCAGGACCTCACCGAGGAGGCGCTGCGCGACACGGTCGGCCGCTTCAAGGCGAAGGTGAAGGAGGTCACCGGCGCGCCCTTCCCCGACGACGTGAAGACGCAGCTGTGGGGCGCGATCGGCGCGGTGTTCCGCTCGTGGAACAACCCGCGCGCGGACTACTACCGCAAGATGCACGGCATCTCGCCGACCGTCGGCACCGCCGTCAACGTGCAGGCGATGGTGTTCGGGAACCTCGGCGATGACTGCGCGACCGGCGTGGCGTTCACGCGCAACCCGGCGACCGGCACGGCCGAGCTCTACGGCGAGTTCCTGACCAACGCGCAGGGCGAGGACGTCGTCGCCGGCATCCGCACGCCGGAGCCGATCGCCGAGCTCGCGAAGACGCAGCCCGCCGCGCACGCGGAGCTCGTGCGCCTCGCGAAGCTGCTCGAGGATCACTTCCGCGA
>JAEUJX010000604.1 GCA_016794545.1 Myxococcales bacterium
GTCGGAGACCTTGTTGGAGTCGGCGCCGGCCCAGCCCGAGCCCGTGCCGTCCTGCGTGCGCGCCGTGCACGACAGGCCCGCCGTGGTCCAGGCGTGGAACGCGGTCAGCCCGGCCGTCGTCGCGAGCGCCCGGGTGTGGACGCCGTGCTCGTAGAACCCGGCGATCGTGACGTTCGCGGCCCTGGCCGCGGCGATCGCGGCGCCCGCGGCCTTCGCGCGCAGCGCCGGTCCCGCCGCCTCGGTGCCGGCATCGCTCGCCTTCGGCACGGCGATGTAGCGCTGCGCGGGCAGCGGCGGCATCGCCTCGGGGTTCTCCGGCGCGAGCCGCGCCATCCGCTGTGCGCGCGCGATCACGTCCTCGATCGACGCGTCGTCCAGCTGGTTCGTGTTCGCGATCGCAGCGCGCTTGCCGACCTGCACGGTCACGCTCAGCGTCACCGTCTCGATCTCTCCCGACGACGTGATCTCGTTGACCGCGAACCGCGTGTTGCCCCCGCGCGCCGTCCGCACGCCGGCGATCACCTCCGCGCCGCCGCGCCTCGCCGCCTTCATCACGCGGCCGAGCAGCTTCCTCGTCTCGCCTTCCGTCACGCGGTCCTCCGGTTCGTGCTGAGGATGGTCTGCTGCCGGAACCGCGCCGGGGGACAGCCGTGACTCACCGAGTTCGACTGCGATGGCTCGCCCTTGCCGTCGCTGAAGCTGCCGTGCAGCTGCCACGACGCCTTGCCGCCGATCAGGTCGCAGGCGTTCCAGAAGTCGATCGTGTTCGCCTGGTACGCGACGTCGCGCAGCATCCGGGTCTTCTTGCCCCGCTTGATCTCCCAGAACGTCTGGCCGCCGAACTGGAAGTTGAGTCGCTGGTGATCGATGGACCACGACCCGCGGCCGGCGACCAGCACGCCGTCGTCGGTGGCCGCGATGATCTCGTCGAGCGAGCGCTCGCGAGGCGACGGCGCGAGCGAGATGTTCGGCATCCGCTGGAACGGGAACGAGCCGTAGCTGTCGGCGTAGCACGTGCCGCGCGACGCCTTCTCGCCGATCCAGCCCGCCTGCTCGCGCGTGGTCTGGTAGCCGACGAAGATGCCGTTCTCGACGAGGTTCCAGCGCTGCGTCGCCACGCCGTCGTCGTCGTAGCCGCACGTCGCGAGCCCGCCCGGCGTGGTCTTGTCGGCGTAGAACGTCAGGATCGGCGCACCGATGCGGAGCTTGCCGAGCTTGTCGGGCGTCGCGAACGACGTGCCCGCGAAGTTCGCCTCGTAGCCCATCGCGCGATCGAGCTCGGTGGGGTGGCCGATCGACTCGTGGATCGTGAGCCACAGGTTCGCCGGGTCGAGGATCAGGTCGCGCTTGCCGGGCTGCACGCTCGGCGCCTTCAGCTTCTCGACCGCCTCCTCGGCGATCCGGCGCGCGTCGGCGAGCAGCGTCGAGCTCTCGACATACTCCCAGCCCGCCTGCATCGGCGGCAGGTCGTGCTCGCGGCTCTCGAACTCGCCGCGCTTGTCGTCGACGGCCGTGACCGAGTACCCCGGGCCGAGCCGCGTGATCTCCTGCTCGATGAACGCGCCGTCCGTCGAGGCGAACAGCTTCCACTCCGCGATCGCCGCATAGGAGCTCTGCACGAACTTCACGCCCCTGACCGCCATCGCCGCCTTGTTGATCGCGAGCAGCAGCTCCGCCTTGTCCTCGAGCGGGATCTTGAACGGGTCCTTCACGAACGGCGTCCGCCAGACGTCCACGTTCGCGGGCACCGGCGCGAGCGTCACCGGCCGCGCCATCAGCGAGGCGTTCGCCTGCGCGACGGCGACGGCCTGCTTCGCCACCTTCTCGGCCTGCGCGACGGTCACCAGCGGGGACGCCGCGAAGCCCCACGCGCCCTTCGCGATCACCCGCACGCCGATCCCGTACTCCTCGTTCGAGGCCACGCCCTCGACGCGGTCCTCCCGGCAGGACACGCGCTCCGAGCGCCTCCTCACGAGGCGCACGTCCGCGTAGGTCGCCCCGGCCTTCGTCGCCGCGCCGAGCGCGCGCTTCACGACGTCCTCGAGGCCGGGATCGGTGAGCAGGCCCTTGGTCAGGCCCAGACGGGGTGCCGCGAGCGCCGCGAGCGCCGAGCCCCCGAGGAAGGATCGTCGTGTCAGCCGCACGGGGGCGACACTAACACCGTCGGATGGAAGTGGTAGGGTCGCGCCGTGGACGAGCTCTTCGCGGACATCCAGGCCGGGCGCCTCGATCCGATCTACGTGCTCCAGTCCGAGCACCCGATCCTGATCGAGCGCCTCGTGTCCGCGATCCGCGACGTCGCCGTGCCGCCGGCCGCGCGCGGCTTCAACTACGACGTGGTCGAGAACAAGCCGTCGGGCTCGCGCATCGTCGCGCTCGCCCAGACCCTGCCGATGATGGCGCAGCGCCGCATGGTGTTCGTGCGCGACCTCTCGCTGATGCCCGCCGACGACGCGGAGGCGCTCCTCGCATACCTCGGGAAGCCGAACCCGTCGACGGTGATCGTCGCGCTCGTCACCAAGGTCGACAAGCGCCAGAAGCTCTACGCGCAGCTCTCGAAGAAGGGCTTCCTCCACGTGCTCGAGGCGCCGCGGCAGGTGACCCCGTGGGTCCGCGAGGAGGCGAGGGAGAAGGGCGTCCGCATCGACGCGGCCGCGATCAACCGCCTGGTCGACACCGTCGGCAACGACCTGTCGCGCCTGTCCCTCGCGCTCGAGCAGCTCCAGCTCTATGCCGGCGATCGCCCGGTGACCTCCGACGACGTCGACGATCTGATCGCCGACACCCGCGAGCGGTCGGTGTTCGAGCTCACCGACGCGATCGGCGCCGCCGACCGTCCGCGCGCGCTCGCCGCGGTCTCGGCGCTGTGCGACCAGCGCGAGTCCGCCGTCGGCGTGGTCGTCATGCTCGCGCGCCACATCCGGCAGCTGTCCATGCTCCACCACCTGCGCGCCACCAACGTCCCGCGCCCGCAGTGGGCGCCCGCGATCGGCGTGCCGCCGTTCATCGTCGACAAGCTCGCCGCGCAGGCCCGCGCCTACACGCCCGCCGCGCTCGCGGTCGCGACACGGCGGCTTGCCACCGTCGATCGTGCGCTCAAGGGCGACCTGACGCTGACCAGCGCGCCCGATGCGTTCGGCGCCGGCGGTCCGGCGTGGACCGGCCCGCAGATGAAGGCGCTCGGCCGCGAGCTCGGCGAGCGCGTCATGCTCGAGCGCGTGGTCGACGGCATCGTCGCGCTCGCCTCGCGCTGACGAACCGCGCGGAGGCGTCTGAGGGTTGTCCCACACGTCGTGGAACATGTCGCTTCGCCGTCGAGCCGGTCCGACGTGGTCTGGCGGAGCCAGTCTCATTCGGGGTTGGCGTCGGGGCCATTCCGACGTTCGCCGAGCCACCACCTGCGGTCGGTGATGTGCGCCACCGAGGGAATGGGAATGATCCCACCGTCGGAGATTGCGGTCTACTCGACAGGGCGCCTTGCCGCCCTTGTTCTTCGGTTGTCAGTTCGAGAACCCTCGCACGAGGGTCCGACTGAATTGTGGGACAACCCTTAGCCCTTCTTCGGATCGACCTGCGTCTTCTGGTCGTCGTCGTCCTCTTTCGCGTACTCCATCGTCTTGGTGTCGAAGTCGGAGCGCGGCGGCGGAGGCGGTGGGACCTTCGGGGCGATCGAGGCCGGCGGGCGGACGGGCAGGGTGATCGCCGGTTGCGTCTCCTCGGCGGTGATGCCCATGTCCTCGAACGGGCGGCGGTACTCGTCGGGCAGGCGCGCGAACTGCTGCGCGAGCGTGGCGCGCGGGACGAACAGCTCCTCGCGGCGGCCGTCGCCGATGTCGCGCTTCAGCACGAGCTCGCCCGACATGCGGGACTTGTCGCGGATCGAGCGGGACAGCGGCGTCAGCTGCGCGAGCAGCTCCAGCGGGACCGCGCGCGGATCGTCGAGGTCCTCGATCGCGGTGCCGCCGAGCGCGAGCTCGATCAGCGTGCGGCGGTTGATCAGGTCCTTGAGCGCGTTCGCGGCGCGCTCGGCGAGGTTGCGCACCGGCGGCACGTCGTCGGGATCGAGGTCGTTGGGCTCGCCCTCCGTATCCCCGGCGGCGGTGATCGTGACCCACGTGGCGCCGTTCTCGGAGACCGCGAACCGCAGACCCGCGGACGACTTGTTCGCGTTCTCCTTGAGCGTGACCGAGTGCTCGAGGCCGGTGCGCTCGAACGCGACCATCACGTACTTGCCGAGGTCGACCGGGGCGGGCTTGGCCTTGCCGAACACGCCCTTCTTCATCATGTGGACGATGACTCCCTCGGCGAGCGTCTCGACGCGGATCGGCGTGCGATACGGATCGGGCGCGAGCGAGAAGTTCGCGATGATCTTGCCGGCGGTCGCGACGGCGTCGGCGTGCGGCTCGGCGCCGCGCACGTCCCAGGACATGATCCACGCGGCCTTCGGCAGCTGGTGCTCGTCGAAGAACGGGCGCAGCGCCTTGATCACGGCGTCGGCGGCGGTCTTGCCGGCGGCCGCCGCCTCGGACTGGGCGACCTTGTGATCGATCTGCTTCTTGGTATCGGCGATCGTCTGCTTGATCTGCGCCTGGATCTTCGTGGCCACCTGCTGCGTCAGGCTCGGCTTCGGACCGGGGAGCAGCGAGGGACCGAGCGCGGTGTTGAGCGCCTTCTCGAGATCGGAGAGCCGCGCGGACTCGGCGTCGCCCTCGCGGCGCAGGTCCTTGGCCTTCGCCCGCCGCGCGTCCAGCTCGGTCAGGGGGATGAACGCGTTCGTGCACGTCTCGACCGCGGTCGTCAGCGTCTCGATGAAGTTCTCGTCGAGCGGAAACGGCGACCCATCCCCATAGCGGTACATATTTCGATCATACGCTGATTTTGCGCGGGTCTAGTAATTCCCGAGCAGGCCGAGCTGGAGCGTCACGGCGTCGATCAGGGACGTGCCGTAGATGAACTGCGTGTCGATGCCGCCGGCGTTCATCTCGACGTTATCCGCCGCGAGGTTGTCGATCATCATGATGTCGCCGCGCAGGTTCAGCTGGAGCTTGTCGAACATGCCCCACACCGGCTTCTCCTCGCCGACCGTGATGAGCGTGAGCTTCGCGCCGAGCGAGACGTTCCTGACGGGCGACAGCTCGCGGTCGCCGGTGAAGTACTCGCCGGCCGTCGAGCTGGTCTGGTAGTAGAACGCGTCCTTGAAGAACTTCGCGGCACTCTGCTGGTAGAGGCGCCCGTAGAACCGCAGGAGCAAGCTCTTGCCCATGTACTGCGAGTAGCCGAGCTCGAGGTTGCCGCCGATCACCCGCCAGGTGTCGTCGTAGAACCGCGCGTCGAGGTGGACCGCACCCTTGAGCTTCTGGAGGTACTTGTTGAAGCGCGCCGACACCGACCAGCGCGCGCGGATGTCGGGGACGTGCTCCTGCGGCGCGTTCGGGCCGATCCGCACGCGGCGGTACGGGTTCGACTGGAAGCCATCGAGCACCGAGCCGTAGAGCGCGACCTGCATGTTGAGCGTCGGCGACAGGTTCTGCGTCAGCGTCGCCTGCGCCGTGTCGATGCCGAGGTCCTCCCAGCGGGTGCGGCCCATCGGGTCGTTCTTGCCGAAGATCAGCCCGCTCTTGTCGCACGGGTCGGCGCCGGTCAGCGCGCGCGCCTCGAGCGGCGTGGCCATCGCGTTGTTGCGGTTGCAGACCTGGTCGAACGAGTGGCTGTAGGCCAGGGCGACCGTCGTGTTGCGGCCCGGCAGATCGATCGACGCGGAGCCCGCGAACGCACGGTTCACGTAGTCGCGCTCGGTGCCCGCGGTGGTGGAGAACGTGATCCGCGAGCGCCGGCCGCGGAAGCCGATCGCGACGGTGCCCTCGTTGCGGAGGTCGGAGAACTTGGTCGCGGTCGACACCGCGTCGACCTGGTACACGCTCTGCGTCGCGCCGCTCACCGCGTCCGCGGCGTAGCTGACGTCGAGCGAGACGTAGCGCCCGAGGTCGACGCCGAAGCTCGCCTGCGGGTGGATCACGAACAGGCCGCCCTTATCTCCGTCGCGCTTCTCCGCGAAGATCAGCGTGGAGACCTCGGTGCGATCCTCGGCGAGCGCCGAGCCCGAGCCGATCAGCCCGACGATCAGCACGGCCGCGGCCGCTCTCGCTGGCCCGCTCAGTTGCACCCGCAGCCTCCGCCGCCGGCGCCCTTGCCGCCCGCGGCGCCTTCGCGGTTGCTCCGCACGTGATCGTCGCCGGCGGCGGCGTGCGGATCCTCGTCGAACACCATGATCTGATCGGCGAGGAACTCCTTCTCGGCCGCGCGCACCGCCTGGCGGCCGCAGGCGGCGAGGGAGGCGATGACGACGCAGAGCACGGCGAGCTTGGTCCTGGTCATGGTCATCCCTCCTTAGAAGAAGATCGCCAGTCCGGCCGAGTACTCCTGGCCGTTCGAGGTCTTGTTCTGGTCGAACAGCGACCAGTTTCGCGCGTCGATGCGCAGCGTGATCTGCTTCTTGAACGTGATCTCGAAGCCGCCGCCGGCGGACAGCGCCATCAGCGTCTCCTGTTCGTCGAGGAAGTTGTCGGCCTTCGGGCGGATGTGGGCGGCGCCGAGGCCGATCGAGGCGTACGGACCGATCACCGCGCCGGGCGCCATCCGCAGCACGAACGCGAGGCCGCCGAGGAACACGTCCTTGTCGCTGCGCGGCGACAGGCCCGCGAAGCCCTCGAGCGCCCAGTACGGATCGATCAGCCACGACGGCCGCAGCAGGAAGACACCCTCGCGATCGAGGATGCCGGCGGAGAACGACAGGCCGACGTTCGCGTAGACGATCGGCGATGGACCGAGGATCGCGCGGCGGATCGCGCGGCCCATGCGGGTGAACGCGCCGGCCTCGTCGGGGCCGACCTCGAAGGGGTACACGACGTCGCCGAGGATCCAGCCGGTCGTCCCGTCCTCGAGCTCCACCTTGAACCAGTAGTCCTTCGTGCCGCGCTCGAGGACCTGGAACACCTGACCGCGCTCCGCCACGAACACGGTGCGGTAGCTCCCCGCCGGTCCCGAGTGAACCGGCGCCTTCTGGGCGATCACGCGCAGGTACGCCTCGGCCGCCGCCGGCCCCACCAGCGCCACGAGCACGATCGCGACGAGGAGGAGTCGATGAGAGAGGCGATGAGAAAGCGGGCGGCGGCTCACATGAACCAATCGAGGAAGACCTGCACGGCGGGATCGCCCGCGCCGAAGATGTCGCCGCCGCCGTGCGGGTCGGTGCCGGACAGCGGCGCGGTGAGCAGCTCGCTCTGTTCCGGCGTGCCGCAGTTCAAGTACACCTGCGTCTGCCGGTAGTTGAACCCCTGGTCGAGGGGCATCGTCTTGAACTTCAGGATGCCGGCGCCGCCTTCGGCGTGGCAGCCCGTCTGCATGGTGCACGCCTTCTTCGAGTTCTGGACGAACTGCGGCCAGATCACCGCCTGGAAGTACTCGGCCCCGCCGGGCGGATTGCACAGGCCGATGCCGCTCGGTGTGTCCCCGAGGTCCACGGTGGGGCACCCCGACAGGCAAACGAGCAGAAGGACCCAGGCGGTCGATGACCGGTGGTTTCCCATCCCTTTCCCGAGACTACACCCGATCCGCGGTGGGCCGCCACGCTTGCGACGGATCTGCGCCGCCGGGTAACCTCGACAGCAGTGTCCTCTGGAACGTCCGGTCCTCCGGGTGCACGGCGACCAACGCCGACGGGTATGCCCCCGATCCCGGGATCGAAGACGATCCAGGGTCCGCCCCCGATCCCGGAGCGCCCGCGATCGATGGTGCGGATCGAGACCGAGCCCGATCCGCCGCGCGCCGTACGCAGCCCGCTCGTGGGGCGCTCGCAGCAGCTCGCCACGCTGATCGACGTGGTCGCGCGCGCGTGCGACTTCCAGGCGCCGCAGCTGGTCACGCTCGTCGGCAACCAGGGCACGGGCAAGTCGCGCCTGATCAACGAGCTGATCAGCGCGCTCGCGAATGACAAGGAGCGCGGCGTCCGCGTGTTCCACGGCGCCGCCGAGCGCGACGCGGCGGGCAAGCCGGTGCGGCTGTCGGCGCTGGTGTCGCTGCTCCGCGACCGGTTCGAGCTGACGCCGAACCCCGACGATGTCGCGAAGATCCGGTTCCAGCACGAGCTGAAGACGGTGATGGGCGAAGGCCAGATCGCCGAGATGCTGCACTTCCTCGGCGGGTTCGTCGGCCTCGACTTCCCGCCGACGCCGTTCTTGGCCGCGATCGGGGACAACCTCAAGCAGCACGGCGATCTCGCGCGCACCGCGCTGCGGCGGTTCTTCGAGCTGGATGCCTCGCACGCGCCGCTCGTCCTCGTGCTCGACGACATGCAGTGGGCCGACCCCGAGACCCTGTCGCTCGCGAGCGAGCTGATCGCGGGCCTTCACGGCTCGCGCGTGGTGCTCCTGACGGCGGCGCGCCCCGAGATGCTCGTGCACACGGGCGGGTGGGGCGAGGGCGCCATCGATCACGAGCGCATCGACCTCCGCAACCTCGAGCCCGAGGACGCGGAGCAGATGTTCAAGAACCTCCTGGCGAAGGTGCCGAACCTCCCCGAGGAGACCGTCCACAACGCGGTCGAGACGACCGGCGGCAACCCGGCGTTCCTCGAGCAGCTCGTCCGGCTGTTCCTCGACAACGGGACCATCGACACGCGAGGCCCGGTGTGGCGTCTCGACCCGGAGCGCGCGGCCGATACCGAGCTGCCGATCAGCGTCGAGGAGGCGATCGAGGCGCGCATCGCCGCGCTCGAGAACGACGAGCGCGAGCTGCTCGAGAAGGCCGCCGTGTTCGGCAACGTGTTCTGGGTCTCCGCCGTGATCGCGATGACGCGGCTCGAGTCTCCGCCGCCCCGCAGCCAGCCCGGGCCGCTCGAGATCGAGTGGGGCAACGGCGAGGACGTGCGCCGCCGGGTCAGCGACCTCATCTCGATCCTCGCGGACCAGGACTACCTGTTGCCGCTCGACGCCGACGACTCGAGCATCCCGGGCGAGACCGAGATCGTGTTCAAGCACAACCTCGAGCGCGAGCTGATCATCCGCTCGACCGAGCACGGCCGCCTCGCGCGCTACTACCTCTCGGCGGCGCAGTGGCTCGAGGCCAAGATCGTCCAGCGCTCCGACGAGCAGCTGGAGTTCCTCGCGCTGCTGTACGAGAAGGGCGGCGACGCCCGCCGCGCGGCGCGCTGTTATCTCCAGGGCGGCGATCGCGCCCGCGCGCGGTACGCGCCGGACGAGGCGCGCGTGCTCTACGAGAAGGGCCTCCAGATGATCGCCCAGAACGACGCGCCGGGGCGGATGGAGGCGCTCCACAACCTCGGCGACGTGCTCGAGCAGACCGGCCGCATCGACGAGTCGATCGCGTGCTTCATCGAGATGCTCCACCTGGCCTGGCGCTTCGACAACCTCGCGAAGGCCGGCGCCGCGTACGCGCGGCTCGCCCGCGGCCTGCGCCGCCTCGGCAAGTACGACGCCGCGATGGACCACCTGCGCCGGGCGCACGAGCTGTTCGAACGCTCGCGCGACGACCGCGGCATCGCGTCGACGCTCGACGACATGGGCCGCGTCAACTGGCTGCGCGGTGCGTTCGGACAGGCGCTCGACTTCCACCGCCAGGCGCTGACCATCCGCCGCGCGCTCGGCGACCGTCGCTCGATCGCGCTGTCGCTCGCGAACATCGGCCGCGTCCACCACGACACCGGTAACTTCAAGGCGGCGATCAACCAGCTCCGCGAGGCCCTCGATCTGCGGCGCGACATCGGCGATCTGGTCGGCGTCGTCCAGTCGCTGTGCGACCTCGGCGGCGTCCACGCGGAGGACGGTAACCACGAGCTCGCGCTCGACATGCTCGGCGAGGCGCGCACGATGGCGCAGGCCGTGGGCGACAAGCTCGCGCTCGCCGACGTGCTGTCGCGCACCGGCGAGGTCAAGACGCTGATGGGCCGCGGCGCCGAGGCCGTGAAGGACCTGCAGGACGCGAAGACCATCGCCACGCACCTCGGCGACCGCGTCGCGCTCGCCGTCACGCACCAGCGCCTCGCGGCGGTGCAGCTCCAGCTCGGGAACCTCGAGGCCGCCGACGTCGAGGCGCACGCCGCCGTCGCGGTCAGCGAGGCCGTCGGCCTGCGGGTCCACATCGGCAGCGGCTATCGCGTGAAGGCGGAGGTCGCCGCGGCGCTCGGCCACACGCTCCAGGCCGAGGACGCGTTCCGTCGCGCGATCGACATCCTCGCGGCGGTGAAGCACGAGGTCGAGCTCGCGCGCGCGTATCAGGGCCTCGCTCACATCAAGGAGCGCGCCGGCGCGGCGGCCGAGGCGCAGAAGCTCCGCACGCGCGCGGTCGACATCTTCAACCGCCTCCGCGGCGCCGCCGCGACCGAGTAGCCGTGCCGGGCGCCTCCGCGATCGAGGACGCGCTCGCGCGGTCGCGGCTGGCCGCGGCCGTGCCTCCCAACGTGCGCGAGGTCTGCGCGCGGTTGACGGCGGCCGGGTACCAGGCCGTCGCCGTCGGCGGCGCGGTGCGCGACGCGATCCTCGGACGCGACCCGGGCGACTGGGACGTCGCGACCGCCGCGGAGCCCGACGCGGTGATGGCGCTGTTCCCGCGCACGATCCCGACGGGCCTCCAGCACGGCACCGTGACGATCGTGACCGGGCGCGGCGCTCACTCCCACGTCGAGGTCACCACGTTCCGCGGCGAGGGCGCGTACACCGACGCGCGGCGGCCCGATCACGTGCGGTTCGGCGTGCCGCTCGTCGAGGACCTCGCGCGCCGGGACTTCCGGGTCAACGCGATGGCGTACGACCCCGCGAGGGACGAGGTGATCGATCCGTACGACGGCCGCCGCGATCTCGACGAGCGCATGCTGCGCGCCGTGGGACCCACCGGCGACGTCTACGAGGACGCGGTCGCGCGGTTCACCGAGGACGGGCTGCGCGTGATGCGCGCGGTGCGGTTCGCCGCGGCGCTCGAGTTCGCGCTCGATCCCGAGACCGAGCGCGGCATCCCGCCGGCGCTGCCCTCGCTCGCGAAGGTGTCGCGCGAGCGTGTCGCCGAGGAGCTCCGCAAGCTGCTCGCGGCGCGGACGCCGTCGCTCGGCCTGCGCATCGCCCACCGAAGCGGCATCATCCAGACCATCGCGCCCGCGCTCCACGCGGGCATCACCGACGTCGAGCACTGGCTGGCGCGCGTCGACGGATCGCCGGCGGGGACGAACGTGCGGCTCGGTGCGATGTTCGCCGAGCTGGCCCCGAAGGCCGCGGTGCGGCGGCTCGATCACAAGCTCGCGAAGGCGGTCGACGCGCAGCTGAAGGCGCTGAAGTTCAGCAACGAGGAGGCGCAGCTGGCCGCCGCGCTCGTCGCGATCCACGGCTGCACGCGCGAGCCGTCCTGGACGCCGGCCGAGGCGCGGCGCGTGCTCTCGGACGTGACGCGCGCGCGCGTGCCCGCGGCGATCGCGTTCGTCCGCGCGGAGGGCAGGGGCGACCTCGCGGAGCTGATGACGCGCGTGGAGAACGACCCGATCGCGATCGGGGAGCTCGCGGTCGCCGGCAAGGACCTGATGGACGGCCTCCAGATGGCGCCCGGGCCGCTGATCGGACGGATCCTCGCCGCGCTCCTGAACCAGGCGTTCGAGGATCCGGCGATCAACACGCGGGACGAGCTCCTGACGCGTGCGCGGACGCTCGAGCTGGAGCTCGCGCGATGAGCCTCGCGAAGGACGAGGTGATCGGCCTCGTCGTCGCCGCCGTCGTCGGTGCCGCGGCGCTCGCGACCTTCGCGTACCACACCGGACGCGGCTCGACCTGGGGCGAGCCGTCGGCCCCCGAGGCGCCCGCAGCACCGCCTCCGCCGAGACCGGCGAACGATCAGGCGGCGCGCGAGGAGCTCGCAGCGGCGCTCGCGGACGCCTTCCGCGAGGATCAGCACGCCGCGACCGTGACCGCCGACGCCACGACGCTCCGGATCCGGTGGGAGATGTGCAGCAAGCAGATGCTCGGGCGCTTGCTGCGCGACGACACCAACTACCAGGTGATGAACATCCGCAAGCTCAGCGGCATCACGGTGGGCGAGCTCAAGAAGCGCGGGTTCAAGAAGGTCGAGTGCGACGATGGACGACAGGGCCTGCGGCCGTCCGTCGAGAACCTGTGAGGGCGAGCACGCCGATCAGCGCAGCTCCGTGATCGCGTCGATCACGAGCGTGCGGGCGCCGCGCCCTCCGACGACCACGCGCGGCAGCTCGAGCCGCTCGAGCGTGTCGCCCAGATCGACCGCGAGGTGCGAGACGCGGCGGAGGAGGTTGGCGAGGCCGACGCGATCCGGCTCGGGATCGCCTGCGCGGGACGCGGCGACCTGGTGCGCGAGCGCCTGCGCGTCGACCAGGCGGAGCGGGGCCGGCGCGGCGAGCTGGCCGGTGCCGGGCGCGTCGAGGAGCACGGTCCAGCCGAGCGCCGGCAGCTCGCGCAGCGTCACGCTGACCTCGCGGCCGGTGGGTGGGGTCTCGCGCACGATCACGGCCGAGCCGTCGCCGGGATAGCTCGCCGAGCTCGCGAGGCGCGCGGCGCTCGCGGCGGCGAGCACCGCGGTGAAGCCTTGCCGCACGAGCGCGTCGCTTCCGACGCCCTTCTCGACGGGGCAGCCGCCGGGCTCGGTCGGCAGGTCGTGGCCCCACGGCTTCAGCTCGACGGGATAGCCGGCGCGGCGCGCGAGCTTCACCGCCGCCGACGGCGTGGTCGCGACGGCCTGGCGCGTGATCGGCACCCCGTACGCCGAGAGGAGCACCTTGGTCTCGTGATCGCCGACGCGGCCCGGCGCCAGCTTGCCGAGCTGGCGCTCGAGGCGATCGCGATCGATGGCGAGCTCCGCGCTCGCCGCCTTCGGCGCGGGACCGAGGCCGACGGCGATGCGCTCGGCGGCGCGGCCGAGCACGTGGATCGCCGAGAGCGCGGCGCGCGCCCCGTGCAGCGCGAACGGATCCGTGGCGAGCTCGCCGCGCGGCGCGACCGGCACGTGCATGCCCGGCGTCGACGACGGCGGCGGACCGAGGGCGGGGTCATAGAGCACGACGTCGGTGGGCTCGGCGTCGCCGATCGGGCCGATCACCGGAGGCCGTGTACCGAGGGAGTCGGCCTCCGCCGCGACCAGCAACGCCTGCGCCTCGAGCCACGAGCCGACGGGCGCGACGACGGCGGCGCGCGGACCGCGCGGCAGGCCGTGGCGGACGAGCAGCACGACGGTCTCGAGCCACGCATCGACGTCGTGACCGAGTGCGGCACCGTGCGCGCGGAGATAGGCGAGGGCGGCGGTGCGCTCCGTGGCCGCGGCGAGCTGCCGGGCGCCACCCGGCTTCCCCGCGCTCGCCGGCGGGGCGAGCAGACACACCGGGTGACCCGC
>JAEUJX010000632.1 GCA_016794545.1 Myxococcales bacterium
GTGATCGGCACCGAG
Organism: Myxococcales bacterium; assembly: GCA_016794545.1. Classification (GTDB taxonomy): domain Bacteria; phylum Myxococcota_A; class Polyangia; order Haliangiales; family Haliangiaceae; genus JABFXX01. Next base: position 16 of record JAEUJX010000632.1, read on the forward strand.
TTCATGATCACCTTGAACGTGCACGGCGACGCGGCGAGCCCGGCCTCGAGCCAGGTCAGCTGCTCCGGCGCGAGGTACTGCGCCTGGGGCGTGGTGCGCGTCGACGGCATCCGGCCGCTGCGGCTCTCGAGCACGAACACCTCGAGCGTCTTGCCCCAGCGCGCGGAGCGCCAGATCCGGTACGGCGCCTGCGGATCGCGCGTGATCGGCGCGTGCTCGAAGAAGCACTGGAACGCGGCGTCGAGCTGCGCCAGCGGCGACGTCTCGGGGTTGAAGTCGTTCGCGATCTCGTGGTCGTCCCACGTGATGTACTGCCCGACCGCCGCGCGCAGCGCGACGTGCGCGTCGCGCCCGATGTGGCCGACGTACTTCTCCCGGTAGCCGCGGATCTCCGTCGCCCCGTCGCAGTACACGTTGTCGCCGAGGAACAGGAACGCGTCGAGCGACTTCGCGCGCTCGGCGGCGCGCCTGATCGGCGCCTGCGAGCGGCTCGCCTCGGTGCAGCTGATCGCACCGAACGTCAGCGTCTCCGTCGACTCCGCAGCGATCGGCGCACGGAACGCCCCGATCAGGCTGCGGCCGGTGCGCGCGCCACTGCCATCGACCTCGAAGAACGCGTAGCGATACCGCGCACCGGCGGCGAGGCCGGTGACCGCGACGTGCGTGAAGCCGTCCGCGGTGGGCGTCGCGGCGAATGGCCCGAGCTCCTCGAGATACGTGTCCCCGTCGACCCGCCACAGGACCGCGGTGAGCGTCGCCATCCCGGCGTAGCGGCACCACACCACCACGCGGTCCCCGACGAGGTCGCCGGCGGACACGCCGAGCGGAAACTGGGCGACGAGCGGTGTGCCCTCCGGGGGCACGACGGGCCGGGCGTCGACCCCGGCATCCGGCTCGCCGCCGTCCTCGCCGCCGGCGGTGCTCGACGAGCTGCAGGCCCCGATCGCGAGTGCCGCGACCCCCTTCAGCACGTCCCGGCGAGTGACCGTCACACCCCCAGCGTTACCACGACTGCATGCGGGAGATCGTCAACTTGTTGATCGTGACCGGTGTCGTGGGCTTGTTACGTTCGTCCTGGGGGACCCGGGCGATCGCCTTCACGAGGTCGAGCTCCTTGCACTGCCCGAAGATCGTGTGGCGGTCGTTCAGGTGCTCCGGCGCGACCTCGGTGATGAAGAACTGGCTGCCGTTGGTGCCCGGGCCCGCGTTCGCCATGGCGAGCACGCCCGGCTTCATCCGCAGCTCGGGGACGAACTCGTCCTGGAACTGGTAGCCGGGGCCGCCCGTGCCGACGCCGAGCGGGTCGCCGCCCTGGATCATGAACTCCGGGATCACGCGGTGGAAGATGATGCCGTCGTAGAACGGGGTGTTCGTCGCGACCTCGCTCTTGCGCGGGTTCTTCCACGGCTTCTTGCGGGTGGCGAGGCCCACGAAGTTCGCGACCGTGACCGGCGCCTTGTCCTCGTAGAGCTCGCAGTGGATGGCGCCCATGCTGGTGTCGAACGTCGCGATCAGCTTGCCCTTTCCCGGCACGTCCTTCAGGTACTCGGCGAGGTCGGCGGCCACCGGGGGGCGGACCTCGTCCTGCGCCGGCGGCGGGGCCATCGCCGCGGGCGGCCCCGGATCCTTCTTGCCCGGCTCGGGCGTCTTGTTCGCCGGCGGCTGGTTCTGGTTCGCCGGCGGCTGGTTGTTGCTCTCGCTGGACTTGCTCTTGTGCTCGCAGCCGACCGCGAGGGTCAGCAGCAGCACGGCGCCGAGGGTGGGCCGAGGACGTGGAATACGCATCGCGCGGAACGCTACTACATGCCGCGGTACGTCGGGGCAGGCACGCGCGCGTTCGGATCGACCCACTTCCTCCGCAGCGCCGGCTCCACCGCAGCCGCGGGGGGCTCGCTCGTGGGCGCGATCGTGCGTCCCGCCGCGAGCGTCACCGCCGGTGCGCAGGTGACCACGCGGCCGGGCACGCCGGTGCCCTTCGCGGCGAGCTCGGCGCACACCGCGTCGTAGCTCGCCGCCGCCGGCGTCAGCTTCGGCACGTCGCCGCCCTTGCCCGCCATGCCCTGGAGCAGGAACTGCGGCGAGCCGAGGAGCGCCGCGCACACGCGGCGGAGGCTGCCGGGGTTCGCGTTGCCGCCCGGACCGTCGAGCGGGCCCATGATCGCCACGAGCGCGTCCGCCTCCGCGCCCTCGCCGATGAACGGTTCCCCGATCAACCGGTCCTTGAGCGCGATCACCGCGTCCGCGACGGTCAGCGTCGGATCCTGGGCCGCGGCCGCCGCGAGGTTGTCGATGAAGTCCTTCGCACCGGCGACCTGCATCCACGGCGGCTTCGCACACGCGCCGTAGCGGTCCTCCCACGACAGCCGCGCCTGGAAGTCGATGCCGCGGAACCCGCGCTCGCTGTTGCGCAGGAACATGCCGACGGCGCGCTGGAACCCGAGCTCGTCGTACGGGATGTAGCCGCCCATCTGGCAGGCCATCGCGGAGTCGCAGCACTGGTTCGAGCCGCTGCACAGCTGCATGAGCCGCGAGCACGTCGTGGTGTTCACGCAGTTCTCGCCGTGGTCGGGGAACCGCGACAGGAGCGGCGGCGCCGTCCAGTCGAGCGCACCGGCGGTCGCGGTGACGAGCGTGCGCGCGTCGATCGCCTGCACGGCGTCGCCGGGGCCGTTCTTGCGGCGCTCCTCGTCGGCCTCCGCGGTGACCCACGGATCGAACACGGCCGGATACGTGTACGGCGACGGGCCGCAGCCCGCCTCGGGCGCGAGCCGGTTGTAGTAGTCGCCGCTGACGATCGCCGAGAGCAGCGCCTTCAGCGAGAAGCCGCTGCGCGCGAACGCCGTCGCGAGCCGGTAGAGCTCCTTGCTCGCGGCCTCGTTGCGCGGGAAGTAGTTCGCGATCGTGAGCGACGTGCCGGTCGCCTCGCGCCACACGTCCTCGGTGATCTTGAGCGTCACGAGCCAGGCGAGCGCGGTGTCGGGATCCGCGAGCGCCGCGTCGTTCGGCACTCCGGTGCCGCGCAGCGCCGCGAACCCGCGCGACAGCGCCGCCTCGAGGTCGTACACGGTCGAGCGCTTGCCGGTCGCGCTCGCGAGCTTGCCGTCGATGCCCGCGATGTCGTCGCCGATCGCCGACGGCGCCGCGAAGGTGCCACAGCGCGAGCTCCAGCCCCACGGGCGCGAGGAGCCGCTGTCGACGAAGTTGTCGACGCGGAACGCCGCGTGGGACCGCTCGGGCGCGACGCCCACCGACTCGCCCCAGATCGCCTTCTCGGCGAGCCCGGGCACCGGCCAGTGGCGATCGTGATCCGGGTCGTCGCTGTCGGTCACGCTCGCCTCGCTGTTGTGACAGCCGAGGCAGACCGTGTCGCGGTGCAGGTAGCTCGCGTCGAACGTCGAGCCGAAGTCCTCGCGTCGCGCCAGCTCCGCCGCGATCGGCGGGACGTTCGCCGCGGGGATCGGGTGGCTGACCAGCGAGAACAGCTGCGCGCGATAGATCGGCGTGAGGTCGTCGAGGACGAGCGCGCTGCGGGCGAGGTCGAGCATCGTGAACGTCGCGCCGTCGGCGCTCGCCGATGCCGCCTTGTCGCGCACCGCGGCCGCGAGCGCCGCCGTCGGGTCGCCGGTGCGCGCGGTCTGATCCCAGCAGTCCGCCTCGCTCTGGATGTCGAGGCGCTGCACGTGCAGCGCGTCCATCACGATGTTCGTCCAGCGCTCGGCGAACTCGGGCCGCTGCATGATCGCGCGCGCCACGACGTCCTTCGGGTTGTCGCCGAGGCCCTCGGCCGCGGTGTAGAGGTCGGCGTACACGTTGACCTCGGCGGTGCTCTTCGGGCGCCGGCCGGTCAGCGACAGGAAGCTCTGCCGCGCGAACGACGCGGGATCGCCCCCGCACTGGTCGAACGTGTTGTCGTGCGGCCCGTCGGTGCCGGCATCGGTCGCGTTGTTCGAGTCATTGCCGCAGGCCTCGCAGCCCGCGAGGAGCGCGAGCGCGACCGAGCTCGCGGTGAGGAACGTGCGGTTCACAGCGTCCTCCCGAGGAACTTGGTCATCGCGCTCTGGGCGGCGGCGAGCTCGCTCGTCGCGCTCGGTGCGTCGGCGACGTTGAAGCCCTCC
>JAEUJX010000598.1 GCA_016794545.1 Myxococcales bacterium
CTCGGGCCCGCCGCCTTCGTTGTAGAAGCCCGCGTCGAGCCGGCCGCTGCGGAGCCCCGCGAGGATGTCCTGCGAGGTGCCGTGCTCGAGCGTCACCGCCACGTCGGGACAGCGCTCCGACATCGTCGCGAGGAGCCTGCCGATGGCCGCGTGCGTCGAGTTGCTGCCGGCGCCGATCCGCAGGTTGCCGGAGAGCTGCCCCTTGATGCGCGTCGCCTCGTCGAGCAGCTCGCGATGCGCGCCGAGGATCTGCTCGGCCTTGGCGAGCAGGCGCTTGCCGTCGGCGGTCGAGCTCATGCCCCGCGGCGTGCGTTCGAACAGCGTCAGCGCGAGCGCCTCCTCGATCGCCTTGATGTGGGCGCTGACCGCGGGTTGGCTCAGGTGCAGGAGCTCCGACGCGCGAGTGATGCTGCCTTCCCGCGCGACCACGATGAAGGTCTTGAGCTGATGGATGTCCATGTCTGCCTCGGGTCCTGGAAGATCCGTGCCCGCGCCGCGGGGCGCGTGCCTCACCGCGCGCGGGCGCAGTCGAGCGACACGCCGTCCGGGCGACGGCGCAGCGCGAGCCACCCGCGCGAGCGGCCCGTCGCCGGATCGATCGCGTGCATCGCCTGCCACAGCCGCTCGGCCGAGATCCAGTGCGGGGGGTACTTGAACCGCGCGACGTCGAGGACGAGCGCCAGGTCGCGCGCCGCGTGATAGCCGCCGATCGGAGAGAAGTGTCCACTGCCGGACTGATCGAGGCCCGCGCGATCGTAGGCGGCGACCACCACGGTCTCGCCGCGCGCGGCGGCGCCGAGCGAGGCCCGCCACGCCGATGCGTCACTGGTCCCGGGCCGGTGCACCTCGACGTCGGCCCCGTTGCAGCGCGCGAGACATCCGAGCTCGTCGAGATCGAGGCCGCGCTGGCGGACCGTCTCGAGCGAGACGCAGCAGTCGAGGAGGTCCTCGGAGAACCAGCGCCACGGGCCTTTCCACGGGCGGCCGGGATCGATCGCGAGCGCGTTGAGCGCGACGACGAGCGACCCGAGCCCGCAGAACTGCGGCTCCGCCTGCGTGTGAAACTGCTCCGCGAGCGCGAAGTAGCCGTCGAGCCCGCCGGAGGCGAGCGCCTCGGCGAACAGCTGCCGGCCGGGCGCCGAGGCGAACTCCGTCGCGTCGCCCGGCAGCGGCCGGCGATACAGGGTCTCGGTCATCGCCACCCCCTAGCTCGCGATCCGGAGGATGGTCTGGCCCCGGGTGTGCCCCGCGCCGACGTGCGCGAGGGCCTCGGCGACCTCGCCGAGGGCGTAGCGGCGCTCGATCACGGGTCTCGCCTTGCCGGCCTCGACGAGCGCGGTCAGGACCTCGAGGTCCTCGCGGTTGGGCGTGTTGACGAACATCTTGAACCTCCGGCGCGAGAACAGGAACGTCGCGAGGCCCGCCACGATCCGGACCAGCGGCCCCACCCAGTCACCGCCGCCGCCCGAGCACGGGACGTACGTGCCTCCCGGCACCAGCACGCGGCGGCAGTCGGATAGCGAGCGGTTGCCGACCAGGTCGAGCATCACGTCGAAGCGCGCGCCGCCGGTCACGAAGTCCTGCACCCGATAGTCGATCACCTCGTCGGCGCCGAGCCCGCGCACCATCGCGACGTTCCGCGTGCTGCAGACCGCCGTCACCTCGGCGCCGAGCGCCTTCGCGAGCTGGACCGCCCAGGTCCCCACGCCGCCGGAGGCGCCGTTGATCAGGATCTTCTGTCCCGGCTTCAGACCGCCGGCGCGGAAGGCCTGGAGCGCGGTGGTCGCCCACGGCACGGCCGCGGCCTCCTCGAACGACAGGTTGGTCGGCTTGCGCGCGATCATGGCGGCGGGCATGACGAGGTACTCGGCGAACGCACCGCTGCGCGCCTGGCCGTAGACCTCGTCGCCCGGTCGAACCGTGGTGACCTTCGCGCCCACCGCGACGACCCGACCGGCCATCGTCGCTCCGAGGACGCGGTGCCGGGGGCGCGGCACGCCACCGTAGGGGCTGAGCCGGATCATGTAGGGCCGGCCGGTGACGACGTGGTGATCACCGCTGTTCGCGCTCGCCGCATGGACGCGCACCAGGACGTCGTCGTCCCCGGGGGTGGGACGCTCGACCTCCTCGAGCGCCAGCAGGTCCGGCGAGCCGTACTGGCGGTGCACGACCGCGCGCATCGTGTGGTCATCGGCGGGGTTCAGGGCCTTCTCCGGGGTCACGTTCAGCATGGCGCGGACCCTTTTCAGCATCCGTGCCGGCGCAACCGCCGCGGACGCGCGCGGAGGTGTCCGCCCCCCGGTCGCGCCGCGACCACGTGTCCGGACAGGTGTCCGGCCCTCGGTCGTACCGGGGACCGTGTTAGAACGGCGAATCTGCGATGCGCGCCTCGGCGAGCCCGGTCCCCGCCAACACCGAAGAGGCGGCCCACGACCTCCAGGATCGCCTGGCTCGGTTCGCGCGCGCCGTGTTCGTGGTCACCGCGGTGATCGGCGTCGCCTCGCTCGCCACGCACCTCGTCACCGGCGGCGACATCCACGGTGGCAACCCGCTGCGGCACGAGCTCGTCCACCTCGGAGCGCTCCTCGCGGCGCTCGCGATGTGGCTGCGCTGCCGTCGCACGCAGCTGACCTCGCGGACGCTGGCGATCCTCGACGCGAGCTTCACCATCTCGATCTGCGTCCTCTACACGCTGCTCGGGTTCACCGCACACGCGAGCCTCGGCGTCGGGTTCACCGTGCTGCTCGCCATGACGTACACGCTGGTCGGCCGCTCGATCCTCGTGCCCAGCTCGGCTCCGCGCACGCTGTGGATCAGCGCCATCGGCGCGACCCCCGCGGTGGTCTACTTCATGACTGAGGGGACCCCGGCGAGCTCCGGCGACCACCCGTCCATCTTCGTCCTGTTCTCCACGATGTGGTGTGGCTTCGCGGTGTTCACCGCGGCCGCGAACTCGCGGCAGCTCTACGGCCTGCGCGCGCGGATCCGGGAGATCGGGAAGCTCGGCCAGTACACCCTCGAGCAGAAGCTCGGCGAAGGCGGCATGGGCGTCGTCCATCGCGCGACGCACGCGATGCTTCGCCGGCCGGCCGCGATCAAGCTGCTGCTCGACGAGCGCGCCAGCGAGAAGGACCGGGCGCGGTTCGAGCGCGAGGTGCAGCTCACCAGCCGGCTCCGCCATCCGAACACGATCTCGATCTTCGACTACGGCCGGACCGCGGAGGGCGTCTTCTACTACGTGATGGAGTACCTCGACGGGCTCGACCTCGACCGGCTCGTGAAGACCACCGGACCGCTCGAGCCCGCCCGCGCGATCCACATCCTCGCGCAGGTGGCCGGCGCACTCACCGAGGCGCACGCGCTGGGGCTCATCCACCGCGACATCAAGCCCGCGAACATCATCCTCACGGAGCGCGTGGACGAGCCGGACGTCGTCAAGGTCGTCGACTTCGGGCTCGTGCGATCGCTCGAGGGCGGGACCAGCGAGTCCGTCGCCGCGAACGTCGTCACCGGGACACCGCTGTACATGTCGCCGGAGGCGATCTCGTCCCCGGACGCGATCGATGCCCGCACCGACCTGTACGCGCTCGGCGCCGTCGGCTACTTCCTGTTGACCGGCGAGCACGTGTTCGAGGGCGGGACCGTCCTCGAGCTGTGCAGCAAGCACCTCGTGATGGAGCCCGTCCCGCCGTCGACGCGGCTCGGCCGGCCGGTGGCGCCCGATCTCGAGGCCATCGTCCTCCGGTGCCTGGCGAAGGACCGGGACGCGCGCTTCGCGTCGGCGGCGGCCCTGCGCACGGCGCTGCTCGGCTGCGCGGACGCCGCGAAGTACGATGCCTCGGCGGCGAGCCAGTGGTGGCGTGACCGGCAATCGACGACCCGCAGCGCCGCGCGCGCCGGCGACATCTCGACCTCGGCGCCGACCATGGCCATCGACCTCCGCGACCGGAACGACGCCGCGCGCGTGTAGCGCTCGGTCATGGCCGGCGGCTTGCACTGGCCGCGGAGCATGACGGAAGCCAGCACCCACCCGAGGCCGCTCTCCGGGCTCGAGCGCCTCGCGTTCGCCGGACTCGTCGCGCAGCTCGTGTTCACCGTGTTCATCGTCCCGGCGTCGCCGTTCGGGCGGATCGCCGAGCCGATCTACCTGGCGGCGGTCAGCTCGAGCGTGCTGACGGTCGCGTTGATGGTGATGCGGCTCCGCGCGAGGCGCGACGTCCGTGTCGAGCAGCTCCTGCTCGCGCTGTTCCTCGGTGCGATGCCGGTGATCTACACGCTCACCGCCGTGCGCCACGGCGAGACCGGCGACGTGCTGGCGATCGAAGCGTCGGCGATCCTCGTGTTCGGCGCGCTCGCCGTGCTCGGCTTCGTGCGCTCGCCGTGGTTCCTCGCGGCCGGGATCGCTGGCCACGGGCTCGTCTGGGACGGTTCGCACCACGCGGCCCACCTCGTGGTCCCCGGTTGGTATGCGATCTTCTGCCTGGTCGTCGACGTCATGCTGGCCGCGTGGGTCGTCACACAGATCAGGGCCTATTCGACGAGTCACGCGCTGAGGCCCGCGGCGACGTGACGCCGCACGAACGCTGACCGAGGGTAGCGCCCCGACGCGGCGGCGCGCATCCGGTGTAGCGTCGCCGGATGGAGACGAGCACCGCGTCGAGCTGCATGCCCGCTGCGTTCATCGGGCACGGCAGCCCGACCAACACGCTGGAGGACAACCGCTTCACGCGGTCGTGGCGCGCGTTCGGTGCGGCGGTGCCGAAGCCCCGTGCGGTGCTGGTCGTGTCCGCGCACTGGTACGCCGCGGTCACCGCGGTCACCGCGATGGCGAGGCCGCGCACGATCCACGACCTGTTCGGGTTCGGCGAGCGCCTCCAGACGTTCGAGTATCCCGCGCCGGGTGCGCCCGACATCGCGCGCGAGATCCGCGACATCGTGAAGCCGCGGTTCGTCGGCCTCGATCAGGACGCGTGGGGCATCGACCACGGTTCGTGGAGCGTGCTCGCGCACGTCTTCCCGCAGGCCGACGTGCCGGTGATCCAGCTGTCGATCAACGGCACCAAGGACTTCGCGTACCACGTCGATCTCGGCGAGCGCCTCGCTCCCCTGCGCGAGCGCGGCATCCTGATCCTCGGCAGCGGCAACGTCGTCCACAACCTCGGTCGCATCGACTGGGGCCGCCGCGACGGCGCGTTCGACTGGGCCGTGCGGTTCGACGAGGCGGCGCGCGAGATCATGACGACGCGTCCCGAGGACGTGCTCTCGCTCCAGCAGCACCCCGACTTCGAGGCCGCGGTGCCCACGCCGGATCACTTCATCCCCCTGCTCTACCTCGCGGGCCTCGCGAAGGCGTGCCGGCGCACGCCGCGGATGCTCGTCGAGGGCTACGCGCTCGGCTCGCTGTCGATGACGTCGTACATGCTCGACGGCGCGTGTCCCGCCACCGACTCCGAGCAGCCGCCGATCGCCGAGCCGCTCCCCGACCCGAGCGTGGTCCCGCCGGATCAGACGAACATCTGATCGCGCCGCCGATTCCGGGTTGACGCGCTGCAGCGGGCCGTTGTACGTGGACGCCCTTCTTTGGCTTTGTCTGGAGGCGACGTGGTCGAGTCCTTGCGTGTCGGTCTGATTCTCGTGCTCGTGGCGGCGGCGTGTGGTCCGGATCCGGGCAGCAGCAACGGCAACGGCGATCCGATGCCCGACGCCAGCGGCGACGCGAGCGGTGGTGGTGGCGGTGGCGGTGGCGGTGGCGGTGGCGGTGGCGGCGGCGGCGGCGGCGGCGGTGGTGGCGGATCGGGCAGCGACAGCGGCATGACCGGCGTCGCCCCGGGCGGCGCGTGCTCGTGCGACGCGGACTGCGCCGACGAGGGCGCGAACCAGGGCGTCTGCGTCTACGGCGTCTGCATGACCAAGGCGACCGCGATGTGCGCCTCCGCCGGCTCGCAGGGCGAGTGCCCGACGGGCTCGCGGTGCTGGACGCTCGACGGCAGCGACGTCGGCCCGCTGTGCTGGCCCGATTGCGCGGCGCACACGTGCAGCGGCACGTGTGACGGCGATGGCTCGTGCGCTCCGAGCGCGCAGAGCAACTGCGACCTGACGTGCGGCTCCGCGTGCGCGTGCACGATGGACGCGCAGTGCGGCGCCGGCAACCAGTGCGTGCAGGGCGAGTGCGTGCCCGACATGCAGACCGGCGGAGGTCCCGGTCCGGGCCCCGGCCCGACGTGCACCGGGCTGCCGGCGCGCGACTGCACCGGCACCGGCTGCGGCAGCCTGGTGACGTTCAACCCGCGCACGAACGCGGCGTGGGACGACTATCCGATCAACGGCGAGACCACGACGAACCAGTACCGCAGCTACCTGCGGAAGGATCTGATGATGCTGGTCTCGTACGCGACGAGCGTCGTCGCGTGCAAGACGGTCGGCTGGACCTCGGGCATCGGCGGCGCGCTCGGCCTCGGCGACATGAGCGAGGCGAACGGCGCGATCCCCGGCACGTCGATCGGTCAGCCCGGCCACCCGGCGGGCACGCACACGAACGGCTACGACATCGACCTCGCCTACTACCAGGCGGGGACCACGAACAACCGGCTGCGCCCGATCTGCCCGTATACGTCGGGCGGTCAGGATCAGAGCCACTGCGTCGGCGCGCCGACCACGCTCGACGTGTGGCGCCACGCGCTGTTCCTCGGCACGGTGTTCGAGAGCGCGCGCACGCGCGTGATCGGCGTCGACGGCCAGGCCGGTCCGATGCTGCTCGCCGCGATCGATCAGCTGTGCGACGACGGCTGGCTGTCCTCGACCGCGTGCAACAACATCTCGCTCGCGTACGAGACCACGAACATGGGGAACGGCTGGTACTACCACCACCATCACCACTCGCACATCAGCCTGAAGCCGGCCGCGTTCCTCGAGCCGGGGCTCTGTCTCGGCGAGTGCCCCGGGACCGGCAAGCGGCTGCCCGGTCGCGACCTGCGCGTGCACCGCGTTCGCCCGCAGCCGTGACGGCCGCGCTCAGAACGAGGCGGTCGCGCCCAGCATGAACATGACGTAGTGCGACTTGATCACGCCCTGGCTCACCGGCGACTGGAGCTGCTGGTCGGGTACGAGGAGCGGGTTGATCGGGTCGGGGCCCTGGCGCTCGTCGATCGGGGCCTGGACGCCGTCGCGGTTGCAGCCGAGGTCGCCGGGCTGCGGCGAGATCGGGTTGCAGTCGCCCGGGTTGTCGTTCGAGCCCTCGAGCACGACGCCGAACCCGGCATCGATCTGCCAGCGCCCGGTCTTGAAGCCGCCGCCGGCCGTGATCGTCGTCCGCGCCGCACCGTCGACGTCGACCCGGTGCCAGCCGTCCTGCGCGGCGGCGGTGTCGTGACCGAGGCCGCCGCGCGCGATCAGCGTGTGGTCGCCCAGCGGGAACCGCCAGCTGCCACCGAGCCGCGCGGTGAACACGTCCTGGAAGCCGTGGCGCACCGTGTTCTGCTTGATCGCGAAGCCACCGCCGCCGGACGTCACGATCTCGGAGTCGATCTGCACGTGGTAGTTCGTCGACGCCTCGGCGCCCCAGTTCTCCCAGCCGACGTTCAGCTCGAGGTCACCGCGCTCCGTGCCGTCGGCGCCGAGGAACTTGTAGCGCCCACCGAGGTACGCCGAGCGCGGCAGCTCCGCCGTGATGCACGCCTTCAGTGCACCGGGCTGCCCGCCCGGAGCGCAGCGCGCGACCTCGTCGGGGACGGGGATGACCATCACCGGGATCCCGGTCGAGCCGGAGCGCGGCCCGAGCGTGGTCCTCGCGGTGCCCTTGCCCTTGATCGTGATCTCGGAGTTGTAGTTGCCGGCGACCTCGATCGCGGGCGCGGGGCGCCACGCGAACCCGACGCCGTACGACGGGACGAAGTTGTCCTTGCCCTCGATCTCGAGGAGCCCGTCGCCGCCGACGTCCTCGACGACGTTGCCGGGCGACGACCACACGTAGACCGAAGACTTGACCTCGGAGAAGCCCCAGCCGAACCGCGCGCCGACGTCGAGGTTCGGCAGCACGCGATAGCTCGCCGCGATCGTCGGCATGAACAGGAGCGCCTCGCGCGTCGCGACGTCGTAGCGCGCCGGCGTGGGCCGATCCTCCTCGCTCACGTTCGGCTTGTACTTCTCGCAGCCCCTGCCCGGCTGGTGCGTGCACAGGTCGCGGAACGGGTACGAGTTCGGCGCGTACACGCCGGCCGCGAGCCGCAGGTTCGGGACCTTGCCGCCGAGATCGGTCGTGACGGCGATGACGGGAATCGGTTGGAACCCGCCGATGCCGAGCGGCGCCTTCGAGGCGTCCTCGACGAGCGGATACGGCTCGCCCTCGTAGACGAGGTCGGCGTTCGGGATGGCGTCGTAGGTGCCGCGCCGCTGGAACGACATCGTGTAGTCGATGATCGCCATCGAGATCGTGACCGTCGTGCGATAGTCTTCGCGATGCCCGCGGGATTGAGCCCGATCGCCTCGCCGTTGTCCGTCGACGCGACCGCGGCGCCGGCGCGCGATGTCGAGATCGCGCCGGAGCCCGGCAAATACAGACCGCCGGCGTGCGCGGCCCCGCCGGTGCACAGCCCCACGGCGAGAAGTACGGTTCCCTTGCCCATGGCAACGAAGGTACCTCAGGCGCGCCCGGTCTCGCCTCAGCGCAGGGCCAGGAGCGACAGGAACACGACGTAGCCGAGCAGGAGGACGATCGCCTCGAGGCGGCCGACCGTCCGGCGTGTCGCCATCGCGATCGCCGCCACGAGCGTCATCGCGCCGAGCGCGACCAGCTCCACGGCGAGCCCCTCGACCCGCCCGTGGATGCTCCCGGCCATCCCTGACGCGCCGAGGATGAGCAGCACGTTGAAGATGTTGGAGCCGACGACGTTGCCGACGGCGATGTCACCGTGGCCGCGGATCGCGGCGATGACCGAGGTCGCCAGCTCCGGAAGCGACGTGCCGACCGCGATGATCGTCAGGCCGATCACCTGCTCGCTCATGCCGGCGACGCGCGCGATGCCCACGGCGCCGTTCACGAGGAAGTGGCCGCCGCCGACGAGCATCGCGAGGCCCGCGAGGGTCATGAGGGCCAGCGTCCTGCGCCCGCGCGGCGGCTTCACGCCCGTCGCCGCGGCGGCACCGGCCGCGACCTCCGCGACCTCCTCCGCTCCGCCGCGCCGGGAGCTCACGACCATCCAGACCGTGTAGCCGACCGAGAACGCGAGCAGCCCCGCCGCCTCGATCGTCGAGACAGCACCATCGAGGAGCGCCAGCGGGACGAGCGCCGTCGCGGCCAGGAGCACCGGCACCTCGCGCACGACGATCTGCCGGTCGACGCGCGGCGCCTTGATGAGCGCCGCCACCGCGAGGATGAGCCCGAGGTTGGCGACGTTCGAGCCGATCACGTTGCCGAGCGCGATCGCACCCTGATCGCGGAGGCCCGCCCCGATCCCGACGACCAGCTCGGGCGACGACGTCCCGTACGCGACGACGGTGAGCCCGACGATCAGCGGCCGGATCCCCAGCGAGCTCGCGAGGCCGGCCGCGCCGCCCACGAGCCACTCCGCGCCGAAGTAGAGCAGCGCGAGCCCGAGCACCAGCTGGCCGATGTCGAGCCCGAGAGGCGGCACCGGCCGATCCTAGCGCGCGCGGATCGTGATCGAGTAGTTGTTCGCCCGCCCGGTCGGGCTCGACACGCGCGCGTAGTAGGTGCCGGCCCGCTCCGCGGCGGCGACCGCCCGGACGGTGCGCGAGCCCTCGTCGAGCGTGCCGGTGGCGATCGGGACGCCGCCCTCGTTGAGGATCGCGGCGCGCAGCGTCGCGCCGCGATCGAGGACGATCTCGAGCTCGATGGTCGCCGGCGCGGCGAGCGGCAGCGCGAACGTGTCGGCGTCGGTCGGCGGGCAGATCGCGACCTCGAGCCGCGTGTAGGCGCCGTTCGCCACCGGCGTGGCTTCCGCGAGCGTGTTGTTCGGCTCGATCGCACTGTCGTCGGCGCAGTCGACCGCGGTCGTGATCGACGCCGACGAGACGCAGATCTCGTCGCCGGTGTTCGGATCCTCGATGCAGGCGTAGTCGGCCGGGCAGCGCTTCTCCGCGAACGTGCCGCAGAGAAACGGCGTCGAGCCGATGTCGTGATCGTAGGCGTCGCAGGCGCCGAGCGCGAGCACCGCCGCGACGAGGGCCAGGGAGGCGCGCATCAGAAGCTCCCCACCGCGGTGAGCCCCGCGAAGCCGCTGCCGACCGAGGGCACGACCGAGACCTTCGACCGGTGCTCGCGCTTCGCCTTGACGTCGCGGTACCAGAAGTAGCCCGCCACGCCGGACACGGCGACGCCGGCGACCAGCGTGACCTTGAAGATCGTGTCGTAGCGCTCGCCGAGGTCCTCGAGCTTCTGGTCGTGCTCCTGGTCGAACTGACGGCACGGCGGCACGCCGCACGACTTCGAGTCGGTCACCAGCTTGTCGTGCTGGATGCCCGCGATGATGTACGAGACGATCGACGCGCCGAGCAGCCCGCCCGCGACGCCCGTCGAGATCCACTTGATGGTCGCGAACCGAGCGGGGTCGGGCGGCTCCGGCGGCTTCGGGCCGGAGCCCGGGGGAGGCGGCGGAGGCGGCAGCGGCACGCGCTCCGGCGCGGCGGGCGGCGCATCCGTGCCGTCGTCGGCCATCGTGGCGTCGTAGACCGGCTTCGCGTTCGCCTCGATGTTGATGAGATTCGGCGCGGTGCCACGGCCCATGCGCGCGACGAGCTTGCCGTCGGGCCCCTTGAGCTCGAGGTAGTACTGCACGGTGCCGCTCAGCACGCGCGCCGCGGGGATGCGCGCGACCTGCTTGTCGTTGCGCGTGAACATCGGCAGCACCGTGAACGTGGCCTCGCCGGCCGTGCGATACGACACCGTCAGCACGTGATCCGCCGGCGGGACGGCTGCGACGATGTCGACCGGCAGGCCGGGCGGCACCGCCCACACGAGCTGGTGCTCGATCTTCGCCGTCGGCGGCGGAGGAGGCGGGGGATTCGCCGTCGGCGCCACCGGCGCGTCGGGATCCGCGGACGCCTTCACGCCTTCCTTCTCGAGCGCCGCCACGCGCTCCATCGCCTCGTCGAGCCGCGGCGCGCCCTTCGGCGCGTCGGTCAGGAACTTCTTGTAATAGAACAGCGCGCGGTCCTCGTGACCCGCCTGCTCCTCGATGTACCCGATGTTGTAGAGCAGCACCGGGTTCTGCGAGAGCCGGTACGACTCGCGCAGCTTCAGGATCGCCTCCTCGAACTTGCCCGCGCGATACAGCGCGTCGCCCTCGGTGAACGCCTGCTTCGCCGCCTCGATCTGTTCCTTCGTGGGCGCGTCGGCGTATGCGATCGACGCCGGCGCCGCGGCGAACGCGAGGACAATTGTGGTGACGAGGCGCTTCATCAGTTGAACGAGCAGTCGAGCAGCGCGCCGGCCACGCCCGCTCCGCCAGGGTTGACGACGGAGAATCCGCCGGGGCCACCGCCGCCGCCGGTGCCGCCGGAGAAGGTGTTCATCGACGCCGGCGCGCAGTAGGTCGGCGTGCCCACGCCCGAGGTGTAGATGCCGTAGCTCGAGCCGCCGCAGCCGCCCGCGCCGCCAGAGCCCTGCCCGCCCGCGCCGCCGCGACCGCCCGCACCCGCGACGCGCGCGCAGAACAGCGTCGGGACACCGCCCGTTCCACCGGCGCCACCGGCGCCGCCGGTCCCGCCGCGCCCCGCCGCGCCGCCGGCACCACCGACTCCGCCCTCGCCGCGCACGAGCGTGTTGCGCGTGATCGTGGGCGCGGCGCCGCCCGTGACGAAGATGTCGAACGCACCGCCGCCCGCGCTCGCGCCGCCGCCGCCCGCGCCGCCGCAGCCGCCCCCGCCGCCGCCACCGCCGTGGCCGCCGAAGTTGTCGAAGCCGCTCTCGCAGCCGTCGCAGTGCGAGCCACCGCCGGCCCCGCCGCCACCGCCGCCCCCGCCATTGGCGCCGGGCACGCCACCGGCCGCGACCGCGCCGCCCCAGTGCCCGTTGGACACGGCGCCCGACGTCATCATGCAACCGCCGACCGGAGCCCCGTGCGCGCCATTGGTGCCGTCGGTACCGTCGGTACCGTACGTCGTTCCCGATGGAATGAAGCATAGCGACGCGAGCGCGAGCTCCTTGTGGATCAGATCCTCGCCCTTCGTGCCCGGGATCCCTGCCGCGCC
>JAEUJX010000684.1 GCA_016794545.1 Myxococcales bacterium
TGGCCGAACGACCGCCGGATCGCGAGCACGAAGTAGAGCGTGTCGTTCTCGCCGTCGGAGTCGGTGTCGAGCGCGAGCGCCGCACCGATCGCGGGGTTGTCGGGGATCGCCATGAAGCGGCCGGCGTACGGCGCGGTCCCGCTCGCCGTCCGGTACGCGCCGGAGAACGTGCCCCGCGCGAACGGATCGTCCTGCGTCGCGACGAACGCGAGCCGCACGGGCTCGTCCACGGCCGTGAGCCCGAGGCGCTGGTACGTGCCGGTCAGGCCGCGGTAGGTCGTGATCCCGTCGCGGGTCATGCCGCAGTACTGGAGCACCAGCAGCCGCAGCTCCTCCTCGGGCGGAAAGGTGGTGCCATCGGCGAACGGGGTCGTCGAGAGGAGCTCCTGCGCGGCCTCGTCGAGCGGATCGGGCTCGGTCGTGCAGGCGGAGGTGAACAGCATTGCGATCGTGGCGAGGCGTCTCATGCCGCGCGGCCGTGCACCCGCGATGCCGCGGATCGGCCGCGCGGTTGCACGCGGTTGCGCCGCTCCATCGGGGGGGCGCCGCGCGCCGCCTGTAGGCCCGCGCCAACACGCGCCGGGCAGCCCGCGCGCTCGCGTCAGCGGGCCCGCGGGATGGGCGGGGGTGACGGCCGGCGCACCGCCTCGAACGTGTCCTGGATCTCCTCGGCCTCGATGTCGATCGCGAGCCCGGCGAGCGCCGACGCGGGGAGCGCGAGGGCCGTCGCGAGCGCGCGCAGGTACTCGTTCTCTCCGAAGTCGACCACGTCATCGGCGTCGACCACCTTGCTCGCGAGGAGCAGGAGCTTCTCGCGCTGTTCCTCGGGATCGTCGCGGAAGTAGCCGATGACCGAGCCGAGCTCGAAGGCCGCCGGCTCGAACGACGCGATGCAGGCCTCGACCTCGACGCGGGACTCGCCGGCGAGCTCGATCAGCAGTGCCCGGATCTCGGTGGCCTCCTGTGCCTGGAGCTCGCCGTCGGCGTAGGCGGCCCCCAGGAGCAGCTCGCAGAGCGGATAGATCCGGTCCGACCCCGTCATGCGCCGACACTACCAGGAGTCACGTATGCTCCGCCGATGGCACTCACCCTCTATCACCACCCGTTCTCGCGCGCGGCGGGCGTCGTGTGGACGCTCGAGGAGCTCGGCCGGCCGTACGAGCTGAAGTTCGTCGACATCCTGAAGGGCGCGCAGAAGGCGCCCGAGCTCCTGGAGCTCAATCCGATGGGCAAGATCCCGCTGCTCGTCGACGGCGACGTCGTGGTCACGGAGGCGGCGGCGATCTCGCTGTACCTCGCCGATCGGTACGCGTCCGGCGAGCTCGCGCCGAAGCTCGATGATCCGCGGCGCGGCACGTACCTGCGATGGGCCCTGTTCGCGCCCTCGGTGATCGAGCCCGGCTCGCTCGCGCAGGCGTATGGCTGGCAGTTCAAGCCGGGCCAGGCGGGGTGGGGCGATCACCCGTCGATGCTGAAGGCGATCGATCTCGCGGTGGCGGGCAAGGAGTACCTGCTCGGCCACATGTTCTCGATCGCCGACGTCATCTTCGGCGGCACCCTCCGTTACATGGTGCGGGTGAAGTCCCTGGCGCCCAGCCCGGCGGTCACGGAGTACCTGGCCCGGCTCGAGGCGAGGCCCGCGCTCCAGCGCGCCGACGAGAAGAACGCGGCGGTCGTGAAGGAACACGGTCTCGGTTAGCTCGCGCGGAGCCGGGAGCAGAGACCGACAATCGGGTGCGCTCTGCCGAGCATCAGAGGGAGGACGACAGAGGCTCGACGAGAGCGTCCGGCTGATCCCATGGACTCGCCCGGCAAGTACATCAACCTCCGCGCGGACGACCGGTTCGTCCCGACCGAGCTCCTGCGGAGCGCGTACCTGCGCTACGAGAAGTCGCGCAGCCCCGCGGCGCCGCCGTACGTGACGTTCCCGGACGAGGGGCTCGAGCTCGGCATCGTCTCGAGCGACGCACCCGAGATCGCGCGCGCCGTGTCGTCGCTGCTCAGCCGATCGCTCGAGGACGCGAAGGACAAGCACGGCGGCCACCTGCCCGCGGCGATCGTGGAGCGCGTGCAGCTCGAGGTCATCTCGCCGGAGCGCGTCGCGCAGCTGTGGGGGCCGCACGGGCACCGGTTCGTGCTGTCGCGGCGCGAGGGCG
>JAEUJX010000609.1 GCA_016794545.1 Myxococcales bacterium
TCCTCGTCAGGGTTCGCCCGCGGCCGACCGCACGAGCGCGCTCCGGGCAAGACGTCGCCGAGCCCGGCGAGATCAACCCGGCGCTCCTCGGTCGGCGTCGGTGCGTGGTTCGCGTCCTCGTCAGGGTTCGCCCGCGGCCCACCGACCGCACGAGCGCGCTCCGGGCAAGACGTCGCCGAGCCCGGCGAGATCAACCCGGCGCTCCTCGGTCGGCGTCGGTGCGTGGTTCGCGTCCTCGTCAGGGTTCGCCCGCGGCCGACCGCACGAGCGCGCTCCGGGGCGAACCTCGCCCGAACCCTACTGGAGCGTCTTCTCGATCGCGATCTTGATCGTCAGCGGCGCGCCGCTGCGCTCGATGCCGAGCGTCAGCGTCGAGCCCGGGCGCTTGTTGAAGGCGAGCATCATCGCGCCGCTGGGCAGGAGGCCCGCCGTCGAGACGCCGTCGATCGTGACGACCTTGTCGCCGGGCGCCAGGCCCGCGGCCTTCGCCGGCCCCGCCGGATCGACGAGCGCGATCACCAGCGGCAGGATCAGGCCGCGGATGCGGAAGCCCGGATCCGATGGCGGTGGCTCGGCCTTCACGGCCTTGAGATCGATGCGTGCGGCTCCGGTGGCTGCGACCTCGACGTCGCCGCCGGCGACCGAGTAGGAGCTGTCGGAGGGGAAGCACATCACGCGTGCCTTGCCGATCGGCGCCGGGATCTTGAACATGCCCTTCGCGTCGGTGGTGTTCGCGGGCGTCGCGGCGCCGGGCTGGAAGTTGCCGGCGGCGCCGCCGACGGAGAGCGCGGCGATGCACGAGAAGCCGGGGAGCGGCTGCCTGGTCGTGAAGTCGACGAGCGTGCCCTCGACGGTGCCGCGGCCCTTCGACTCGAGCTTCACGCGGGCGATGGCGCCGGGCTTGATGTCGACGGTCTGGCCGGCGCTCTCCTCGCCGATCGACGCCTCGACGATGTACTTGCCCGGAGCGAGGCCGGTGATCGAGAACGTCGCGCCGTCGACCACCGCCTCGTTCTGGAGGTTCATCGCGCCGGTCATCGAGCGAGCACGAACGCGCGGCTCGCGCGCGAAGCCGGCGAGCGTCCCCTCGATCGAGCCCGGACGGACGAGCTTGACGACGACGTCGCGCGTGCCCGTCGCGATGTCGTGCACCTCGGCCTCGCTGCCGTCGCCGGCGCGCGCGTGGAGGAGGTAGACGCCCTTCGCGAGGTTGCCGATCTCGAAGTTGCCCTGCGCGTCGGCGCGGATCGACGGCAGCATCGCGCCGGGGAACGCGCCGCCGCGCGACCCGATCGCCTCGACGTGCACGTCGGCGACCGGATTGCCGCCCTCGTCGATGACGCGGCCCGCGATCGAGACGCGCTCGTGGACGATCGACAGCGTGATGTTGTTCAGGATCGTGTCGCCATCGGCCACCGCGATCTCCGTGGGAGAGCCGGGCGCGAGCTTGAACGGCACGCGCGCGCCTGGCGACGGCGTCACGGCGACGCGATAGCTGCCGCCGCCGAGCATCGACGTGCAGCGGAACGCGCCGTTCGCATCGGTCATCGACTCGCCGAGATCGCCGAGCTTCGGCTCGTTCAGGAACACGTAGACGTTCGGCACCGGGTTGCCCGCGGTGTCGACGACGGTGCCGCGCACCTCGGCCGCGCCGGTGAGCTCGACGTCGTACTGCGTCGAGCGGCCCGCGACCGTGGTGACCTTCTGGAACGGCGCGAACGCCGCGATCGCGCCGGTGCCCTGCACGCTGACCTGGATGGCGCCGACCGGCAGACCGTCGATCTCGTACTTGCCGTCCTTGTCGGAGCGCGCGCTCGGGCCGATCGAGGTCTGCACCACGGCGTCGGGGACCGGATTGCCTTTGCGCGTGATCGTCCCGTGCAGCCCCGCCATCTCCTCGACCTCGACGGTCACGCCGTCGAGGTCGCCCTTGACGTCGACGGACTGCGGCTTCTCGACCTCGTACGTGCCGGCGTCGAGCTGCTGCGTCCCGAACGGGACGCCCTCGAGCACGAACGAGCCGTCGGCCTGCGAGAACGCGGAGCGCTTCACGAGGTCGGGCCCGGCGATGCTCATGCGCGCGCCCTCGACGGGCTTGCCGGCCATCACGACCTTGCCGCGGATCGTCGCGCGCTTCGCCAGCACGATCGTGATCTCCGCGTTCGCGGCGCCCGGCGCGGCGACGGCGGGCTTCGCCGACGCGGCCCCGTGATCGGGCGTCGAAGCGGCGAGCATGAACCGGCCCGGCGCGAGGTTCTCGATGCGGAACTTGCCCTGTGCGTCGGCGGTGGTGTGCCCGTCGCCGAGGAAGTGCGGCTGCTCGATCGCCTGCGGGACCGCGATGACCTGTGCGAACGGGACGCCGGCGCCGCGCTCGTCGACGACGGTGCCGGCGAGGACCGCCTCGGGCACGAGCTCGAAGTCGTGC
>JAEUJX010000610.1 GCA_016794545.1 Myxococcales bacterium
AGCGACACGTCGAGCTCTGCCACGTGAAGCAGCTGCTTGCCGTCACCGGCGACCAGCTCGACGTCGTGCAGCGTCACGGTGCCCAGCACGCTGCCGGTGAACCGCGCGATCGATGACCCGGGGAACGGCTCCTGGAGCGCGGCCTCGATCCGTGCGCGCACGAGGTTCCGGCCCCACGACGTGTGGAGGAGGATCAGCACGACCGCGAGCCCGACGAGCGCGAGCGCGAGGACGCCGACCACGAGTCGGCGGAGCCAGCGCAGCATGCGTCGCATCAGTACGTGTCTCCGACGCCGAGGTGGTAGGCGAAATTCTCCCCCGCCTGCGGCTCGCCCGGCCCGGTGCGGTTCAGGCGATAGCCGACGTCGGCGCGGACCTTGAGCCCGAACACCTTGAGATACAGACCGACCCCGGTGGCCCAGTGAAGGTTGCCCGGATCGAGCACCCGCGGCGTGCGCGTCACGTCACCGCCGTCGAGGAACACCTGCGTCCCGAAGGGAAACCCGACGTTGCCGATCGGGATCCGCAGCTCCACCCCGCTCTCGACGAGCGCGGCGCCGCCGATCCGGACTTGCCCGTCCTTGCCGGGTGCGCTCGGGACGAGGTGACGCTCCGCGAACCCGCGGTGACTGTTCGCACCGCCCGCGAAGTAGCGCTCGGTCACGGGGACGTCCCCGAACGTCACCCCGACGCGCACGCGCCCCGCGAGCACGAGCCCGCCGGGCAGCGGCACGTAGCCGCGCAGCTCGGGCGTCAGCTGCACGTACGTCAGCGACCCTCCCGCGTAGGGCGTGCCGTACGTCGCGCGCAGCTGCGCGAACACGCCGCGGTGCGGATCGAGCGAGTTGTCGCGCTTGTCGGCGGACAGCGACAGCTCGTACGCACCGCGGCGCTGTGGCTCGTCGAGGCGCAGCTGCGACAGGGTCGGCTGGAGCACCTGCTCGTTCGTGAACCACAGGTACTCGAACAGCCAGCCCGCGCGCAGCTGCAGCCACGTCGCGCCGAGCGGTGCGTTGATGCCGGATCGAAACCGCGGCCCCTTCCACGTGTACGCCTCGACGGTGACGTAGTCGGCGGAGAGCTCGAGCTCGCCGCGGATGTACGGCCGGAACATCTCGAGCCGGTACGCCGAGACCAGCGCGCGCACCTTGGCCTGCGGGTTCTCGAAGTCGTGCTGCACCGTGTAGGCGGGCCGGAAGTCCGCACCGAACGACCACAGCGGGTGCGCGGCGCTGATGTAGCTGCCGCCCGCGCGCGCGCGGACCTCCATGTTCACCGGGTCGTAGCCCAGGCCGCCGCCGAGCTTGATCTCGTGCCGGCTGGCGAGCGAGACCGAGATCTTGACGGGGACGACGTCCCCGGCGGTCCGGTCGGGCGCGATGCGCACCGTCGAGAACCGCCCGAGCTCGTAGATCGCGCGCTGTGACTCGGCGAGCGCACGCGCGGAGTACACCTCACCCGTGCGGAACGCGAGGCGACCGGTGATGGCCTCGGCGAGGTCCCCGTCGGTGCCGGCGATCGAGATCGGGCCGAACGCGGCGCGCACGCCCGCCCGGATCTCGAACCGGGCGGTCGCCACGCCGCGCTGGCGATCGGCGAGCACCGCGGCGTCGATCTCGACGTGCGGATAGCCGGCGTTCTCGACGAGCGAGACCATCGGCTGCTTCGCCGCCTCGTAGACCTCGTAGTCGAACGGCGCGCCCTCACCGGCCGCGATCAGCGCGCGCGCCGTCGCGCGGGGGATCTCCGGTGGCAGGCCGTGGATCACGACCTGCAGCCGCGACCGCTTGCCCTCGGTGATCGCGAACACCACGCGCTGCGCGCCGGCCTCGTTCGTCACGCGCGGCTCGACGACGACATCGAAGAACCCACGCCGCAGGTACAGCGCGCGGATCCGATCGCGGTCGACCGTGAGCTGGTACGGATCGAGCGCGCGGCCGGCCTGGCGCGTGCGCTCGAGCGCGAGCCCCGGCACCAGGTCGCCGCGCGGGACGGACGCGTTGCCGATCAGCTCGATCGAGGCGAGCCACTCGTCTCCCGGCTTGCGGACGCGAGGCTTCTCGCCGCACGAGGCGGCGAGGAGCAAGGCGACCACGATGACGACGCGCATCCCCAGATGGGGATCATGTCGCGCCTAGTAGCGCTTGCGCCAGAGGAGGTCGACGCCGTTGACGCTGCGGTCGCCGGCGACCGCTTCCACGGAGACCCGGCGCGACAGCCAGTACTCGACCTCCGCCTCGGAGCGGTTCTCGTCGACGCGCGCGTCGACGTGCTGGCGGAACGCGACGAACAGCGACCGCGTGACCCAGGTCCCGACGAGGACCGCAGCGCTGGAGGACGCGGTCGCGGCCTCGTAGCGCAGCACGTCGATGTCGATCGGCAGCGCCTTCTTGACGTAGCCGCCGAGCTGGTTCGCGACGAAGCTCGTGCCGACGGCGGTCGCCTTGTCCCGCGCGCTCGCTCCGCTCGGGTCACCGCTCGGCTCGCCGCCGAGCAGGAAGCCGAGCAGCTGGCCCTGCGAGTACAGCCCGGGATCGCTCGACATGATCAGCTCGGGCGAGCTCAGGCGGCCGCGCAAGGTGGTGATCGTCGTGACCTCGGGGAAGTCATGGCTGATCCGGACGTCGAGCAGCGGATCCGTCGAGCCGTCGAACCGCACGGCCGCGCGCTCGACCGCGTACCGCCGGCCGAACAGTGTCACGTCGCCGCGGTCCGCCTCGATGTTGCCGACCACGCCGACCGAAGCTGCATCGGCGGTGAGCGTCACGCGGCCCTTGATCAGGGTGCGCATGTCCTCGGAGATCACGCTCGTCGAGTACAGCGTGACGTTGACGACGAGCGTCGGGCGCGCCGGGGGCGCCTGGTCGCCACCGGCGGCGGACTGCGGGTCGCGCTTCTCGAGGTCCGACGCGAACACCATGTCCTTCGGCATCCCGATCGGATCGAGCGCGTCTCTCCGCTTCTCGGGGATGACGATGTCGCCGTTCTTGACGAACACGTCGGCGACCCAGCGCGAGCCCTCGTTGCGGAGGTTCGCGCTGATGTCCGCGCTGATGTCGGGCTCGACCGTGCCGATCGGCGAGACCTCGCGCAGCTTCACGTTGACCGCGCCCGACCTCGGCGTCGCACCGTCGAGCTGGATGCGCGACGCCAGGCTCACGGTGCCGCCGCCGAGGCGGCCGTCGAGCCGCACGGTCATCTCGGTCTGGCCGATCTCGATGTCGAGCTTCGCGCGCCGCAGCGTGCCGATCTGCGGGGCGAGCGGCATCCGCGCGTCGGCCAGGTGCAGCTCGCCGGCGACGCGCATGGTCTTCGGATCGAGCCCGCGGATGTCGAGCTTCGCGTTCAGCCGTCCGCGCCCGCCGCCCGCCGGCCCCGGCGCGAACGCGAGCAGCGGTGCGAGGTCGAAGTCCTTCGCCTCGATCGTCGCCGAGCCCGCCGCGAGGTCAACGGTGTTCGCGGTGGCCGCGAGCTGGAGCGTGCCGCCCTGCTGGACGCCGTCGAGCGCGACCTTGGCGGTGGTGCCATCCCACGTCCCATCGAGGACGATCGACTCGATCACCTTGACCGGCCGGTTGCGGGGGCCCGGCGGCACCTGGATGTTCGTCCCGGTGATCTTGCCGACGACCTCCGGCTTCGCGAGCGTGCCGGTGATCCGGACCGTGCCATCGAGCGTGCCGCCCGTGACCTCCGCGCGGCCGAACACGCCGAGCAGCCGCGGCGCGGGCGCCTTCGGCAGCGACGCCGTGAGGTTCAGCGGGGCGGACTTCAGCACCCCGGGGTTCGCGAGCACCTGGCCGAGCGTCACGGGCAGCGTGCCCTTCACCCCGAGCAGCGCGAACGTGCCGGAGCGCACCGCGAGCGTCGCGTTGCCACCGCGGTCGTCGAGCGCGATCGCGAGGCTCGCATCGACCGGCTGTGCGATGGGGTGACCGCGCAGGTCCTTCACGTCCAGCGCGAGCTGCGCGCCGCGCATGCCCTCGGTGACCTCCGCGGCGAGAGTCGCGCGCCCGCGCAGGTTCGTGGTGATGCCGAGCCGCTCGAGCTGCGCCGGATCGATCGGCACGTCGTCGAGGCGCGCCGTCGCACCGCGCACCGCGCGCGCTCCGAGCGCCGACCACGCAGCCGGGTCGAACAGGTGGTCGGGCATCGCGAGCCTCGCGGAGACCGTGAACCGCCCGAGCGAGGCGATGGCGCCCTGCAGGGTGGGCTGGAGCTCGTCGGGCGCCGTCTGCGACAGCTGGAGGTCGGCGTTCACCACGCCCGTGCCCTTCAGCGCGGGCAGCGCGAGGTCGCGGACCTGGACGACGCCGCCGGTCGTGTCCGCGGAGAACACGAGGTCGCCGTCGATCCTGCCGGCGGTCACGACATCGGCGCGGCCGAGGGCCCTCGCGGCCTGCGCGGCATCCACGCGCTCGAACGCGATGCGACCGGTGCGGATGACCTTGCGGTGGAGGTGCTTCCACTGCTCGGCGTTCGTGAGGTCGCGCGGCGGCGCGACGTCGAGGGCGAGCTTCACCGCGCCGAGGTTGGTGCTCGACGCGCTCGCGTCCACGACGAGCCGATCGGGCGCCGCGGTGACCTTCGCGGTGATGTCGAACGTGTTCGGGTTCGCGCCGAGCGCCATGCCCTTGCCCGTCACGTCGACGGTGCCGGAGATCCGGCCGCGCACGCGCGCGAGATCGATCCGCGCGTCGACGGCGCCGCGGTACGCGGGATCGAAGCTATCGAGCGTCACGTTCTGCGCGCCGACCTTCGCGATGAAGTCACCGTTCCTGCGGTTCAGCTCGCCGGCGATGGCGAGCACACCGTTCGCGCCGCGGCTCTCGAGATCGCGCACGACGATCCGGCGCGAGCCGAGCTCGATGCGGCCTCGGTCGCCGTACCAGTTGCCGCCGGTGCCTGCACGGACGTGGTGGTTGACGAGATCGATCACCGTCACGTCGCCCCGGCCCGGCGGCGTGACGAGCGCGTCGACGTCGAGCAGCCACGGGTTCTGCTTCGGCCGCGACCGCACCGACACCGCGATGCGGTGGTCGTCACGGCTGCCGGCGGTGACCTTCAGCTCGCCGAGCTGCATCTCGCCGCGCACCAGGCCGTGGAGGTCGAGCTCGGCCTTGCCGATCGGCTGGCGCGGCAGCTGGCGGGCGTCGATCGCGAGCCTCACCGTGTCGGCGCGCAGATCCTGGAACCGGAGCTTCCGGCCGTCGAGGCGGCCGGAGACCGCGAGGTTCGGGCTCGGCGAGAGCTGACCGCTCGCCGCGAGGCGGAGGTTCAGCACGCCGCGCACGGGTGCCTTGCCGCCGGTCGCGCTGGCCGGATCGGAGCTCGACGCGATCACGGTGCCGCGGTCGAGCCGCAGCACGTCGCCGGCCTTCGTGATCTGGCCCTCGAGCGCGGCCCGCAGGCCCTCGCCGCGCGCACCGACGACCGTGCGGATCTTGTCGCCGCGCGTGTCGAACGCGATCGAGGCCCGTGCATCCGACGCCTCCGCGATCTCGCCCCACACCGCCGCGACACCCGAGGCCGTCGGCAGGGCGCCGGTCTCGCCGGTCGCCGCCTCGAACATCACGACGCCGCCGGCGAGGCCCACCACCTTGCCCCGCGTCAGCGCGGTCAGGTCGAGCGTGCCGGACGCGACGACCCCGCGCGCCTTCTGCTCCTCGAGGTTCACGTCCGCGAGGATCCGCACGGGCGCGAGCCCCACGCGGCCCATCATCGAGACGTGCGTCCACGGCGCCGCCCTCGCGCCGATGTTGAACGCGGCCGCGATGTCATCGGGGAGCACGACGCCGGGGGCGAGCTGGGCGACACCGACCTTCGGCGCGTTGACGACGAGCGTGCCGGTGATCACGGGTGCGGGCGGCACCAT
>JAEUJX010000734.1 GCA_016794545.1 Myxococcales bacterium
CGAAACAGAGGCGATTCATGTGCAGGGCTCCCATCGTAATGAGGGTAAGCCACAGCAAGGGTCGCGCCGAGGTGATCTTGATTCGGCGATCAACGAATCCGGGTGGTTACATGTGGGGACAGCAGACCATGGGGGGAGGACGCCCACCCAGATCGGGTGCGCGATCGGTGCGCAATCAGCGAACATTTCAGGGAGCTTCTCCTCCCTCGCGGAGGACCCCGCCGCCTCGGGTGCCGCGCTCGCTGCGCCGCCGCCGTTCGTGCCGGTCAGCGCAGCGACGCGATGTACGCGATCAGATGATCGATATCGGCATCCCCGATCGTGCCGTGATACGAGGGCATCTGGAGCCGCCAGCCCGGGCGCCCGTTCGCGGTCGCGGGATCGAGGATGACGCGGCGGATGTACGCCGCGTCGACCACGAGCGTCTCGCCCGCGCCGACCTCGATGGTCGAGCCGAAGAAGCGGTACATGGTGCCGAACGCCCGCATCGTGCCGTCGGGCGAGTGGCAGGCATTGCAGCCGAACGTCTCGAAGCGCTTCGCGCCCGTGGCGACACTCGGCTCGGGCTTCACCTCGGGGGACGGCAGCGGCGCGGCAGGAGCCGGAGCCTCGGCGGTGCGGGGCTGCGGCGCGGGCTCGCGAGGTGCGGGCTCGTTCGCTGCGGGTGTGCCGCTGCTCGCGCAGGCGCACAGCGAGGCGCAGGTGACGGCGAGGAGGACCGGACGCCCGACCATCATTCGTTGATCCGCGCCTCGGGGAAGTCCTTCGGGCCCGTGCTCGTCGATCCGCTGTGCCGGAACGAGAGCTTGTAGAGCAGCCACATCACGAGCGCGACGAAGCCGAGCGCCGGCCACTTGAACGAGTGGTACTCGCCGTCGAACAGCGCGAGCACCGCGTCGTCGTGATAGACGGCGACGGGGACCGCGAGCGCGATGCCGATCAGCGCCTCGCCGGTGATGAAGCCGGCGGCGACCAGCAGGCCGTTGCGCTCGACCTCGGCGCGGCGCTCGGCGGAGGCCTTCGCGCGGTCGAGCACGCGGCCGACGAGCCAGGCGACGAGGCCGCCCAGGAAGATCGGGACGTTCAGATCGAACGGCAGGTACACGCCGACCGCGAACGCCATGACCGGCACGCGGAACGAGGACTTCCGCGCCTGGAGGAGCGAGTCGATCACGATGACGGCGACCGCGATGCCGGCGCCGATCGCGATGACCGCCCACGGCAGACCGCCGGCGAACACGCCCTTGCCGACCGTGCCCATGAGGTTCGCCTGCGGCGCGGGCAGGCCCTTGCTGCCGATGCCGTACGCGTCGTTGAGGAGGTTCAGGATCGGCGCCATCGCGAAGGCCGCGACGACCACGCCGACGATCTGCATGACCTGCTGCTTCCACGGCGTCGAGCCGACGAGCTGGCCGCACTTGAGGTCCTGCATGTTGTCGCCGCCGATCGCGGCCGCGCAGCACACCACGCCGCCGATCAGGATCGCGGCGACCGGACCGGCCGGGCTCTCCATGCCGAGGCCGAGCAGGAGGAGTGACGAGATGAGGATCGTCGAGATCGTGATGCCCGAGACCGGGTTGTTGGAGGACCCGACGAGGCCGGCCATGTACGACGCGACCGCCGAGAACAGGAAGCCGGCGATGATCATGACGACGGACATCACCGCGCTGATGCCGACCGAGCCCGTGAAGTGCCAGAAGATGAAGAACAGCGGCACGACCGAGGCCACGATGAGCATCAGGATGATGTTCATCGGCATGTCGCGCTCGGTGCGCGGCACGTCGCTGCCGCCGCCCGACTTCGCGCGCTTGTAGGCGTCGAGGCCCGCGGTGATGCCGCCGAGCAGGCTCTTGCGCAGCTTGAACAGCGACCACAGGCCACCGACCAGCATGCCGCCGACGCCGAGGTAGCGCGTGACCGAGCCGTGGATCGTGCCGGCGGCGTCGAGCGGCGACAGGCCGACGAGCGCGTCGGCGAGCGTGGCGCCGGTGTCGGGGTCGATGATGCGCGCCGCCGGATCGCCGAACGCCGCGTACAACGGCACCGCGACCCAGCGGTTCAGCACCGCGCCGGAGAAGATCACGACGGCGACGTTGAAGCCGACGATGTAGCCGACCGCGAGCAGCGCGGGCGATGCGTTGATGCCGAAGTAGAACGGGATGCCCGTGCCCTTCGCGGCGACCGCGGCCGTGCCGCCGGCCTCCGCGACCTTCGCCGCCGCCGGCGCGGCGATCCACGCGCCGACCTCGACGATCTCCGACCACAGCTTGAGGCCCGTCGCGCCGACCTTGACGACCGCGCCGATGATGCCCGCGATCAGCAGCGTGCCGACGCCGCCGCCGCCCTCGGCGCCGACCTTCAGCACCTCGGCGGTGGCGACGCCCTCGGGGAACTGGAGCGGCTGATCGATGATCAGCGAGCGGCGCAGCGGGATCGTGAACAGCACGCCGAGGATGCCGCCGAACCCGGCGATCAGCGTGGTCTCGAGGTACGAGAACCGCGTCCACACGCCGAGGATGATCAGCGCGGGCAGCGTGAAGATCACCCCGGCCGCGAGGCCCTCGCCGGAGGCGGCCGCGGTCTGCACGCCGTTGTTCTGGAGGATGTTGCCGGTGCGGAGCATGCGCAGCACCGCCATCGAGATCACGGCGGCGGGCACGCTCGCCGAGACCGTCATGCCGGCGAACATGCCGAGGTACGCGTTCGCGCCCGCGAGGATCACGGCGAGCAGCGAGCCGAGGATGATGACGCCGGCGGTCAGCTCCGGCAGCGTCTTCGAGGCGGGGATGTACGGCTCGACCTTCTGCGGGGCCGAGGAGGTCGCCGGCGCTTCGGACATGGACGAAACATCGTCGGAGCCGCCGCCTCTGGTCAAGCGCCCGCCGCCGCGGGATCAGCGCTGCTTCTTGGCAGCGGGTCGCTCTTGCGGTTCCCACGGCACGTCGGAGACGCGCAGCTCGAACGGGTGCAGCGACGCGGGACGCAGCACCTCGTCGCCCGCGTAGGTCCGGACGTCGGAGTACCCGTCCGGACCGGGCCGCGTGTGCACCTCGACGCGATGCGCGCGAACGTTCGCGATCCAGTACTCGGGCACGCCCGCTTCGGCATAGATCTCGGTCTTGATCTTGCGGTCCTTGGCGAGCGAGGTATCGGCGACCTCGACGAGGAGCAATGCTTCGCGCGGCAACCGAGTGCGGAGCTCCATCGCATACACGGCGATGTCGGGCTCGGGCACCGAGTCCTCGGTCGCCGCGAAGGAGCTGTGACCGCGAATCTCGAAATGGTCGTCGAGACCACGGACGAGCACCTTGTGGAACCAGGCCGAGATCCGCGCGTGCGGCTCCTCCTGCACGGTCATCTCCACCAGGACGCCGCGCAGCAGCTCGACGTGCTGATCGGCGAACACGCCGAGCTTGATGAGTCCCTCGAACTGCTCGCGGTTGAGGCCGCGGATCCGTTCGGGGCCGACGACGGCGAGGACGGCGGGGTCGAGCATTGGGTCCAGCATAGCATTTGACCGCAGTCGCTCAGCACGCCGCGTGCCGACGACAACTCGCTGGAAACTCAGGAGCGGCGTGTCCGGTTCGGCCGGAGCTCGGACATCGTCCGGCCGGGATCCGGACTGCCTACTGCGTGCAGAACTCGTCGGTGCCGCGCGGGTAGCGGTAGAGGATCGAGTAGCACATCTCCGTCGTCGAGCTCTCGCCGTAGCCGACGGTCTGGTTCGTGGTGTTGTTCCACGTGCACTCGGTCGTGATCGTGTCGCCGGCGGCGAGCTTGATCGAGTCGAGCGGGATCACGGCCTGGTGGTCGAAGCTGTACGGCTTGTCGTGGATCACGCGCTCGACGCCGCCGGTCTTGATCGTCGTCTTGAAGTGCGTGCCGAGCTGGTGCATGTGCGGGAACAGCGCGATCAGCGTGTACGGCGTGGTCACCGTGCACGTGCCGGTCTTCGTCGACGTCTGGTTCGGCGCGATCGCGAGGCTGCGCGGCCCGGGCAGGAACATGTCGATCTCGTCGGTGACCGTCGCCGGGTCGACCTCCAGGACCTCGATGCCCGAGGTGCCGGACAGCATGTTGTCGCTCGTGTTGTAGATGTGGAGCTGGAGGCCGAGCGCGGTGCCGGCGTCGATCTTCATCGCCTTGCCCGGCGGGAACATCAGCTCGCCCGTGCCGACGCCCGACGCGTAGATCGCGTTCGTCCCGGTCAGGCCCTTGAACAGCAGCGTGTGGTGCGTGCCGACCGGCGAGAGCGGCCGGATGCCGCCGATCACCATGGGCCGGTCGATCGTCTCGATCTGCAGGTCGGAGGTGTTCTCGCCGCCCGGGGCCAGCGTCCAGCCCTTCTGGATCAGCGGCGTCCACCCGGCACCGCTGCCGCCGCCAGGAGCATCGGGGGTCGGCGGCATCGAGCCGCCATCGGTGCCACACGCCGTGGAGAGACAGATCAGGGCCAGGGCGAACGTCCTCATCGCGGCGGACTGTACACCCGACAAACGCGGTTCTTGGGAAGATAGTTTCGGTGGCCGGCGCCTAGCGCGAAGGCTGGCGTGGTGCGTTGATCACCCACGTGAAGCGCCAACGCTCCGTGGGGACCCGCGCCATCGCGGCCGCGACCCTGTTCACGTTCGTGATCACCTCGTGCGGTGGAGGCGGGAAGAAGACGCCCGCACCGCCCGCACCTTCGCCGCTGTCCGACCGCGTGCTGGTCCAGCAGAAGGACCTGCCGCCCGGGCTCGATCTCCGCGTCAGCGAGGGCAAGCAGGGTCCGGCGGCCGCCGACCGCCGGGCGTTCGCACCGGCCAAGAAGATCGGCGAGGCCGACGCGCAGCAGCTGCTGACGCGCGCGCGCCCGATCGCCGCCGATCCGAACGACCAGCAGAGCTTCGCGCTCCGGCCCGGCAGCCAGCCGCCGCCGCGCACCGGCCAGACCATCAAGGGCCAGTTCCCGCCGCCGCCGTCGTCGCTGCTGCCGCCGGCGAGTAACGACGCCGGCAAGGACCTCCGCGTCCTGCGCTACATGCCGGAAGGGCAGGTCCCGTACGCGCCGGAGCTGTCGGTCACGTTCTCCCAGCCGATGATCGCCGTGACGTCGCAGGACGACGCGGCGAAGACCGTGCCCGTGCTCCTGACGCCGACACCGAAGGGCAACTGGCGCTGGATCGGCACGCGCACCGTGCTGTTCGATCCGGACGTTCGGTTCCCGCAGGCGACGACGTACACCGTCGAGGTCCCCGCGGGGACGAAGAGCGCGAACGGCGGCGTGCTGAAGACCGCGACGAAGTTCACGTTCGAGACGCCCGCGCCGCAGCTGATCTCGCACTACCCGTCGGGTCCGCACCAGCGACTCGACGTCCCGATGTTCGTTGTGTTCGACCAGAAGATCGACGCGCTCGCCGCGTTCAAGTCGTTCAAGGTGACGGCGGACGGCAAGCCGGTCGCGATCGAGCTCCTCGATGCCGCCGCGGTCGCCGCCGACAAGGAGCTGAAGCTGCGCGCCGAGGCCGCCGCGAAGGCAGAGCACGATGGCCGGTGGATCGCGTTCCGCGCCACTGATCCCTTCCCGAAGAACGCGGCGATCGAGATCGAGATCGCCGCGGGCATGCCGAGCGCCGAGGGCCCGAACACGACGAAGAGCGCGCAGCGCTACGCGTTCCGCACCTATCCGCCACTGCGCATCGACGATGCGCAGTGCGGCTGGGGCGGCGAGTGCCGGCCGGGCATGCCGTTCCGCATCGAGTTCAACACCCCGCTCGACGAGGACAAGTTCGACGAGGCGCAGCTCTCGATCTCGCCGCCGATCGACAACGTCAAGATCGTCGCGAGCTACGGCGTCATCAGCGTGCAGGGCCTGACCAAGGCGCGCACCACGTACAAGGTGGTCGTCTCGGGCGGCGTCACCGACGCGTTCGGCCAGACGCTCGGCAAGGACACCACGCTGACGTTCAGCGTCGGCGACGCGCAGCCGACGTTCTTCGGACCGAACGGCATGGTCGTGCTCGATCCGGCCGCGAAGAAGCCGACGCTCGACTTCTTCACGACGAACTACGAGCAACTCAAAGTCTCGCTCTGGAAGGTGAGCCCGCTCGACTACGACGCGTACGGCTTCTACCTCCGGAACCAGTGGAACCGGGACAAGCCGCCGAAGCTGCCGGGCAAGAAGGTGTTCGACCAGCTGGTGAAGACCGCGGTCGGCAAGAACGAGCTCGTGGAGACGCAGGTGGATCTCCAGACGGCGCTGTCGAAGGACGGGCTCGGTCACGTGATCGCGCTGGTCGAGCCGTACCCGTGGACCGAGGACTGGGATCCGCCGAAGCTCGTCGCGTGGGTGCAGTCGACGCGGCTCGGCGTCGACGCGCACGTCGATGCCGGCGAGCTCGTCGCGATGGCGACCGACCTCGCGACCGGCAAGGCCGCGTCGAACGTGTCGATCGAGATGCGGCCGTTCGGCACGAAGGCGACCACCGATGACAAGGGCGTCGCGACGCTCGCGCTGTCGTCGACGACGATCAAGGGCGCGCACTTCCTGCTGGCGCGGAAGGGCGACGACGTCGCGTTCGTCTCGGATGACGGCGGCTGGTGGAACGAGACCGGCAGCTGGTTCAAGCAGGCGCGGCCGACCCAGCTCGCCTGGTACGTGATCGACGACCGCAAGATGTACAAGCCCGGCGAGGAGGTCACGCTGAAGGGCTGGCTGCGCACGCTCGACCCGGGCGAGGGCGGCGACCTCGGCGGCATCGGTGGCGCGGTCGCCAGCGTCGCGTACACGGTGACCGACTCGACCGGCAACAAGATCGCGACCGGCTCGGCGCCGGTGTCCGCGGTCGGCGGCTTCGACACGAAGTTCACGATCCCGAAGACGCCCAACCTCGGCGGCGCGTACGTGCGGTTCGAGGCGAAGGGGCGGATGAGCGGCGGCCACACGCACGGCTTCGAGATCGAGGAGTTCCGCCGCCCCGAGTTCGAGGTCAGCGCGCAGGCGTCGCAGGGACCGTTCCTGGTCGGCGGCGGCGGCGACGTTACCGTCAACGCGAAGTACTACTCGGGCGGCCCGCTGCCCGGCGCACCGGTGAACTGGTTCGTCACCGCGAACCCGGCATCGTTCTCGCCGCCGAACCGCGACGAGTTCATCTTCGGCTTCTGGGAGCCGTGGTGGGGCTATCACCGCTGGGACGACGACGAAGGCGGCGGCCGCTACAAGGCCCCGAAGACCTGGTCGCTCGCCGGCACGACCGACGCGACCGGCGCGCACACGCTGCACCTCGACTACCTGTCGATCAACCCGCCGCGGGCGTACTCGGTCGTCGCGAACGCGACGGTCACCGACGTCAACCGCCAGGCGTGGTCGTCGTCGGCCGCGATGATCGTGCACGCGAGCTCGCTCTACGTCGGCCTCAAGACCAAGCGGATGTACGTCGACAAGGGCACGCCGTTCGACCTCGAGGTCATCGGCGTCGATCTCGATGGCAAGGCCGCACCCGGCACGGCGATCGAGGTCAAGGCGGTGCGCCAGGACTGGGAGTACAAGAAGGGCAAGTACGCGGTCGTCGAGAAGGATCCGCAGACGTGCAGCGTGGTCGCCGCGGCGGACCCGGTGCCGTGTCGCTTCAACACCCCGGTCGGCGGGAGCTACCAGGTGACCGCGGTGATCGTCGACGCCAAGGGCCGACCGAACACCACGAAGCTGACGTTCTGGGTGTCGGGCGGCGACACGCCGCCGGCGCGCGAGGTCAAGCAGGAGCAGGCGAACCTCATCCCCGACAAGAAGGAGTACGCCGCGGGAGACACCGCCGAGCTGATGCTGCAGGCGCCGTTCTACCCGGCGGAGGCGCTGGTGTCGTGGCGGCGCTCGGGCATCGTCAAGGTCGAGCGCATCGCGCTGACCGGACCGACGACGACGATCAAGGTCCCGATCACCGACGCGATGGTGCCGAACATGTACGTGCAGGTCGATCTCGTCGGTGCCGCGGCGCGCACGGACGACAAGGGCCAGCCCGATCCGAAGCTGCCGAAGCGCCCGGCGTACGCGGTCGGCACGATCAACCTGCCGGTGCCGCCGAAGCAGCGCACCCTCAAGGTCACCGTCGCGCCGAACGTGCCGAAGCTCGCGCCCGGCGAGAGCGCGAAGCTGACGCTGAACGTCACCGACGCACAGGGCCGCCCGGTCGCGAACAGCGAGAGCGCGGTGATCGTGGTCGACGAGGCGATCCTGTCGCTCACCGGGTACCAGTTCCCGAACCCGGTCGACGTGTTCTACGGGCAGCGCGGAGATGACGCGCGCGATCACTACTCGCGCGCGTACGTGAAGCTCGCGCGGCCCGACGCCGGTAACCTGCAGGCGAACGCGGCGCCCGGCCGCGCGCGCGCGACGGGGTCGGCGCCGATGGACGACGCGATGCCCGCGCCGGAGGCCGCCGCGATGGGCGGCATGGCCCCGCCGCCGCCGCCCGCGCCGCCGAAGATGAACAAGAACCGCGAGGAGAAGGAGTCCGACGGCGACGGCAAGGCCGACGGTGCGGACAAGAATCCGGCGATCGCGATCCGGTCGAACTTCAACCCGCTCGCCGCGTTCTCGCCCGTCGTGAAGACCGACGCGCAGGGCAGGGCGACCGTCGACATCAAGGTCCCCGACAACCTGACGCGCTACCGCATCGTCGCGATCGCGACGGCGGGCGACAAGCAGTTCGGCAAGGGCGAGAGCTCGCTGACCGCGCGGCTGCCGCTGATGGTGCGGCCGAGCCCGCCGCGGTTTCTGAACTTCGGTGACACGTTTCAGCTGCCGGTGGTCGTGCAGAACCAGACCGATGCGCCGATGACCGTGAAGGTCGCCGTGCGCGCGACGAACGCGAAGATCACCGACGGCGCCGGCCGCGAGGTCAGCGTGCCGGCGAACGAGCGGGTCGAGGTGCTGTTCCCCGCGGCGGCCGAGATGGCGGGCACCGCGCGGTTCCAGATCGTCGGGGCGGCCGGCAGCGTGTCGGACGCGAGCGAGCTCGCGCTGCCGGTGTGGACGCCGGCGACGACCGAGGCGTTCGCGACCTACGGCGTGATCGACGATGGCGCGATCAAGCAGCCGGTCGCGCTGCCGGGCCAGGTCGTGCCGCAGTTCGGCGGCCTCGAGGTGACGACCGCGTCGACGAACCTCCAGGCGCTGACCGATGCGCTGCTCTACCTCGTGCACTACCCGTACGAGTGCTCGGAGCAGCGCGCCTCGCGCGTGATGGCGATCGCGGCGCTGCGCGACGTGCTGACGGCGTTCAAGACGAAGGACATGCCGTCGCCGCAGGCGCTCGCGACGAGCATGGCGACCGACATCGAGCGGCTGGCGCAGCTGCAGAACTGGGACGGCGGGTTCGCGTTCTGGGAGCGCGGCCGCCCGAGCGAGCCGTACCTCAGCGTGTACGTGGCGAACGCGCTCGCGCACGCGCAGGCCAAGGGCTACGCGGTGCCGAAGACGGTGTTCGACCGCGCGAAGACCTACCTGCGCGACATCGAGAAGAAGTACCCCTGGTACTACTCGCAGGAGGTCAGGTGGGCGATCAGCGCGTACGCGCTGTACACGCGCAAGGCGATCGGTGACCTCGACCTCGCGAAGGGCCAGAAGCTGTACGCCGAGTACGGCGGCACCGCGAACGCGAAGGTCTCGATGGAGACGCACGGCTGGCTGCTCGGCCTGTTCGCGCAGCACAAGGCCGCGGACAAGGAGCGCGCCGCGATCGTGCGCCACGCGACGAACCGGGTCAGCGAGACCGCGGGCGCGGCGAATTTCGTGACGAGCTACGGCGACGGCAACTACCTGCTCCTCTCGAGCAACCGCCGCGTCGATGCGGTGATGCTCGAGTCGCTGATCGCGGAGCAGCCGCAGAACGACCTCATCCCGAAGGTCGTCACCGGCCTGCTCGCGCACCGCAAGGCGGGCCGCTGGCTGAACACGCAGGAGAACACGTTCGCGCTGCTCGCGCTCGACCGGTACTTCCAGACCTACGAGAAGGTCACGCCGGACTTCGTCGCGCGCGTGTGGCTCGGCAACGACTACGCCGGCGACCACGCGTTCAAGGGCCGCACGACCGACTACCATCAGATCGACATCCCGATGAAGGACGTCGCCGCGCACGACAAGCAGCCGCTGACGATCCAGAAGGACGGCAAGGGCCGGCTCTACTACCGCATCGGCATGAAGTACGCGCCGGCGTCGCTGAAGCTCGACGCCGCGGACTACGGCTTCGTCGTGCAGCGCCGCTACGAGGCGGTCGACGATCCGAAGGACGTCACGCGCGACGCGGCAGGCGTATGGCACGTCAAGGCCGGCGCGAAGGTGCGCGTGAAGCTGACGATGGTCAACGAGAACCGGCGGTACCACGTCGCGCTCGTCGATCCGCTGCCGGCGGGCCTCGAGGCGATGAACCCGGCGCTCGCGGTGACCGGCCCGATCCCGCAGGATCCGAACGAGCAGAAGTCGAAGGGCGCGTACTGGTGGTGGTACGGCCCCTGGTACGACCACCAGAACCTGCGCGACGAGCGGACGGAGGCGTTCGCGCCGCTCGTGTGGGAGGGCGTGCACGAGTACTCGTACGTCGCGCGCGCGACGACGCCGGGGAACTTCGTGGTCCCGCCGACCAAGGCCGAGGAGATGTACATGCCCGAGACGTTCGGGCGCTCGGCGAGTGATCGAATGATCGTCGAGTAGGCGTCAAAGGAGCCGACATGAGGCAGCGTTCTCTCGCCATGCGCAGTACGGCCGCGGCCGTGCTGCTGTCGTTCCTCGTCACGTCGTGCGGCGGCAAGAAGGGCTCCGGCGCCGGGCCGGGCAGCAACGACGCGCCGCCGAGGACCCCGGTCAAGGTCGTCCCGCTCTCGGAGGCACCGCCGGGCCTCGATCTGCGGCTGTCGAACGGCAAGCAGGGCGCGCCCGCGTTCGATCGCGCGCAGCTCGCCGCGGCCAGGAAGCTCGGCGACGGCGAGGCCGCGCAGCTGCTCGCACGCGCGGCGAACCCGTTGAAGGCCCAGGCCGGCGACCAGCAAGGGTTCGCGCTGCGCCCCGGCTCGCAGCCGCCGCCGAGGACGGGGCAGACGATCCAGGGCACGTTCCCGCCGCCGGCGTCGTCGCTGTTGCCGCCGCCGGGCAACGACGCCGGCAAGGCGCTCACCGTGCTGCGCTACATGCCCGAGGGCAAGGTCCCGCTCGCGCCGGAGCTGAGCGTGACGTTCTCCCAGCCGATGGTCGCGGTGACGTCGCAGGCGGACGCGTCGGCGACGACGCCGGTCAAGCTCACGCCGCAACCCAGAGGGCAGTGGCGCTGGATCGGCACGCGCACCGTGCTGTTCGATCCGGACATCCGGTTCCCGCAGGCGACGACCTACACCGTCGAGGTGCCGGCGGGGACGGCGAGCGCCACGGGCGCCAAGCTCGCGAGCGCCACCAAGTTCACGTTCGAGACGCCGCCGGCGACCGTGGTCAGCGCGTACCCGCAGGGCGGGCCGTACAAGCTCGACGTGCCGATGTTCCTCACGTTCGATCAGAAGATCGATCCGGCCAAGGTGCTCGCGAAGCTCGCGGTGAAGGCGGGGTTCGGCGATCGGTTCCAGCTCGCGCTGCTGACCGACGCGGAGATCGAGAAGGACAAGGCGATCAAGGCGCTCGTCGAGGCCGCGAAGCGCGACGAACAGGACGGACGCTGGCTCGCGTTCCGGGCGACCGCGAAGTTCCCCGCCGACACAACGATCACGCTCGCGGTCCCGGCCGGCACGCCGTCGGCGGAGGGCCCGAACCTGACGACGTCGGCCCAGACCTACTCGTTCAAGACCTACGCGCCGCTGCGCGTGGAGGAGGCGACCTGCGGCTGGGACAAGAACTGCCGGCCCGGCATGCCGTTCGTGATCCGGTTCAACAACGCGCTCGACGGCGACCGGTTCGACGACGCACAGCTCGCGATCACGCCCGCGATCGATGGCGTTCACCTCATCCCGCAGGGCAACGCGCTCGTCGTGCAGGGCCTGACCACGGCGCGCACCCAGTACAAGGTCGACATCTCGAGCCGCCTGACCGACGAGTTCGGCCAGACGCTCGGCAAGGCCGAGACGCACACCTTCCGGGTCGGGGATGCCGAGCCATCGTTCTTCGGTCCGGAAGGCATGGTCGTGCTCGATCCGGCCGCGAAGGCGCCGACGCTCGACTTCTTCTCGATCAACCACGACCGCCTCAAGGTCCGGCTGTACGCGGTGACGCCCGCTGACTACGAGGCTTACAACCATTACCTCCGCAACCGGTGGAACCACGACAAGCCGCCGAAGCTGCCGGGCAAGCTCGTCACCGACGAGATCATCAAGACGACGAAGGGCAGTAACGACCTGGTCGAGACGCACGTCGATCTCGCGCCGGCGCTCCAGAACGGCCTCGGGCACGTCATCGCGCTGGTCGAGCCGTACCCCTGGAACGAGAAGAAGAACGGCGCGCCGCCGACGCTGATCTCGTGGGTGCAGGCGACGAAGCTCGGCATCGATGCCGCGGTCGACCGCGACGACCTGCGCGCGTTCGCGACGGAGCTCGCGACGGGCAAGCCGCTCGGCGGCGTCGCGCTCGAGATCGCGCCGTACGGGACCACCGGCACGACCGACGCGCAGGGCCAGGCCGTGATCGCGCTGCCGGCGGGCGCGAAGCCGGGCGCGAACTACCTGATCGCGAGGCACGGCAACGACGTCGCGTTCGTCGCCGAGAGCGCGAGCTGGTACGCGGAGAACGGCAGCTGGATCAAGCAGCCCGGCGTCTCGCGCCTCGGCTGGTACGTGATCGACGACCGCAAGCTGTACAAGCCCGGCGAGGAGGTCTCGCTCAAGGGATGGCTGCGGATGATCGACCACGGCAAGCGCGGTGACGTCGCCGGCATCGCGGGCCGCGTCACGCAGGTCACGTACAAGGTCACCGACTCGCAGGGCAACCAGATCGCGACCGGGAGCGCTCCGGTGAACCCGGTCGGCGGCTTCGACACGAAGTTCACGCTGCCGAAGACGCCGAACCTCGGCTACGCGAACATCGCGTTCGAGGCCCCGGGGCTCGGCAGCCATGGCCACTCGTTCCGCATCGAGGAGTTCCGCCGGCCGGAGTTCGAGGTCAGCGCGGCGCCGTCGCAGGGGCCGTTCCTCGTCGGCCAGAGCGGCGATGTCACGGTGAACGCGAAGTACTACGCGGGCGGACCGCTCGCGGGCGCGCCGGCGAGCTGGTACGTGACCGCGAGCCAGACCTCGTACACCCCCCCGAACCGCGACGACTACGTGTTCGGCGCGTGGGAGCCGTGGTGGGGCTATCGCGGCGAGGACTACGACGACGACGGCCGCGGCTACCGGCCGCCGAAGAGCTGGTCGCACGAGGGCAAGACCGACGCGACCGGCGCGCACGTGCTGCACCTCGACTTCCTGTCCTCGAACCCGGCGGTGCCGATGAGCCTCCAGGCGAACGCGTCGGTGACCGACGTCAACCGCCAGACGTGGAGCGCGTCGGCCGCGCTGATCGTGCACCCGGCGAGCTACTACGTCGGCCTCAAGACGAAGAAGCCGTTCGTCGAGAAGGGCACGCCGTTCGAGCTCGACGTGATCGGCGTCGACCTCGACGGCAAGGCGGTGGACGCGACGATCGACCTGACGGCGGTGCGACTCGACTACGAGTACAAGCGCGGCCGCTACCAGCAGATCGAGGTCGAGCCGCAGACCTGCGATCCGAAGGCGTGCTCGTTCCAGACCTCGAAGGGCGGCAGGTACAAGGTGACCGCGACGATCAAGGACAAGGAAGGCCGGCCGAACACGACGAGCCTGACGTTCTGGGTGACCGGCGGTGATCAGCCGCCGCAGCGCGAGGTCACGCAGGAGACGGTGCAGCTGATCCCGGACAAGAAGGAGTACACGCCCGGCAACACCGCCGAGCTGCTCGTGCAGGCGCCGTTCTCCCCCGCCGAGGGCGTCGTCACGTGGCGGCGCTCGGGCATCGTGAAGTCGGAGCGGATCACGCTGACCGGACCGACGACCGTCCTGAAGGTGCCGGTGGACGATGCGATGACGCCGAACCTCCACGTCCAGGTCGACCTCGTCGGGGCGGCGGCGCGGATCGACGACAAGGGCAACCCGGATCCGGCGCTCCCGAAGCGCCCCGCGTACGCGGTCGGTCAGATCAACCTGCCCGTGCCGCCGAAGCACCGGACGCTGAACGTCGTCGTGCTGCCGGCCGCGCCGAAGCTCGCGCCCGGCGAGAGCACGAAGATCGCCGTCGAGGTGCGCGACGCCAAGGGCGCGCCCGTCGGCGACGCCGAGACGGCGGTGATCGTGGTC
The DNA here is from genome assembly GCA_016794545.1 of Myxococcales bacterium. GTDB lineage: Bacteria > Myxococcota_A > Polyangia > Haliangiales > Haliangiaceae > JABFXX01. Next base: position 14,317 of record JAEUJX010000734.1, read on the forward strand.
GACGAGGCGATCCTCGCGCTCACCGGCTACGTGTTCCCGGATCCGATCGACACGTTCCATCCCAGCCGCGGCCCCGACACGCGCGACCACTACTCGCGCGCGTACGTGAAGCTCGCGAAGCCGGACTCGTCGAAGCTCGCGGAGGCGCAGACGCGCGCTGCGGACGGCAACCTCGCGACAGCGGACGCGACCGTGGCGAAGCCGATGGCGGTCGCGGCGCAGGCGCCGATGGAGGCGCCGTCGCCGACGTCGCAGCCGGAGAAGGAGATGGCGGGCAAGGACAAGCGCGGCGGCGAGAGCGACAACGGGCCGAGTGGACCGAACAGCACGGCGATCGCCGTGCGGGCCAACTTCAATCCGCTCGCCGCGTTCTCGCCGGCGGTGAAGACCGACGCGCAGGGCAAGGCCACCGTCGAGGTCAAGCTGCCCGACAACCTGACGCGCTATCGCATCGTCGCGGTCGCGGCGTGGGGCGAGAAGCAGTTCGGCAAGGGCGAGAGCGCGCTCACGGCGCGGCTCCCGCTGATGGTGCGGCCGAGCCCGCCTCGGTTCCTCAACTTCGGCGACACGTTCGAGCTGCCGGTCGTGGTGCAGAACCAGACCGACGCGCCGATGACGGTGAAGCTCGCGGTCGCGACCGCGAACGCGAAGCTGACCGCCGGTGCGGGCCGCGAGGTCAGCGTGCCGGCGAACGATCGCGTCGAGGTCCGGTTCCCCGCGGCGGCCGAGATGGCCGGGACCGCGCGGTTCCAGGTGGTCGGCGCGGCGGGCAAGGCGACGGACGCCGCCGATGTCGCGCTTCCCGTGTGGACGCCCGCGACGACGGAGGCCTTCGCGACGTACGGCGTGATCGACGAGGGCGCGACGCGCCAGCCAGTCGCGCTGCCGGGGCAGGTGGTCACGCAGTTCGGCGGGCTCCAGGTCTCGACCGCGTCGACGAACCTCCAGGCGTTGACCGACGCACTGCTCTACCTCGTGCACTACCCGTTCGAGTGCGCGGAGCAGCGCGCCTCGCGCGTGATCGCGATCGCGGCGCTGAAGGACGTGCTCGCGGCGTTCCAGAGCAAGGACCTGCCGTCCGCGACGGCGATGGCCGAGAGCGTGCGCGTCGACCTCGAGCGCCTGTCGCAGATGCAGAACTACGACGGTGGCTTCGCGTTCTGGGATCGCGGCCGCCCGAGCGAGCCGTACCTGACGGTCTACGTCGCGAGCGCGCTCGGCCACGCGAAGGCGAAGGGCTTCGCGGTGCCGGCGAACATCCTCGAGCAGGCGAAGCAGTACCTGCGCGTGATCGAGTCGCACTACCCCTGGTACTACGGTCCGGAGATCCGCCACACGATCAGCGCGTACGCGCTTTACACGCGCAAGCAGCTCGGCGACCTCGACCTCGCGAAGGGCGTGAAGCTGATCGCCGATGCCGGCGGCGTCGAGAAGCTCTCGATGGAGGCGAACGGCTGGCTGCTCGGCACGTTCGCGGGCCAGGCCTCGGCGAAGCCGCAGCGCGACGCGATCACGCGTCACGCGCTGAACAAGGTCAGCGAGACCGCGGGCGCGGCGAACTTCACGACCGCCTATGGCGACGGTGCGTATCTGCTCCTCGCGAGCGACCGCCGCGTCGACGCCGTGTTCCTCGAGTCGCTGATCGCCGACCAGCCGCAGCTCGACCTCATCCCCAAGCTCGTGACCGGCCTGCTCGCGCACCGCAAGGCCGGGAAGTGGCTCAACACCCAGGAGAACACGTTCGCGCTGCTCGCGCTCGACCGCTACTTCCAGACCTACGAGAAGGTCACGCCCGACTTCGTCGCGCGCGTGTGGCTGGGCAACGACTACGCCGGCGATCACGCGTTCAAGGGCCGCACGACCGACACGTTCCGGATCGACATCCCGATGGCGACGGTCGCGACGCACGACAAGCAGGACCTGACGATCGCGAAGCAGGGCCCGGGCCGGCTCTACTACCGGATCGGCATGACCTACGCGCCGGCGTCGCTCAAGCTCGACGCCGCGGACTACGGGTTCGTCGTGCAGCGCCGCTACGAGGGCGCCGATGATCCGAAGGACGTCACGCGCGACGCGCAGGGCGTGTGGCACGTGAAGGCCGGCGCGCGCGTGCGCGTGAAGCTGACGATGGTCAACGAGAACCGGCGCTACCACGTCGCGCTCGTCGATCCGCTGCCGGCGGGCCTCGAGGCGATGAACCCGGCGCTCGCGGTGACGGGCCCGATCCCGCAGGACCCGAACGAGCAGAAGTCCCGGGGCGCGTACTGGTGGTGGTACGGCCCCTGGTACGAGCACCAGAACCTGCGCGACGAGCGCACCGAGGCGTTCGCCGCGCTGCTCTGGGAGGGCGTGCACGAGTACAGCTACGTCGCGCGCGCGACGACGCCGGGAAACTTCGTGGTTCCTCCGACGAAGGCCGAGGAGATGTACATGCCCGAGACGTTCGGGCGCTCGGCGAGCGACCGCGTCATCGTCGAATAGCCGGCGGCACTCACCCGCCTGCTGCGGCGGCGGCCTGGCCGAGGATCTCGTCGATCCGCGCCGCGAGCGCCTCGAGCGTGTACGGCTTGGCGACGAACTGCTGCCCCGGGTCGAGCACCCCGTGGCGGGCGATGATCTGGTCGGTGTATCCGGACGTGTAGAGGACCTTCGTCGTGGGCCGCGCGGTCCCGAACTGCGCGGCGAGCTCACGCCCCGACAGCCCGGGCATGATCACGTCGGTGATCAGCACGTCGATCGCCCCGTCGTGCCGGGCGGCGAGGGCGAGCGCCTCCTCGCCGTTCGCCGAGACCAGGACGCGATAGCCCGCCTCGCCGAGGCCCCGCGCGACCACGCGGCGGAGCAGGTCGTCGTCCTCGACGAGGAGCACGGTGGTGGTCGCACGGCGCGCCACCTCGACGGGCCTCGGCGCGGGGTCCGCGGGCCGAGCCGCGTGGCGCTCGCGCGGCAGGTACACCGTGAACGTGGTGCCGACGCCGACGTCGCTGTGCACGCGGATGTGCCCGCCGAGCTGCTTCACGATGCCATACGAGCTCGCGAGTCCGAGCCCGGTGCCGGTGTGCTTCGTGGAGTAGAACGGCTCGAAGATGTGCGGCAGCGCCTGCGCATCGATGCCGACGCCGCGATCGGTGACGGTGAGTGCGACGTAGTCGCCCGGGCGGATCCCTGCGACCTCGCGATCCTGTCCGGTCACGCTCGGTGTGAAGTTGCTCGTCGTGATCCGCAGGGGGCCTCCGCGCGGCATGGCGTCGCGCGCGTTGACGGTGAGGTTCACGATCACCTGCTCGAGCTGGCTCGCGGAGGCGCGGATCGGCCACAGGTCGCCGGCGAGCTTGATCTCGAGCGTGATGTCCTCTCCGACCAGGCGGCGCAGCACCCCGGCCAGGTTGCGGATGATCTCGTTGAGGTCGAGGTCGACCAGCTGCATCACCTGCTTGCGCGCGAACGCGAGCAGCTGGTGCGTGAGCTCGGCGCCGCGCTCGGCCGCGGTGCGGATCGTCCGGAGCTCCTCGGCGATTCCCGGCGCGCGCTCCCTCTCCGCGAAGGTGACCGACGCCAGGATCGCCGTCAGGAGGTTGTTGAAGTCGTGCGCGACGCCGCCGGCGAGGCGCCCGATGCTCTCCAGCTGCTGCGCGTGGCGGAGCTGCTCCTCGAGCGCGCGGCTCTCGGTGACATCGACGAGCGTCCCGAGGATGCGCCGCTCACCTGTCGGGCTCGCGATCAGGCCGCCGGCGGAGCGCACCCAGCGGATGGCTCCGTCGGGACGCACCACGCGGAACGTGTTGACGAACCGTCCGCCGGTGCCGCTCTCGAGGTACGCGGCGCTCGACGCGCGCAGCCCGGGCAGGTCGTCGGGGTGGACGGAGGCCCAGAACTCGCCGGGCGAGGCGAGCGGCGCGTCCGCCGGAAGCCCGAGGATCTCGCGGACGAGTGGCGACCCGTTCGCGGTGTTCGTGTCGAGGTTCCACTCCCACGTGCCCATCTGGCCGACGTCGAGCGCGAGCTCGAGTCGCTGCTTGCTCTCGCGCAGCTCGGTCTCGAGGCGCCGCTCCGCCGCCACGTCCCGCACCATCGCGAGCGCGCCCGCGACACCGTCGGGCATCGTGATCAAGGACGTCGCCATGCTCGCCTCGAGGTGGGTGCCGTCCTTGCGGCGAAACCGGAAGTCGTGGATCTCGCCGATGCCGCGGGCCCGCGCGACGAGGCGCTCCGTCACGATGGCGCGATCCGCGTCGTCGATGAACTCCCACACCGACGAGCGCGCGAGCTCCTCGGGCGTGCACCCGAGCATCTCCGCCATGCGGTGGTTCGCGAACGTGGTGTTGCCGGCCAGATCGATCATCCACACGCCCTCGAGGGTGGTCTCGACGATCCGGCGGTAGCGCTCCTCGCTGCGACGGAGCTCGTCCTCGGCCCGCTTGCGCCGCGTGATGTCGCCGAACGTGCACACCGCCGCGAACGGCTTCGCCTCTCCGGCGCGAAACAGCGGCTCGGTGTTGATCGAGATCCAGGTCAGCGTGCCATCGGGCTTGTGCACGCCCATCACGACATCGCGCAGCGCCTGTCCGGTGCGCAACGTCATCGGCACGGGATGCGTGTCGCCCGGGAACGGCGAGCCGTCCTCGTGGATCGACCGCCAGCGCGGATCGAGCGAGCTCCGCCCCATCATCTGATCCGCGGTCAGTCCGAGCAGTTGCTCGGCGGCCTCGTTGCACGCGAGGATCACGGCATCGGCGTCCTGCACGACCACGCCTTCCGCCATCGCGCGCACCACCGATGCGTAGCGAGCCTCGCCCTCGTACCCCGCGCGGTCGGTCGGGATCTCCATCGCCGCGAGGGTACAGCAGTCCGGCGCGCACCGCCTCCGACGCCGTGCGCCGGGCGCGCCTCCCGTCAGTACGGGTTCGCCGGCGAGAGCGTGCCGCCGCCGGCCGAGAGCGTGCTCGGCGGTGCGGTGGTGGCGCCGCTCGGGA
>JAEUJX010000047.1 GCA_016794545.1 Myxococcales bacterium
GACCGCGCATACGTGATGTGCGGATCTCCCGCGGCGGCCGAGTACATCGCGTGATACGCCAGGGCGTATCCGATGCGCTGTCGATCGCCGAGCCGGAGCGCGGTGCGCAGCGCCCGCGCCTGACAGAGCGCCCCGCGCAACGGATCGACGAGGCTGAGGCCGAGCGACGCGGTGCGATAGAGATCGAGGCGCACTCGATCACCGGCGTCGCCGGTGTTCGGCAGACGCTCGCGGTGGCGCGTGCCGCGGATGCGGAGCCAGACCATGTTCGCGATCAGCCAGCGACGTGCGCCCGGTGTGTTCGCGGGGAACTGCTCGCCGACCGCGTTCATGCACTCGCCGAGCAAGGTCAGGCCGTCGTTGATGTGACCCGACACGAGCAGCTGCTCGGCGGCCGCGCGGCGATAGCGGGAGACATCGTCCGGCGGCGCGTTCTCGGCGGCCGCGAGGTAGTCCCGTGCGGCCTCGGCGCCGCGGCCGGCGAGCGCGAGGGCCTCGGCGCGCCGCACCGTCAACGCGCGGCGCTCCTCGTCGGGGAGCTCGGCAGTCGCCAGGCGCAACGCGGCGGAGCACAGCGCGGCGACCTGTTCGAATGCGAGCTGGTCGACCTGGCGGCGCGCGCTACGCAACGCGAGCGAGGCGGCCTGCTCGCGTTTGCCCGCCGCCTCGAGGTGCTCGACGATCGTCAGCGGGTCGCGATCGTCATAGCCAGCGGCGAGCAGCATCGCGGCGAGTCGCTCGTGATAGCGCCGGCGCCGTGCCGGCGCGATGCGCGCGGCGACCGCGGCACGGACGTGATCGTGATACGGCTCGATCGGATCCGCCGCGCGGCTACCACCGGTCCGCGCCAGCGATGCTGCGCGCAGGAGACTGAACCACTTCGCCGCGCGTCTCGGATCGAGATCGAGCATCTCCGCGACCATCCCCTGGGGCAGGGGCCGGCCTGCGATCGCGACCAGCTCGAGGATGCGTCGAGCCGGGAGCTCCATGCGCGTGATGCGCGCCCAGATCGCGTCGTCGAGACGGGCCTCGGGCACGAGCGACGCGTGGCGCAGCATCTCGCGCAAGAACATCGGATGGCCGCCGGCGCTCGCGATCAGATCGGCGAGCTCGCCGGCGCGCTCGGGCGCGGTTCGCTCGACCAGCTCGGTCGCCTCGGCTGCGGTGAGCGGCGACAGGTGCAAGCGCGTCACCGGGATCGGCAGCTGCGGCAGCGGTCCCTCGTCTCGCCGGGTGAGCACCACGAGCATCCGTGGCGACTCGGGCGCGGCGAGGATCTCGGCGAGCAGAGCGAGGCTGTCGGGATCCGCCCACTGGACGTCGTCGATCGTGACCAGCAGCGGGCAGCGCTCGCCGAGCCCGGCGAGCACGCGCCGCAGGCCGCGGAACGCGCGCGCGCGTAGCTCGAGGAGATTTGGCGTGGGAGGCGTGGCCTCCTTCGCGATCGCCGCCACGCGCAACAGCACGGGGAACGTCAGGGCGAGCGCCGAGAGCTCCGACGCGGGAGGCAGCGGCACGTCCTTGGGGTCGAGCTTGTTCAACGTGCGCGCGAGGGTGTCGACGATGCCGTCGACACCCTTGAACGACATCGTCTCGCGCTCGTGACAGCGGCCGCTCAGCACGAGGGGTGGGGCGGCGGCCTTGGAGACCTCGTCCACGAAGTGGCGAGCGAGCTTGGTCTTGCCGATGCCGGACTCGCCCTCGATCGAGATCAGGAGCGTCCCACCTGCCGTGACTTCGGCGAGCGCGCGTTCGAGGATGCCGAGCTCGGCACGCCGTCCAACGAACGGTGTCTCGACCGGCCTCCCCTCGTCACGTGCGTCGAACGCACGAAGCGCGTACGCCCCGGTCGGGCGCGCCGCTGGATCCGGCGAGAGCAGCGCGACGCAGATCTTCGACAGGTCCTCGGGCGCACCCTGCACCCGCCGCGGCGGCCGGCGGTGCTGCTTCTTCATCATGATCTCGAGCGGCGTCTTGGCATCGATCGGCAGCCGCCCGGTCAACGCCTCGTAGAGCATCACGCCGACGGAGTACCAGTCGGACGCGGGCCCCGGCGGGCGAGACAACGCCTGCTCCGGAGACATGTACGCCGCCGTACCGACGATGCTGGTGTCCGAGAGCTGAGCTCGTCCGTCGGCGACGAGGCCAAAGTCGAGCAGGACCACTCGACCTTCCCGCGTCACCATCACGTTCGACGGTTTGATGTCGCGGTGGATCATGTTCGCGTGGTGCAGCGTGGTGAGCCCGGTCGCGAGCTGACGCAGCGCCGCACGCAGCCGGCGCTCGTGGAACAGCGGTGCATGTTCGCTCGGATCGGCGTTGCGGACCCAGGTGAGGAAGTCGACGCCGTTCACGAGCTCCATCGTGAAGAACCAGTAGCCCTCCTGGTGGTGCAGCTCGCCGAGGCGCACGAGGTTGCGATGCTCGAGATCCGCGCGTGCGCGGAACTCGGTCTTCAACCGGAAGATCGACTTCGCGTCGATCCACCGCAGGGTCTTGAGCGCGACCGACATGTTGCGCTCGCGATCGAACGCCTCGTAGACGATCCCCATCCCGCCTTCGCCGATCACGCGTCGCACCTCGAACCGGCGCGTGCCGGGAAATGCCCCGGCCTCGGTCAGCAGCTTCCGCCTGGGGGTAGACATCGGCATCGTGATCCTGCGCGTTTTGTGCACAACCGCATATCAGAAAGAAACGTGAGCCAGCCCGCAGTCGATGGGTCACCGACGCTGACAGACGCGACCTGGTAGCCCGCGACATCGGGGAGCTCGATGTCGAGCAGGATCGGCTGCGGCGCGAGCGCGGTCGCGATGCGCAGCGCGTCCGCACCGGTCGTCGCGGTCCGACAGTCGAGGCCGACGTGCCCGAGCGCGATGCACAGAAGCTCGACGACATCCGCCTGATCGTCGTCGGAGTTCTTCGATGTCCCGTCGCGAATCCCGATGTCGTGCACGTGGAAGCGCCGATGACGCGATCACGCTTACGGTTCGGGTGCCGTGATCCGGCCGCGGGATCAGGTGACGAGGAGGAAGGCGAGCACGCCGACCGCGCAGACCAGCATCGCGATCAGGCCGATCAGCATCGGCGACGTCGTCGCCGGTGCCGCGCGGATCGCGCGCTGACTCGGCCGCTCGGCGGACGTCGGGATCGCCGGGGAGCTCGCGTGTCCGCTCGACGGCGTCTGAAATGCCGAGAGTGACGGTGCGGTCCTGCGGATCGCCGGCGTCGAGCGGTGACTCGAGCGCGACTTCGTCCGGGGCTTCACCTTCGTGTTCGATCCGCGCGCGAGCTCCGGCACGGCTCCACTCATGCGCGCGAGGGCTGCCTGCGCGTTCGGGACGAAGCCGAAGTACGCCTCCGCGAGATCGTCGAACGTCATCAGGCTCTCGCAGTCATCACACCGGCAGTCCGGCGCCACATGCGGCGCCGGTCCGAGGTCGGCGACGTCGACGAGCAGCAGCTTCTCCTCGTCGCACTCGGGGCAGTGATACGGGACCTGGAAGCTCTTCACCGCTCCGTGCCCGGCGAAGTTCTTCACGAGGTTCAGCTGCGCGACGATCGCCGGCGAGCACGCGACGAACACCGGCTGCACGCCGTTCTCCGCGAGGCGCGCGAGCCAGTTCACCCAGTCGCGCGTGCCGCACGAGTTGATCCGTTCGACGCCCGACAGGTCGATCACCGCTCGGGCCCCGCTGACCTTGCGTACGAGCTCGCCGAGCTTGTTGTCCTCGTCGAGGATCCCCGCGAGCCGGACGTTCGCCTCGTCGCCTGTTTGCTGGACCGTCGCGAGAAGGCGCTCGTTCATCATCCCTCGATCACCTGTAATGGGTGTGGCCTCCAGTACATCACATACAGACCGCCTCGACGGCTATCTCACGGTTAGCTCCGCGATCGTCGGTACTCCCGGCGTCCACATGGCCCTTCATCCGGTTAGATCCACCGATGTCCGGAGGAATGGTCCACGTCGAACGGCAGGGCGCGATCGCGGTGATCACGCTCGATCGCCCCGCCCGCAAGAACGCGCTCGATCAGGCGATGTGGTTGGCGCTCGGCCGCGCCGCCGACGAGCTCGCCGCGCGGTTGCCACGCGCGATCGTGCTCACCGGTGCGGGTGACGTGTTCTCCGCCGGGATGGATGTCAACCCCGACAACCCGCAGGTGGCGCAGCTCGTCGCGGCGGTCGCCGCCGGTGATGCCGCGGCGCCGCGCGCGATGCTCGATGGGATCCACGCGGTGCTCGATCGTCTGTTCGCACTGCCCGTGCCCCTCATCGCGGCGGTCGGCGGGCTCGCCTACGGTGGTGGCGCCGAGATCGCGACGCGCTGCGATCTGCGTGTCGTCGATCCCGCGGCCACGATCTGCTTCTCCGAGGTGCGCCTCGGCCTCATGCCCGATCTCGGCGGTGGCGTCGCACTCGTGCGGCTGCTCGGGCCCGGCCGTGCCGCGGATCTGATCCTCACGGCGCGCAAGCTCGGGGCGACCGAAGCCCTCGCGCTCGGTCTCGCCAACCGCGTCAGCGCACCGGGCGCCGCACGCGCCGAGGCGATCGCGCTCGCCGAGCAGATCGCCGGCAACGGGCCCCGCGCGGTGCGCGCGGCGCTGGGCATCCTGCGCGGTGCGACCGACGTCCCGTGGCGCGAGGCGGTCGCCGCCGAGATCGACGCGGCGGCACGGCTGATCGCCACGGGCGAGTGTCAGCAGGGCATCGCCGCGGTCCTCGGCCGCACCACGCCGCGCTTCGCGGACCCCGAGTAGCTCGCCGCCGGGGACGAGTTGCGGCCCCCCATGAGGCTGCCAGTCTCCAGCGCGTCCCGGCCGGATCCGACGAGGTTCCGACCGCCCGACGGGCCGAACTCCGCGAAATCGGGTTAGCGCGGCGCGGCACCGCCGTTGCAGCCAGGACGGACGGGATGTCGTTCGAGCCCGATCAGCGACGGTCGAAGTCCAGGCGGTGGCTCTCCGTCCGGACCAACGTGACGCTGGTTCCGTGGCCCGACCCGCCGGTGACGACCAACCCCGAGGTGACGAGACCCGACGTGACGAGACCCGACGTGGCGACCGCGATGGCCGTGGAGGAGCGGACCGCGCCGTATCCGCATGGAGCGACGGACGCACCACACGCGCGGCGGCGCCACGCCTCGGCCCCTCTCGACGGTGGGCGGCGCTTCGAGCTCGGCGAGCTCATCGGCCGCGGTGGGATGGGTGAGGTGTACGAGGCGTACGACACGCAGATCGGCCGCGACGTCGCGGTCAAGCTCCTCCCGCTCGACAAGATCTCGTCGAGCTCGCTCGCGCGGTTTCTCCGCGAGGCGCGGATCCAGGGCTGGCTGGACCATCCGTCGATCCCGGCGGTCTACGAGCTCGGCACCGACGACGAGGGTCGGCCGTTCTTCGCGATGAAGCGCGTCTCGGGAGTCACGCTCGCCGAGATCCTCGCCGATCGCGCTTCGCGCCGGGGCACGCGCTTCACCGAGCGCCAGCTACTCCGCGCGTTCGTCGAGATCTGTCTCGCGATCGAGCTCGCACACACGCGCGGAGTGCTGCACCGCGATCTCAAGCCCGCGAACATGTTGCTCGGCGAGTTCGGCGAGGTCTACGTGCTCGACTGGGGCGTCGCGCGCGTGCTGGACGAGCGCGGCACGACCGGCGAGATGCCTCGTCCGACGCTCGATGGCAGCGGCAGCACGATCGATGCGCTCGGGACGCCCGGCTACATGTCCCCCGAGCAGGTGCGGTGCGTGGACGACGTCGACGGGCGGACCGACGTCTACTCGCTCGGGTGCGTGTTGTTCGAGATCCTCGTCGGACGCCGCCTCCTTCCCGACGGTCTCGCCGGCATGACGTGCGCGCTCGCCGGTATCTCGCCG
>JAEUJX010000089.1 GCA_016794545.1 Myxococcales bacterium
GGCGGCCTGAACTTCTTCATTCTCGAGCGTCACCGCCGGGGACTCACCGACTACGCCACGCGCTGAGTCGGCTCCCTTCCGCCCGTCGCACCGCGCAGGTTTGCGCAGAAGGTGCAGTGCGGAACGAGCAGCGGCCCCGGCGGTGACGCCGCTGTACTACGATCCTCGCATGAGGGCTTGGTCGCTCGGGCTCGCGGTCGCGCTGACGGCATGTGGCGACGGCGCGTCCTCGCCATCCGACGGGGGCCACAGCGGCGACGGCGCGATGGTCGACGCGCCCGTGCTCGGCGGCGGCAACTGCGGCCAGCTCGCGATGCCGACCGGGCGCATCGTCGACGTCACGCCCTCGCAGGCCGGTCAGCTCGGCTCGATCGCGGCCGCCGCCCAGGCCGGCGACGTGCTGCGCCTCGCCGATGGCACGTACCCGGTCTCGGGCGACGTCGTGATGAACCTGTCGAAGGCGAACATCACGTTGATCTCGGCCTCGCGTAACGCCTCGAAGGTCATCCTCGACGGCGGCCCGTCACACGGTGCGCGAGAGATCGTGCAGGCGAGCGCATCGAGCATCACGATCGCGCACGTCACGATCAGGAACGCGCGCGACCACCTGATCCACTTCTATCCCGGCGGCGGCGCCGACCTCCACGGCATCGTGATCTACGGCGTCGTCCTCGAGGACGGCGGCCAGCAGTTCCTGAAGTCCAACACCGACCAGTCGCCGCAGCTGCCCCAGAACGCGCACTTCGTCGACGACGTCACCATCGCCTGCTCGCGCTTCACGATGACAGCGGCCGGCCGCGCGTACGTCCCGACCAACCCGTCGAACGCGAGCTACCCCTGCTACACGGGCGGCATCGACGCGCACGCCGCGCGCGGCTGGCGCGTCCAGGACAACCGATTCGAGGGCATCTACTGCGACGTCAACTCGCTCGCCGAGCACGCGATCCACTTCTGGCAGACCGGCCGCGATCAGGTGATCGAGCGCAACGTGCTCGTCAACAACGCGCGGGGAATCGGCCTGGGCCTCGGCGACGGCACCGGTCTCGTCGAGCGCCCGTACTCCGACAACCCGCACGCCGCCGACAAGATCGACCCGTACGTCGGCAACTACGACGGCCTGATCGCGAACAACATGATCTACGCCGACATCGCGCGCTTCGACTCCGGCATCTCGGTCGAGCAGGCGATGGGCGCTCGCATCGTCCACAACACGGTGTTCCGCGCGGGCGCGGCGCAGGGCAACGCGATCGAGTACCGGTTCGAGAACTCGCTGGTCGAGCTGCGCAACAACCTCGCGAACGAGGTCCGCCCGCGCGACATGCCGCGTGGCACCGTCGATCACAACGTCACGTCGGTGACCGCCGCGATGTTCGTCGCGCCCGCGGCCGGCGACCTCCACCTGACCGCGAGCAACGATCAGGGCGCGCCGATCACCGGCATCACGACCGACCTCGACGGTGACCCGCGCAGCGCGTCGACGCCGGACGTCGGCGCCGACGAGAAGTGATCACGGCAGACATGCCCCGGCGAGGTGCCCCGCGCCGTCGGTGAACGCATCGACCTCGGTGCAGGTCTCGCCGGCGTCGCACCGCGGCTCGCCGCCCTGGTGATCGCAGATCTTCCGGCATGCACCGCTCGTGCAGAGATCGCCCTTGGCACACGGATCGAAGCCCAGCGCGTGCGAACACGCATTGCCCCGTATCCCGGTCCCGATCGTCGTACAGCCGATGTGTGGACCGCATGAACCCTGCAGGATCCACGTGCACTTCTCGTCGAGGTTGCAGCCGGCCTGTGTCAACGGGTTGCACGTGCTCCCAGAGCCGCAGATCGCATCCCAGTCCGGACTCGCATCCACCAGGCGCTCGGGCGGCGCCTCGCTCTCCGGCGCGCACGCCACGAGCACGAACGCGAGCAGCCCGAATCCCGAACTGCTCGTCACGGCAGGCACACGCCAACGACCGTCGTTCCGGAATCAGGTGGCACGACCGGTGGCGGGGTGGCGCCGCTCCTACAGCCCCACACGAGCACGACAACGCATAGCAGCCGCACGTCGACCACGATACCCGCGGGCGAAGCGGGAGCTCGATGACACCGGCTGGCGTCGCGGGCGACGCGCGCGCATCACCGTGACGAGGTTCACGGGCTCCTACGGTTTCGGCGCGAGCCAGGTGATCTGGCCGTCCAGCGCGAGGATCAGCTCGGTGCCGTCCCACGCGAGGTGCACGCCCGCGTCGATCGAGTGGAACCCGTCGAGCAGCTTGGTGTGTCCCTTCGCGAGGATGTCGAACGCCGGATCGACGAGATAGATCGTGCTGGTGATCCACGACGCGATCCACATGTTCCCGTCGGCGGTGGTCGCGAGGCCGCGCTGGGTGCCGCCGTCCTCGAACAGGGTGTGCCCCTGGCGCCAGTTCTCGCCGCCGGTGGCGAGATCGAGGCTGATCACCTCGTTCCACTCGTACGACAGGCGCAGCTCGTCCTGGTAGACGTCGAGATCGATGATGCCGTGCGGCAGGCCGAACGAGCCGAGGCGGGCACCGGTGACCGGATCGAGCTTGCGCACGTGGAGGTTGCCGCTGGAGGCGTCCCAGTTGCCGTAGTTGAGCCACACCGCGTCGCCCGAGAACGCGAGGCCCGAGACGTTGGTGTACTCGTCGGTGTAGACGAACTCCTTGTCCTTCACCCCGTTCGCATCGTGGTGGACCACGCGCGTGGTGTCGGGCTTGTAGTAGTCGCCGTTGCGGATCTGGTAGGCGATCCACAGCCCACCCGCGCGATCGGTGTCGATGCCGACGATCGGGTACTCGCCGGCGATCGACCGGGTCTTCACGAAGTCGAACGAACCATCGGGGAGGCCGCCGCCGCCTGGGCCACCGCTGCCGCCGCCGGCCGAACCGCCCCCGTCCTCCTCGTCGCCGAAGTACAGCGTGCATCCGGGGGCCGCGGCGACGAGGAGAAGGAGGGATAGGCGAAGCAGCACGAAGCGACGCATCGGCGGGCCACCGTGCACGCGCCGCGCCGCACGTGATCTCGCGCGCATCCGGCGGCGCGTCGCGCCCGTGCCAGGGCACGCGCGTCGCGGCGGGACCGGAGAACCGTCAGATCGTCGAGGAGGTGGCAGAGCCCGGCACGCGCGAGCGGCGGCGATCGACGAAGAACGTGACGATCGGCAGGAGCATCACCGCGGGCATCACGTAGAACGCCGGGTTGTCGAGCTCCATGCCGCGCGGCCGGTAGACGCCGCCGTACGCGAGCGCGCTGCCGAGGTACACGGCGAGCATCGCGGCCCCGCACCGGCCCCACAGCCGGAGGTCGACGCGGGCCTCGATCGGCGCGATGCGGACCTCGTGGGCCTGGTCGTCACGCGCGAAGATGCCGCGCCACTTGTCGAGATCCCAGAGGACCAGGCCGACCGTGCCGAGCCACATCATGGTCGCGATGGTGGCGGTCGGATAGACCTGCGTGCTCCAGCAGAACGCGGTGATCGCGGTGAGGATCGGCAGCGCGACGAGCGCGCCGAGCGTCGCGAAGCGCTGCGTGAACAGCAGGGCCGCGGCGGTGATCTGCATCGCGCCCACGAACGCATAGAACCAGCCGGTCGCGTGGAACCCGTGGAGGAAGTCGTGGAACGGGCCGTGGTTCGTGGGGTCGGTGAACGGCTGGTCGAGCAGCTTCTTCAGCGCGGACGGCAGGAACGCGAAGCCGATCAGGAAGCGCAGGTTGACGACCGCGAGGGTGATCCCGCGGACCTGGCGCGCGCGGCGGACGAGCCCGGCGATCATCAGAGCCGTGGGGTCAGCCCCATCTCCTGGAGGAGGTGGTCCGCGCCGTCGACCTTGTCCATCACCCACAGCATGTAGCGCGCGTCGACGTGGATCTTGCGCACCAGCGAGCCGTCGAACACGACGTCGGACGCGACGCCCTCGATCGTCGAGTCGAAGTTGAGGCCCACGAGCCGGCCCTCGTCATCGAGCACGGCGGAGCCGGAGTTGCCTCCGGTCGTGTCGAGATCGCTGAGCATGTTGACCGGCAGCTCGCCGTTCTCGGCGGCGTACGGTCCGTACTGCTTGGCGCGCACCGCGGCGAGCAGCGGCGCCGGCGCGTCGAACGGATCCTTGCCCGTGTCCTTGGCGATGATCTGCGACGCGTAGGTGAACGGCGCGTCGCCCGCCTTCGCCGGCTTCACCGTGCCATAGGTGATGCGCAGCGTGAAGTTCGCGTCCGGCGCGAGCAGGCCTCCCAGCACGTGGCGCATCGCATCGGCGTAGTACGGCGCGGTCAGCAGCAGCTCGCCGGTCTGCGCGTCGGCCTTCTTCTCCTCCGCGAGGAAGATCTTCCACACGCGCTGCGCGGCGCGCACGAACGGATCCTTCGACGCCTTGAGGCTCGCCTTCGTGCCCTTCTGGTGCAGCTCGAGGCGGAGCGCCTCGTCGGCGAGCTTGCTCTCCCGGTACCAGGCGTCGAGCGTCCTGTCGATCAGCGCCTCGTCGATCTTCTTCGTCGCCTTGACGCCGAGCAGCAGCGGCAGCCATGGTCGCTCCGCCGGCGGCAGCTGGAGCGCGCGCACGAGCGACAGCCGGAACAGCGCGCGGTCGAGCGTGGGATCGTATTGCTTGGTCAGCTGCTTCTGCCCGGCGATCGCGGGGCGCAGGTCGCGGTCCTGATAGCCCGGCTTGCGCTCGGCGTCCGGCTTCGTCCGCTCGTCGGCCCACCGCGTGATGCCGAGCGCGGACGAGAACAGCGCCGAACCACCGAACGCGGTCGAGCGATCGTAGTCCGCGCGCGCGGTGCGCTGCTCCTCGAGGATCAGCTTCTGGAGCCTGTCGAGGGCCGCCTTGTGGCGCTCGCGGCCGGGCGCCGCGGCCCACGCGATCGCCTGCTGGTCGAGCGCCACCTTGCGCAGGAGCAGGTCGCTCCCCGTCAGGCCCTTCAGGACGCCGCTGATCTTCTCGAGGCCGTTCTGCACGCGCTGCTTCAGCACGCCCGCCTTGATCGCGGTCTCGCCGGGCGCCTTCAGGTGCTCCTCGGCGATCGCGTAGCGCTGCTTGGCGAGCTCGATGTAGTACGGGTAGTACCACTCGACGTCGTGCTTCACCTCGAGCGCCGTCTTCGTGCGCGTCGTGCGTCCCGGAAAGCCCGCGATCATCACGAAGTCGTGCGCGGAGACGCCCTGATCGGACACCCGCAGGTGGTGCTTCGGCCGGAACGGCACGTTGTCGGGCGAGAAGTCGGCAGGCTTGCCGTCCTTGCCGACGTACGCGCGATAGAACGCGAAGTCGCCGGTGTGGCGCGGCCACTTCCAGTTGTCGATCTCGCCGCCGTAGTTGCCGATCGAGCGCGCCGGTACGTAGACGAGGCGCACGTCGCGGATCTCGAGCTCCTCGATCAGCACGTAAAGGCCGCTGCGGAAGTACGTCGCCACGTTGCAGCGGATGCCCGGCCGATCCTTCTCGCACGCCGCGAGCTGCTCCTTGATCCGCTTCTCGACGGTCTCCTTGCGGGCGACCGGATCCTGGATCGTGTCGAGCCCCTGGCGGATGGTCGTGGTGACGTCGGTGAACGCCTGCGCGACGTAGACGCGCTCCGCGGGCCCCGCGCTGCGCTCGTCCGCGCGCGTCTTCGCCAGGAAGCCCTTCTCGACCAGGTTGTTCTCGGGCGTCGAGTTCACCTGCAGCGCGCCCTGCACGCAGTGGTGGTTCGTGACGACCAGCCCCTCGGGCGAGACCAGTGAGGCGGAGCAGCTGTTGAGCCGCACGATCGCGTTCAGCGGCGCGGCCAGCGGATCCGCGAGGTCCTTCGGATCGATCTTCACGCCGAGCTTCTGGAACGTCGCCGCGTGCCCCGGCAGCGTCATCTGCATCGGTATCCACATGCCGCCGGGGTTCGAGTACGCGACGCGCGCCGCGAGGGTCGGATCGACGGGCGCGGGCGGCGGCTCGGTCGCTACCGGTCCCGGCGGCGGCACCGGCATCGTTGATTCCACGGGCAGCGACGAGCTCCGACCGCCGCCGCACGAAAGCGCGAGCAGCACGACGGGGAGCAGCGGGGCGGGCTTCATGCCCCCGGTTGTAGCCCGCCTCGTGGCCAGGTCCACCCCGCCGGCCCCTGCATCACACGTCTTCACGCACCGGCGACGTCAGCCCTCGATGTCGTAGTCCTTGAGCTTCTTG
>JAEUJX010000106.1 GCA_016794545.1 Myxococcales bacterium
CGAAATGAGCAGAAGCTCGTCGTAGGAACGCTCAAGCGCGGTTTCTTGCGGAAGGCCCTGCCGAAGATCCTGATCGGCGACAAGGCCTACGACAGCGACCCGCTCGATCGCGAGCTCGCGGCCATGGGCGTCGAGATGATCACGCCGCACCACCCAAGGCGCCGTCGCAAGACCCAGGACGCCCGCAAACTCCGTCGCTACAAGCGCCGCTGGAAGGTCGAACGACTCTTCGCCTGGATCTTCCGCTTCAGGCGCGTGGTCACTCGCTACGAAGAGAAGTCCGAGAACTTCCTCGGACTTGTGCAGCTCGCCTGCGCCCAGATCCTCTGGAGGCAGTTATGAGACGCGCTCTAGCGGCAGGGCGGGACGAGATCACGTCCCGCGAAGAACTCGTCGACGAGCGCCTGCCACGCGCGCGCGTTCTCGGCGGGGCCGCACTTGAACGCGGGTCGGGCGAGCTTCCCGGAGCGCAGCATCTCCGACTGCTCCCGGTAGTAGCGGACGGCGAGCTCCGCGGCGTACTCGTGGACGCCGCTGCCGTTGTTGGGCTGGAACGCGTAGTAGGTGCCGGTCGCGCGGACCTTGGTCGTGTTCGGGGCGTACGGCGCGAGGCACGCGCTCTTCGTGCCGCACCGCGCGACGATCGCGTCGTAATCGGTCTGCAGCGTCTTCGCCGACCAGTCCTGGTGGGCCTCGTCGTTCAGGTGAAACAGCTCGTGGAACAGGGTCTCGCGCACGCCGTCGGCGGACGTGAGGAGCGAGCCCGCGACGTTGTACTCGATGGTCCACTGGAACGCGTAGGCGCTCGGCGTGCGCTTCTTCACCGAGCGGACGAACCGGAGCTTCAGCGCGGTCCAGCGATATGCCGGCGAGAGCGTCGTCCCGTCGTAGAGCGCGGTGAACCAGGCGTCGATCGAGCGGATCGCCTGATCGGTCCAGACGAGGTGCTTGCGATGAGCGCCGACCGGCAGCTGCGGGACGAGCCGGATCATCCCGCGATACCCGCCGTCCATCAGCTCCTCGGGACCCACGCCGGCCACCGTGCCCGTGTCGCGATACAGCGCGAGCGCGATCGCCTTCGCCTTTGGATCCGCGCGGTACGCCGTCTCGAGCAGGCACGGTACGTCGGCGCAGCTCGAGCGGCTGCCGGGTGACAGCAGGACGGCGGCCGCGTCGAGCTCGACGCTCGGCGCCGCGACCGCGGGGGCGACGAGCGCCAGCGCGAGCAGACCCGCCGTCATCCGGTGCATCGCCTCGATGATGCGCGACCAGGGGGTGTGGCGCCACGGGAGTGCGCTGTCGCCTCACCGGGCGCCGGCGCCCCGGTAACCGAGGCGTAACCATGCGTCAGCGCACGGCAGGGCCTTGGTCACGAGCACGGTGATTGCAGCGTCCCCGAGATCGGTGGACCAGTGACTGACTCCCCGGAGGCCCTGCTGGCGAGGCTCGAGGCGGAGCTGCGGGAGATGACACGCGCGCGCGACGAGCTCCTGAGCGTGCTCGGCCACGAGCTGCGGAACCCGCTCGCGCCGATCGTCGCCGCGCTCGAGGTCGCGAAGCTGCGCGGCCAGGCGTCGGCGCGCGAGCTGACGATCATCGAGCGTCACGTCGCGCAGCTGCGGAACCTGGTCGACGACCTGCTCGATCTGTCCCGGCTGGTCCGCGGGACGGTGTCGGTCGCGCTCGCCGCGATCCCGCTCGACGAGGCGCTCGCGGACGCGGTGGAGGCGACCGCGCTCCTGCGCGACGCGTCGCTCACCGTCGAGCCCGCGGCCGGGATCCGCGTCGCGGCCGAGCGGGCGCGGCTGGTCCAGGTGCTCGCCCACGCGATCGCCGCGGTCTCGCAGCCGCGCGGTATTCGCACCGCGGTCGCCGGCGACCTCGCCGTGATCCGGATCGAGGGCGCGGGCAAGAGCCTGCGCAGCGGCCACGGGCTCGCGTTCGTCCTCGTCGAGAAGCTGCTGGCGCTTCACGGCGGAACGGTCAGCTCCACCGACGACGCGCTGACGCTGAGCTGGCCGCTCGCCGCGCCGGACCAGCCGGCGTCGCCGCCACCGCTCGCCGCGACGCGGCCTCGCAAGGTGCTCGTCGTCGACGACAACGTCGATGCCGCGGAGACGCTCGCGGAGATGCTGCGCCTGCTCGGCCACGAGGTGTCCGTCGCGCACGACGGGGTGGCGGCGATCGAGGTGGCGTCCACGTCGCCGCCGCAGCTCGCGCTGCTCGACCTCGGCATGCCGGTGATGGATGGCTACGAGCTCGCGCGTCGCCTGCGCGCGCTGCCGCAGCTCGGCGGGGTGTCGCTCGTCGCGCTGACCGGCTACGGAACCGAGCGCGAGCGCGAGCGCGCGCTCCAGTCGGGGTTCGATCGGCACCTGGTGAAGCCGCTCGACCCCGCGCTGCTCGCGCGCCTGCTCGACGATACCTGAGCCCGACTCCTGGCTCGGCTCGACGACGAGCCGGAGCCCCGCGAGAGCAGGTGGCGCCCGTGGGCGCCCTCGCCACGGCGGTGCAGGGCGAGCGTGCCGGATCTGGTAGGGTCCGCCGCATGGTGCGCCTGTCCCTGTCCCTGTCGCTCGCGCTGCTCGCTGCCTGCTCGAAGTCTCCGCCGGCGGCCGAGCCGGCCCCGGCGCCGGTGCCGGCCCCGGCGCCGCTCGCCGAGCCCGCACCCGAGGTGCCGCCGGCCCCCGTCGCCGAGCCGGCCGCACCGCCCCGCGCGCACGACGCGATCTCGCGCATGGAGCTCAACCGCTGGGCGGTGCGCGAGAACCTGCCGCTGTACTGGACCGAGGACGCGAACCAGGACGGCAACCTGGATCCCGCGGAGGTCGCGTCGCTGCTGTTCTACCCGACGGCCGGGACATGGGTGACGCCGGATGGGCGCGGGTTCACGCGCGCGTTCGAGGCCGCGTACGACCAGATCGTCGCGGCGCAGAAGGCGCCGCCGCCCGACGCGTCGACGCCCGAGGGCAAGCGCCAGATCCTCGTCGGAAAGGACCTCGATCAGGGCCGGCCGACGCTCGTGTACTCCGACCTGTCGGCGCTGTCGGCCGACGACAAGGCGTTCGTACGGCACATGATGCACGCGGGCGACCTCATCGATCAGCTGTACGCGCTGCACGACGGTTCGGCCGCGCTCGCCGGGAAGCTGCCCGCCGACCGCGCGAGCCAGAGCGCGTTCCGCCGGAACCGCGGTCCGAAGTGCGTCGCGCCGGCGACCGAGAACGATCCGGCGTGCTCCGCGATCCCCGGCGCACCGAAGCCGATCGTCGATCTCTATCCGGCCGAGCTCCAGAAGGACGAGAAGTTCTGCCAGGCGCTGGAGAAGCGGCCCGACGCGAAGACGCTGATGGCGCCGTTCGTCGCCGTGCGCGGCACCGGCGACGCGCTGCGCGCCGTGCCGTACACCGAGGCCTACCGGCCGCAGATGACCGCGATCAGCAAGGCGCTGACGGCGGCGGCGGATGCGATGAAGGATCCGGCGGAGCAGGCGCTCGTCGCGTACCTGCGCGCGACCGCGGCGAGCTGGCTGTCGAACGACTGGGTGCCGGCCGACGAGGCGTGGGCGAAGATGACGGTCGACAACTCGAAGTGGTACGTGCGCGCGGCCCCCGACGAGGTGTACTGGGAGCCGTGCTCGTCGAAGGCGGGCTCGCACCTGACGTTCGCGCGGATCAACCAGGGCTCGAAGAGCTGGCAGGCCAAGCTCGTGCCGGTGCAGCAGGACATGGAGCAGGCGATCGCCGACAAGGCGGGCAAGCCGTACGCGGCGCGCAAGGTGACGTTCCACCTCCCGGACTTCATCGACATCGTGATCAACGCCGGTGACGACCGGAGCCCGCTCGGCGCGACGATCGGCCAGAGCCTGCCGAACTGGGGCCCGGTCGCGAACGAGGGCCGCGGGCGCACCGTCGCGATGGTCAACTACTACCAGGATCCCGACAGCGTGGCCGCGCGGCGCGGCCAGGCCGAGAGCATGCTCGCTGCCGGCGCGATCAAGGACTACACGGGCGCGCTCGAGCCCGGGCTGCTCTCCACGATCCTGCACGAGGCGGCGCACAACCTCGGGCCCGCGCACGAGTACATGGTCGGCGGCAAGAAGGCTCGCGACGTGTTCGGCGGCCCGCTCGCGTCGATGATGGAGGAGCTGAAGGCGCAGACCGCGGCGTGGTTCCTGACCGAGTTTCTGCGGGCGAAGGGCCTGATCTCCGACGAGCTCGCCGCGCAGACCTACTCCGACATGATCGTGTGGTCGTTCGGCCACATCTCGCAGGGCATGTACACCGGCACCGGCGAGCGCAAGACCTACGGCAACGTGGCCGCGATCAACATCGGCTTCTTGATCGACAAGGGCGCGCTGCGCTGGGACCCGAAGGCGACCGCGGCGAACGGCACCGACAAGGGCGCGTTCGTGCTCGTCCCGAAGAAGATCGTGCCGGCCGCGGCCGAGATGATGAAGCTGGTCGCCGGCATCAAGGCGCGCGGCGATCGCAAGGCGGCCGAGGCCCTGTCGAAGCGCTACGTCGACGGCGCCGTGGTGCCGCACAAGATCATCCAGGAGCGCTTCCTGCGCTTCCCGAAGGCGAGCTTCGTCTACAGCGTGAAGCTCTGAGCTCTACTGCGCGGCCTCGGTCCACGGGATCTGCGGATCGAACTCGATCGCCATCAGGCCCGATGTCTGGTTGACCGAGAGGATCGGGCCGGCGCTGTTGAACGCCCACAGCGTGCCGCGGTAGCCCGACAGCCCGAACAGGTTCGTCCCGAGGTTCGAGCGGAACACCGTCGCCGCGCCGGTCGCCGGATCGATCTTCGCGAAGCACACGTCCTGGCAGTTGCCGCCGGTCAGCGTGCCGTAGAGGCCGGCGCCCTTCACCCACGCGAGATCGGAGAAGAACCGGTACGCGCCGCCGAACGAGCCGATCGCGCCGACGAAGCCCGTCGCCGGGTCGATCCGGTAGAGCTGGCCGTCGGTCGCCAGGCCGGCGAGCACGACCGGCATGGCCTCGAGCTCGCCGGCGGGGATCACGGTCATCCCGCCCCACGGGCCCTGCGGCGACAGCGTGATCGTGCTCGTGGTTAGGCCGGTGTCCTTGTCGATGCTGATGAGGTTGCCGCCGCCGTCGGTGATGCCGATCAGCGTGTGGCCGTAGAGCGCGAGCCCGTCGATGTCGATCGGATCGCCCGCCGGGCCGATCGGTCCGATCAGCGTCGACGTCTTCAGGTCGACGTCGAGCCGATACAGCATCTGGTTCGAGGCCGCGTAGAGCTTGAGGTTGACCGGAGCATCGCCGCCGCTGTCGGGCTCGGCCGCGTCGACGCTCGCATCCGGCGCGGGCCCGTCGTCTCCGCCACCGCCGCCGCCGCTGGAGCCCGGCGACGAGAACCCGCACGCCGGAAGAAGGACCGTCAGGAGAGCTGCGCCACGCACGAGGAGCACCATAACCACGACGCGCGCGGAAGGTGAAGCAGAAGCGTTCTGCGCGCCGTGCATCTGTATGCGCATACACATGCACCTCACGCGCAGTGATGGGCTGATAGGCTCGCTTACATGATGAGGACCGTTTGGTGGGCGCTCCTCGGGCTCGCCGCCTGCGGGGACAACGCGGTGCCGGCGCCCTCGTTCGAGCGGGTCGGGCACGCGGACCTCGGCGCGCGCGGTATGGGGTCGGCGCTCGCGATCGCGGGCGACGTCGCCTACGTCGGCTCGCGCGACGACAGGCGCGGGATCGCGATCGTCGACATCGCGGACCCGGCGGCGCCCGCGATGGTCGGCGAATTCGCGATGCCGCCGGCAGGGATCTCGTCGCGCGAGCTGCGCGCGGTGCCCGACAAGAACCTCCTGATCGTGATGAACCTGCAGTGCAGCGATGCGCTCCACGGCTGCACGACCGGCGCGCTCCCCGTCGAGCACCTCGCGTTCTACGACATCACCGATCGCCGGCAGCCCCGCGTGCTCTCGACGTACCCGATCGCGACCGGCAGGTTCATGCCGCGCTCGCCGCACGAGATGTACGTGCGCGTCGATGGCGAGCGGGTGCGCGTGTTCATGTCGACGCCCGCCGCGAAGCCGCAGCTCGAGGTGGTCGACGCGACGAACCCCGCGGCGCCGGTGCGCGCGGCGGCGTGGGATCCGCGCGACGGCGGGGTCCTCACCAACGGCGCCGACGACATCCTGCACTCCGTGTCGCTGTCGGCCGACGGCCGGACCGCGTACCTCTCGCACCAGGTGAGTGGCCTCCTCCTCGCCGATGTCTCGGCGCTGCCGGCGGTCACGCTGATCACGCCGCCGGCGAAGGCGGTGACCTGGGAGCCGATCACGTCGATGGGTCCCCACTCCGCGGTCGAGGTGCCCGGGCGCGACCTGCTCGTGGTCAGCGAGGAGATCTATCCGATGCCGTTCGGCGGGGGCTGCCCGTGGGGCCCGCTGCGCACCGTGGACATGTCGGACCGCGCCGCGCCGGTGGTCGCGGGGATCCTGAGGTTGCCGGAGAACCACCCGGACTACTGCGCGGAGCCGCGGGAGCGCATCGCGTTCACGGCTCACAACGCGACGGTGACGCACGACCTGGCGCTCGTCACCTGGTACGCCGGGGGGCTCGTCGCCGTCGATCTCTCCGACGCGGCGCGGCCGGCGCTGCTCGCGCAGTACCTGCCGGAGCCGCTCGCGCAGGTCGCCGCGGAGGATCCCGGCCTCGGTGGCTCCCCCGTGGAGATGTGGAGTTACCCGGTGATCCAGGACGGCCTGATCTATGTGGTCGACGTCCGCAACGGCCTCTACGTGCTGCGTTACGATGGCCCCTGGAGCGAGCAGATCCGATCCGAAGCCTTCCTGGAAGGCAACTCGAACCTCTGAGCAGCATGCAGGCGTTCCTGGTCCCGGACGACTTCCGCGCGTTCATGCGCTCGGTCGTGACCTATCTCGACGCGCCTCACGAGGAGCACGAGCTGGACGCCGAGGACGCGCTCGATGCCGAGTGCGGGTACGGCGGGCGGATCGACGGGCACGACACCTACCGGTTCAAGTACATCAGCGCCGATGGCCATCACCGGTGGGACGTCGTGCTCAAGGAGGCCCAG
>JAEUJX010000147.1 GCA_016794545.1 Myxococcales bacterium
GCCGGTCGGCGACGCGGCGACGCTCGAGGCGATCGCCGCGGCCACCGGCGGGGCGTCCCTCGGCATGATCGAGAAGCTCCCGAGCGACCTCGAGCTCGATCCGCCGCGCGTCGTGCGCGTCGATCGCCGCACCGACGTCGAGCTGTGGAGCCGCCCCGGTCTCCTGTTCCTGGTCATCGGCCTGCTCGGTCTCGAGTGGCTCTTGCGCCAGCGAAGCGGCTACTTGTAGAAGGGACTCGCATGGCGCTCAGCATCGATAGCCTCGTCACCGACCTGATGTTCCAGGCCAACGCCGCGATCGATCAGCAGAAGCTGATCGAGGGCCTCGGCGGCCAGGACGTGCTCGAGACCAAGCAACTCCTCGATGTCGACCGGCTCGACCCGCGCGCCGAGATGGAGCTCTCGCCGTCGATGCCGTTCCGGCGCCGCGGCGAGCGCCGCCTGATGATCATCGACGACCAGGTGATCACCCCGCGCGAGGACCCGCAGGCGGATCCGCTGATCAAGAGCGACCTGCGCGCCGCGAAGGAAGCGCTGATCAAGACGATGCAGGCGTTGCCGGTCCGCCTCGGCCGCCTGTTCGCGCTCGGCAGCTGGGGCGATGCGGTGATCGTGACGAGGAGCGCGCGCGACCTCCGCGGCATCGCGCTCCTGCCCTACGTGCTCGACCCGCAGGTCGACGTCGACGGCAAGCGCCGCGCGACGCCGCTGTCGCAGAAGGAGTTCGAGGCGAAGATCATGGCGTACGAGAAGCGCCTCGAGGAGCTCGACGAGCAGCAGATCCTCGCCGGCCTCTCGGGCGTCAACTTCGAGCGGCGCGGCGAGCTGCTCGTCGTCGACGTGCTCGAGGCCGACGGCACGTGGGATCAGCGGAAGTCGATGCTGATGGAGACCCAGCTCGCCGCCGTCGAGAAGTTCTCGCTGATCCCGGGCGCGCCGTCGTCGGCCGCGAAGGCGGCCGAGCCCAAGAAGCCGGAGCCGGCGAAGGCCGCCGCACCGAAGCCGGAGCCCGCGCCGGCGAAGGAGGAACCGAAGGGGCCGCCGATCAGCGCGCGGGAGGTCGACGGGGCCGTCGTGCTCGTGTTCCCGCCCGAGCGGTTCGACCTCGACGTCGCCGCGGCGCTCGGCAAGAAGGACTTCGATCAGGTGCTGCGCCGCAGCGACAACCTGCCCGGCGCGATGCGCGACAAGATCCACCGCGACGGCGCGACGTGGATCGCCCCGCTCGAGTTCCTCAGCGAGGTGTTCGTCGACGGCAAGCCGCTGACCAAGGCGGAGTTCGAGCGCGACAGCCAGAAGCTGGAGGGCCTCAAGTCCCTCGACGTGCACTTCCCGCGGTTCGGACCGGTGACGCTGCTCGAGATCGCCGGCAAGGGCCGGTTCGTGACGACGATCGCCTCCGCGGAGCGCGCCGCGAAGCTGGTGGCCGGATGAAGCGCGCGGCCGTCCTCGCGGTGCTCGTGGCAGCGCTGCCCACCGGCGCGCAGGCCGACGACGAGGACTACGGCCGCGGGACGGTCATCTTCGCGCGCGGATCGTCGCTGTATCGGGTCGACGCGCGCGGCCGGGGCGAGACCGAGGTCGCGACGCTCGGCGCGAAGACCCAGGTCCGCGCGCTGCGCACGGACGCGAAGGGCTCGGTGCTGCTCGTCGACGTCGGTGGCCACTGGTCGTGGCTGCCGCTCGACGGATCGACGAAGTCGCCGACCGAGCTGCCGTGCGCCGACGGCCCGGCCTCGCTCTCCGAGGACGGGCTCGAGGTGCTGTGCCGTGCGAAGACCGGCACCGCGTCGCAGCTCGTGACGCTGAAGGACGGGTCGGCGAAGCCGCTCGACATCCCGTCGTCGGTCGGGGCGCGGCTGGTCGGAACCGCGGCCGATCGAGCGGTCGTGTGGACCGACAAGGGCGGCGTGTGGTCCGCGCCGACCAAGGACGTGAGGCGCCGGGCGCAGCTCGCCGCCGAGGCGCCGCTGCGCTCGTTCCTGGTCTCGCCCGACGGCAAGCGGGCGGTCGGTGTGTTCCACGACAAGGTGTTCACCAGCGTGAGGACCACGAAGCCGGCGGAGGTGCTGATGAGCTTCGCGCTCGACGCGCCGCCCGAGCCCGCGCGCCGCAAGATGATCAAGACCGGCGTGCCCATCGAGTGGGCGCGCAGCGGCAGCTGGGTGCTCGTCCAGGACGGCAGCGCCGCGTGCCTCATGATGGCCGGCGGCGGCCAGTACAAGTGCTGGAAGGGCTACACCGGCGCGTCCGTGTCGACCGATGGCCGGTGGGGCCTCGTGCTCGGCAACCGCGACGGATCGAAGAAGCAGACGGCGACGCCGGGCAAGGGCAAGGGCGAGGGCAAGAGCAAGGGCAAGGCGCCCGCGCCGAAGCCCGAGCCGACGCCGGATCCAGATGCCGAGCCGATGAACGAGCCGGAGGCCGAGGGTGGTCAGGCGGCGATCGACGACGTCGAGGTGGCGCCGCCGACCGGCCCGCTCGCGCTGTATCGCATCCGCCTCGAGGGCGCGTTCAACGATGCGCCGGCCCTGATCGTGAAGATCGTCGACGGCGCCGCCGTGTGGGTCCCCGGCCCCGCGCTGCCGCAGCTCTGAGCGTCAGACGTTCCCGTACCAGATCGCGGCGTTCAGGTATGTCGCGAACGAGACCCACGCGAGATACGGCACGAGGAGGAGCGCCGCCGTGGGGCTCGTTCGCGAGAACGCGAGGATGGTGGCGAGGATCGCGGCCCACAGGAGCCCGATCTCGACGAGCGCGGCGCCCGGTGCGTGGAGGCCAAAGAACAGCCACGACCACAGCGCGTTGCCGACCAGCTGCACGCCGAACGCGACGAGCGGGCCGCGCCGCGCGCTGGGCGGCGTCTGGACGAGGAACACGTGGAGCGCGACGCCGATCGTCGCGTACAGGATCGTCCACGCGACCGGGAACACCCAGCCGGGCGGCGTCAGCGCTGGCTTGACGAGGCCGCCGTACCAGGCGTCGGGCGGAAACTGCGAGCCGATCACGCCGGGCAGGAACGCCAGCGCGAGACAGGCGGCGAGGTGCAGGGTGCGCGGCAGGGCCATGCTCGAGCTAAGACGCGGGTGTCGGGCCGACGGTTACGCCGGCCGCGAGACTCGGAGGATCGCGCAGGCCCTCGGGCCGCGGTTCAGGCCGCCGGCTTCGCCACGAGGTGCGGGGCGAGCGCCGCGAGCAGCGCGGCCGGGATGATCTTCTCGCCGGGCACCAGCGTGTGCGACACGCCGGAGAGGATGATCATCACGCGGCCGATCAGCGTGAAGTGCGTCGGGATGCCGATGCGGCTCGTGGCGAACGCCTCGGTCATGGCGCCCGAGTCCTTGTAGTCGCCCATCAACATGCGCACGACGCCGAGCAAGGTGGCCACCTGGCCGTCCGGGACCTGAAAGCCCATCGCCTGGGCTGCTGCCAGCGCGCGCTCGCTGTCACCGCGCATCGCGCTCGCGAGCAGCGACGCGGTGCTCGCGGCGAAGCCCTCGGGCAGCTCCTTCGCGAGGCCGAAGTCGAGGAGGGCGAGCCTGCCGTCGTCGAGCACGAGGATGTTGCCGGGGTGCGGATCGCCGTGAAAGAAGCCGTGCCCGAAGATCATCTTCGCGTACAGCCCGGCGACGCGGCGCGCGACGTCGCGCAGGTCGACGCCCTTCTCGCGCAGCACCTCGGCCTTGGACAGCGGCGTGCCGGAGAGGAACTCGAGCACGAGCAGCTTGTCGGTCGACAGCTCGGTGAAGATCTTCGGGACGACGATGTCGGGATCTCCGGCGAGGTTCGCGCGCACGCGCTCGGTCGAGCGGGCCTCGCGCGCGAAGTCGAGCTCGAGCGTGACGAACTCGGCGAGCTCGTTCGCGAGCGGGCGGAGGTCGAGCTTCTTGTTGAGCCAGCGCGCGACGCGCACGGCGCGGCGGAGCGAGCCCATGTCGATCGGGAACAGGCGGCGCGCCTCGGGGTACTGGATCTTGACGACGACCGGCGTGCCGTCCTTCAGCGTCGCCTTGTGCACCTGCGCGAGCGACGCCGCGGCGAGCGCGACGGGCTCGATGCTCGCGAACACCTCGTCGATCGGTCTGCCGAGCTCGCGCTCGACGTGCTTCTTGAGCTTCGACAGCGGCCGCGCGGGCACGCGATCGTGCAGACCGCGGAGCGGTTCGATGAACGGCGCCGGCAGCACGTCAGCGCGCGCGCCGTGGACCTGCCCGAGCTTGACGAGCGCGCCGCCGAGCGTGGTCGCGAGCGTGTAGATCGCCTCGCCGGTCTTCCGGTGCGCGCGATCCCATTTCGGCTGCGGCGCGTCGCGCTTGCCGAGCCACCAGTAGCGCAGCGCGACGACCACGATCGCCCAGCCGACGCGCAGGATCCGGTAGAGCCGAAAGTGGCGAAGCACGGTGGCAGCTTAGATGCTGACGAACCTCGCGCGGGCACGTGTCAGGATCCAGTCGCCGGCTGCCGGGAAGGGCCAGGGAGATCAGGTGTTTGCCGGATGGTCCGACCATGGCCTGGAAGCTGCTCCTCCCTCCGTCATGGTTCGCACCGCAGCGTTTGCCACCCTCGCGCTCGCCGCTCTGGCTGTCCCCGCCCTCGCCCAGCCGGGGCCCGACACCGAGCCGCCGCCGCCCGCGCCGTACGTTCCGGCGCCGCCCGCACCCACGACCAACGACTGGAGCGAGGTCTCGCACATCAACGGCAGCCTCGTGAAGGTCGGCGAGCGCGACGACTACCTGGTGAAGAACCCGAAGCGCGTGAACATCTCGACGAACCCGATCGGCTTCCTCGTCGGCTTCTACGGCCTCTCGATCCAGGCCGCGGTCAGCGACAACGTCACGATCCGCGGCAACGTCGAGTTCTTCGACTACGAGTTCCTCGGCCGCACGAAGGGGCACGAGCTCGCGCTCAGCGCACCGATCTACTTCCGCCGCTCGTTCTCCGGCCCGTTCATCGAGCCGGGCATCCTGTACCAGGAGACCGACGAGTGGGGCTGGGACCTGTTCGGCGACGGCCCGGGCGAGCCGACGCACCACACGCACCTCGGTCCGGAGATCCTGTTCGGCTGGCACTGGACGTTTGACTCGGGCCTCAACATGGCGGTCGCGTTCGGCGCGACGCGCAACATGAGCTCGGACCGGATGGACTCGGACAGCGAGTACGACGACAACGACGATCCCCTGCCGACTGGCTACCTGCGCATCGGCTACGCGTTCTGATGTGCGATGCTGCCGGCATGGGCTACTCCGAGATGAAGCGCTGCTGGGACGATGTTCGCCGCCGCACCGTCGATGATGTTCGCACGGCTCTCCTCGAGCATCGCGCCACGCTCGAGCTCGAGGGCGAGCCGGGCGCCGTGCTCACCGGAGCCGGCGAGGAACACGTGCTGGTCGTGGTCGGGGTCGATGCCGACGGCATCATCGCGCTGTCGATGGTGCCCGCCGCGCGTGTCGGTGCCACGCTGCGCGACGCGCTCGAGTCGATCGATGGCCGCGTGTTCGCAGGTAGCGCCGATCTCACGCCCGAACAGTGGGACGCCGCCGTGCTCGTGATGTCGGCGCTGGCGTTCGAGATGAACGACGCCGACGAGCTCGCAGACTGGGCCGCCGACGATGGCTCGTCGCTCGACGCCGACCAGATCCGCGCCGTCTGGAACTGCTGGAGCGACACTGCGGTCAACCACTGGTCGCAGCTCGAGCGCCCGGTCAGCCGCGTCTACTCGCTGCGCCGCGCGATGTGACCATCAGGGCGCCGGCAGGAGCACCTTGTCGACGACGTGGATGACGCCGTTCGTCGACTGGATGTCGGTCGCCGTGATCGCCGCCTTGCGGCCGCGCGCGTCGGTCACGCCGAGGTCGGCGCCGATCGTGAACGTCCCGGTCTGCACGGTCGCGACGGGCGCTCCGATCGCGACCTGGGCCTTGAACACGCGCGCCGGGACCACGTGGTAGGCGAGCACCTTGGTGAGCAGCGGCTTGTCGGCGAGGAGCTGGTCCTTGGTGACGCCGAGCTCGCCGAGGAGCGCGGCGAAGGCCGCGTTGGTGGGCGCGAAGACGGTGAGCGGCCCGGGCGCCGAGAGCGTGGCGGCGAGATCCGCGGCCAGCACGGCCTCGACGAGGATCGAGAACTGCGGGTCGCTCTGCGCGATCTGGACGAGGTTCTTGTCGGCGGGCAGGATGACGCGATCGACGACGTGGATCACGCCGTTGCTCGCGTCGATGTCGGTCGCCGTGATCGCGGCGGTGCGATTGCGGCCGTCGATGATGCGGGGCGGCTGAGCCTCGATCTTGAAGATCGCGTTCTGCGACGCGGTGATCGGCATGCCGAACGGGATCGCCGAGGCGGTCACCTCGCTCCCGAGGACGTGGTAGCCGAGCACGTCGCGGAGCAGCGGCTTGTTCTCGGGCTTGAGGAGGTCGGTCGCCTTCGCGCCGGCGCTGCCGGTGAGCTCGACCGCGAGCGCGTCGAACGCGGCGTTGGTCGGCGCGAACACGGTGAGCGTGCCCGGCGACGAGAGCAGCTCGATCAGGTCGCCGTCGTTGCCGGCGAAATCGGCGACCGCGACGAGCGTCGCGAGATCGGGGTTCTGCTGCGCGAGCCCGGCGATCGAGTCGTCGGTCGGCGTGGGCGTCGGCGCGGGATCGTCATCGGTGCACGAGATCAGAAACGCGGAGGACAGGGCGAGGATGGCGAGGTTCTTCATCGTAGGCTCCTTGGTTCGCTCCGTTGGATGGAGCGGCGCGGGAGCCGTTACTTCGATTCTGTCGAAGCGAGGTCGACGAAGCGTGCGGCCGCGCCACCGGTCTCGTCCACGGCGACCAGCCACAGCGGGACGCGCTGCTCGGTCGCCGGCAGCGTGAGCTCGACGGAGCCCTCCACGAGCTGACCGTCGCGCTCGGTGATCTCGAAGGCGTCGTCGGAGGCGACCGCACCACGCCCCGGATAGACGACCACGCGCACGGTCTCGCGCTCGGGCTCCGCGACGCCGCACACGTCATCGATCGACGTCGCGGCGATGCGGGCTCCGAGCTGCACGGTCGCGCCGGCCGGCAGGGCCGCGCCCTCGGCGGCCGGCGCGCCATCGAGGAGGATCTGCTCGATGACCGGGTTCTGGCGGTCGACCGCCGGCCCGACGGCGAGCTGCTTCTTCGCGAGCAGGCGCTGCCCGGCCAGCTGGATCTCGGCGACGAGGGTGAGCGCCATGGCGGGCGGCGCGCAGTCACCGCGGTCGGCCGGCGCGGTCCCGGCGGTCGGGACCGCACCGCCCAGCAGGTCGAGGCTCAGCGTGGTGCCGCCGCCCGGCTCGGTCGCGAGCGCGAGCGCACCGTCCGTGCAATCGCGCTCAGGATCGGCGACCACCGCCCACGGTGCACAGGCCCGCCACGCCACGCTGTCCGGCGCGGCCGGCTGCCCGTCGAGCGTCGTGATCGGGAGCAGCGCGGTGCGAACGCCGGGGGCCACGACCGGCGGATCGGCGACGATCGCGAGGACGCGCGGGCCGTCGAGCAGCGAGCTCGGCGTCGGGTCCGCGCAGGCCGCGAGGGCGATCAGCCAGGCCGCGCGCGTCACGGGATGTACTCCAGCCCGATCGACGGGAACACGGGGAGCCCGCGCGTGTACGACCGCTCGGTGTAGTCGAAGTTGTAGGTCACGCCCTCGGCGTTCGTGCGGTTCGCCGCGTTCTGGACGTCGACGAACAGCTTCAGGACGCCCCAGCTCCGCCGCCACTCGCGATCGACGCGGACGTCGAGCTGCACGAACGCCGGCAACCGGGACGATAGCAGCGCGCCGTCGCGCGGTCGGTAGCGCTGGCGGTCGGCGTCGAAGTACGCGCCCGCGATCGGGGTGTACGGATTGCCCGAGGCGTAGCGCACCCGCGCGCCGAGCCTCCAGCGCGAGCCGAGCGGCACGGAGGCGAGCGCGACCAGCTGGTGCGGCTGGTCGAGGACGTAGGGCAAGTACGAGGTCTCGCGCGCGGGATCGCCGCGCCGGAGCGAGCGCGCATACGTGTAGCCGAGCCAGCCCGTCCACGACCCGGTCCGCTTGCGCAGCAGCACCTCGAGGCCCCACGCGCGCCCGCGACCGACGCTCTCCTTGTAGCTGTACGTCCCGAACTGCTCGTCGGCGAGCTCGGTCGCGATCGCGCCGACACCACCGGACTGGCGGCTGCCACCCGCAGCGATCGGGGTCGCGCCGCTCACGGTGTCGGCGGGGAGGTCGCGCATGGTCTGGCCGTATGCCGTCGTGGCGAGCTCCATGCCGCGAGCGCCGCGCACGGTCACCCCGACGGAGGTCTGGATCGCGCGCGAGGCGGTCAGGTTCGGCGAGCCGAAGGCCGGATCGAGATCCACCGGCGACACCGGCTGGTGGTACAGGCCGATCGACTCCGTGACGATCACGTCGCGTGTCAGCTCGTGGCCGATCGACAGGCGCGGATCGAGCGTCCACTCGTCGGAGAGCCCGAACCTGTCGGCGCGGAGCCCCGGTGTCACGACGAACGCGCGGCCGGCGACCGGGTACTGGAGCTCGGTCCACGCGGCCGCGTCGGCGGACCACAGCGTGTCGCCGCGCTGGCCGGCCGACGTGGACATCGGCATCCCGGGCCGCGCGGGTGCGTCGCCGCTGAGGTCGAACGAGTAGCGCGCGCCTAGCAGGTCGAGACCGCCGGCGATCTTGCCGTGGTCCCCGAAGCGCCGCGTCAGCGACGCGCGCAGCGTGAGCGGCACGTTGCGGCGCTGCACGCCTTCTCCGTTGAACGACAGCGCGACGTCGTCGACGCCGGTCGCCAGGGTCGCGTCGAACGTCACGGGACCTCGCTCGCGCAGGTAGCGAGCACCCACGCGGATGAACCGCGACGTGTAGTCGAGGCGATCGCGCGGCGCCGTCGGATCGCTGTTCGCGGTGACGAGCTCGAGCTGGTCGGAGGAGCCGAACGCCATCGCGCTCCAGCGACCGCGGGACGGATCGCCCACCTCGTACTTCAGCTGCGCATCCCAGTAGCGCGGCACGAGCGTGAGCTCGAGGGGCGCGGCCGCGAGCACCGCGTCGACGTACGAGCGCCGCACGCCGAGCGTCCAGCCTCCACCGCCGGGGGCGGGGCCTTCGGCGCGCGCCTGCGCGTCGACGAGGCTGACCTCGCCTCCGACGCGCCAGCGATCGGTGCGCGCGGACCGCGACTCCAGCTCGACGAGGCCGCCCTGCGCGCGGCCGTAGCGCGCCGAGAACCCGCTCGGCGCGAGCTCCATCGAGCGGAGGAGGCCGGACGGGTAGAACGAGGCGAGCCCGCCGAAGTGATACAGGATCGGGACCTCGATCCCGTCGAGATAGACCGCGGAGTCCCGCGGCGCCGCACCTCGCAGCGCGAGGCCGCCCAGACCGAACGGCACGCGCGCGGTGCCGGGCAGGCTCTGGAGCGCCTTGAGCGCATCGTTGCCCGAGCCGGGGAGCACGCGGACCTCCTCGCCGCGCAGGTCGTACGGCGGCGGCTCCGTGACCGGCGGAGCCTCCGCGTCGACGACGATCAGCTCGCCGCCCGAGATCGCGGCGTCCGGCACCAGCTCGATCCGCCACGCCGTGCCGCGCCGCAGCTGCACGACCTTCGGCTCGTAGCCGTCCGCGATCGCGAACACGTCGACGATGCCCGTGCCCTCGGTGTCCAGCACGAACGCGCCTTCGGCGTCGGTGCTGGTCTCGACGCCCGCGACGGCGACCGTCGCACCGCCGATCGGCGCGCTGGTCACGGCGTCGACGACGGTCCCGACCTGCACTCCCGCGAGAGCGCGGGTCGACCACGCGACGACCAGCAGGACGGGAACCAGGGCACGCATCACCAAGCTCTGACGCCCCCGGGCCGCGCGCGGTTACGGCTCACGCACCCCGTCGAGCCAGCGCGCCTGCACCAGCAGCCGGGCCGTCCAATCGTCCCGAAACGGCGTCGCGACGGGCTCGATCGCCGAGCCGGTGGCCACGCCGATCACCGTGACACAGGCGCCCGGCGTGATGATCGCCTCGCGGTACTCGTAGCCTTCGGCCGGCGTCCCCCACCCGGTCTCCTCGCCGAGCCCGAAGCGTTCGAGGAGCGCGCGCTGCGCCGGTTCGGCCGGAGCGGTGGCACGGGACCA
>JAEUJX010000219.1 GCA_016794545.1 Myxococcales bacterium
GATTGTCTCGGGCGGAGCCCTCGGTTGGGCGGATAGCGTGCGGAGCGATCGCGAGACCGACGCAGCATTCCTGGTTCGCTGCCTGAAGACAGTGCGCAACAACCTGTTCCACGGTGGCAAGTCGCATCCATATACAGAGCGAGACGCGGAACTCCTCAGCAGCGGGCTCGTCGTCATGCACGAACTGCGTAGGCTTCACAACGGCGTCTCGCAGAGCTTCGAGGCCGACTGACGCTCAAGACGATCATCGCTCGCTGCGCGTGGGCCGCTGAGCGCGAATAGCCAGCGGCTGCGCTCGCAGAATTCGAACCTCCGACGTCCAGCCTGCCCAGAGTAGTGCGGCCCCAGCGAGAGAGAGTTGCTCGTGGTGTGATGTGATCGACGCGGGCGGAGTCGGGAGCGAGGTGACAAAGGCTCTCACCGCGATCTGCGCATCCTCGGCATCCGACGCCCCCTTGTCTTCACCTGTCACGCACGCCTCCCAAAGTAGCAACCTCGCACCATCCGCAGCGATGAACTCTTCGAAGGCGAGAAATCCGGCCGCCGCGGGGACGGCCACGCGAAGCTCCCGAAGAACCCACACAACTTGAGCGAGACCCGTCGCTAGGGCAGATGCCGCTGGTGTTGACGACCACGCACGCGGTTCGCCAGTGCGCCCGCGGCCAAGTGCGATCGGCATCGCGGGTATCGGTATCGAGAGCGGGCATTCGAACCCGAGTGCGACTGGCTCGCCCCGCTCCAACCGGATCGCGACTGCCGCAACCAGATCATCGAGCTCATGCCCGACGCGGTCCCCCGAGGCCCATGCGAGGCGACCCTTGCGAACGGATCCAACGTCAACCGCAAAGACTCCCAGGTTGCTGACCGCCTCGCGGCTCACCTCACGACCTGGGTCATCGCGTCCGCAGCCGGACGGAATTCGTCGCCAAGCGCGCGAAGCATGTCTCCGATCTGGCCGAGATGAGACGAACCCAGCGCACCGGGCACGCGTTCGAACTTCTCATTGTATCGCGGGAATCGATCCTGCTCGTTGAGGAGCTCGAGGATAGCTGCTTCGACGTCCTTGGCTACGGTGTCCGAGATCGGAAGGGGAAAGAGCAGGGTGAACGTGGAGCCGAGTTCCATCGCTCCTTTCAACTTTCCTCTCGAGTCGAGGTTCAAGCGGTCGTTGCGCCCGCTCTTGTTCTGGCTGTGGCCGACGTAGAGGTACTCCTCGGGGCTCTGAGCCCAGACGACGTACACGAAGGGATCGCCCTCGATGTACTCGCGAACCTCGTCGACGAAACGGCAAAGGGTGTCGAAGTCTCGCCTGCGCGGAAGTTTCCATTCCTGCTTTTGCGACGCGGTGTTCCGACCCAACAGCCGCGTTCTCACGATGTGCGACGCATCGACCAGGCGCGCCCCCTCGCGCGCCTTCGCCATGATCGACCGTGCCTCGCGCTTGTCGATCCTCACGTCGTCGATCTTCGATTCGAAGGCGCTGCTGATTAGGTCTGCGAGATCCGCGAGCGCATTCTGTAGTGTCGCACGCCCTGCTTTAGCTCCCCGGGTTGCGAAGACCTCCAACTTGGTCGCGAGTTCCACTGTGGTAGCCCCCAGTCTTGAAACTAACATGTGCGCTCACGGTTCGATCAGCGCGATCAAGCCCGCTCACAGCGTTCCTCGCTTGGACGCGGTGCACCAACAGAAAGCCGTCAGACTGAGTGGAGGTGCCCTCGTTGTGGCTGCTTCCTTCTTCGCTTTGTTGGCGTCGACCGTGGGCTCATCCTCGTAAGCAAGAATTCGGTGACGCGTTCCTGGCACTCGGCAAGGTGATCCATCGAAAGGTCGATGTAGCCCGCTGTCACCGAACCGCGCGGCGGTCGGTGATTCGTCAGCACGTCGATCACGAACGGCGAGATGCCCCCGACTTCGACCAGAGCACTCGTATAGGTGTCGCGAAGGCGGTGAGGGGAGGGCAGGATCCGTTTGACCTCCCCCTTGCTCCGTCGCTGTTGCTTGCCTTCGATCAGGTGTACGACCGCACCTGCTGCGTGCGGCTCTTGGCCCAAGGCATCGCACAGAGCGCAGGGCTTCTCCTTGAGCGCCCGGGTAGGGAACACCCATCCGCCATCCCCATCGGCGAAGACCACGCGATTGTCGGACCGGCGTCGTTCGAGTATGCGCACGCACTCCGAGCTGAGCGGGATCGTGAACGCGCGTTCCTTGCCGCCCTTGGGATTCGGTCGATGGAGCTTTCCTTCTTCGAGATCGACGTGCTCCCAGCGCACCGTCGCGGCATCCATCCGCCGAAGCCCGGTGAGCAAGAGGAACACCTGGTAGTCGCCGCGGATGCCGGGCCGCGCCCCGATGCGCTTCCCACTCACGATGATCGGCTCGATCGAGTTCACGGTCTTCAGCCACTCTGGAAGGTTGGCCCACGGAATCGGTTCTTGCCGGCGCCGCTCCTTGTTCCAGTGCACGGCGATCGTCGGGTTCGCGGGAAGATCGTGCTCCTTGAGCGCCGTGTTCCACGCGGCGCGGATGTGCCGCATCACGCGGTTCGCGAGGTACGGACCATGCTGCTTCGACATCTGCTCGTGCAGCGCGCGGCACTCCGAGCGCTCGATCGTCTCCAGCGGACGGTCCATCCACTTCGCGAGGTACTTGTCGCGCTCGCGCGTGATCGTCGCGATGCTCGATGCCGACGCGCGGTCAGCGCGCATCCGCGAGACATGCAGGTCGAACGCATCCGACAGGGTAGGGCCGCCGTCGCGCTTCCGCAGCTCGAGGCTCGGATCAAGTCCGCCCGCGACGCGGCCGAGGATCTCCTTCGCGCGCTGCCGCGCAGCCATGACCGTCCACGGCGTGCCGTCCTCGCGGAGCTCCCCGCGACGCCCGATGACCTGCCGGCGCTTCGCACCGTTGGCGCGGTAGTTCGCGATGAAGGTCGACAACCGCCGGCCGACGACGACGCCGAACCCCGGCACCTCCTCATCCCAGACGATGAGCTGCGCCTTGCCGGCCGGAAGCGCGACGCGATCGAGTGACTTCTCGTTGAGCCGAAGGTTCATAGGGTTCGCTGGTAGACCCTTGGCGCTGCCAAACTAGTCACCAATTAGTCACCAAGAGGAACACGACAGGCGAGACGGATCAACCACGAAGCCTAAGGTTCTCCGACGAGGAATCGACTCTAGTCACCAGAGCCCGCGACAGCGAAGTACTGGATGCGATGAAACCCGAGTGCTTTGCAAGCCGAGGGTCTGGGGTTCGATCCCCCAATCCTCCACGATCGTTGTGACGGACGACAGCGTCGTCCGTCACCACGCGGGTCACGGGAGGCCCCACGTGGGATGGCGCTCCCCACCCCCGTCGCCCTCCTTCGGCGCTCGCACGGCATCGGAACCGCCTTGGAACCCGGGGGGCACGTCGTGTTACATCCGGGGAAGGTGCGCGATGTGCAGGTCGGCGTGACGTGTTCGTGAAGCTCGCAAGCGTCGTCGTGCTATTTGCC
Source organism: Myxococcales bacterium (assembly GCA_016794545.1). Taxonomy (GTDB): domain Bacteria; phylum Myxococcota_A; class Polyangia; order Haliangiales; family Haliangiaceae; genus JABFXX01. The sequence goes on from JAEUJX010000219.1 coordinate 3,494, forward strand.
GCGACGGCTCGACTGGCGTCGGCGCAACCCGCAGACCCCGCTCCGGTGGCCACGAAGGCAGCACCGAAGCCCTGGCGCCTCGGGAAGAGCCTCGGCGCGCCGCACTGGCTGAAGCTCGGCATCGAGCACCAGGCGCGTCTCGAGTACCTCGCGAACGACTTCCGCGCGATGGCGAACCACGACACGCGGGCGTTCGCGCTCCGTACGCTGGTGTCCGCGGAGGCGGGCAGCGAGGTCGTCCGCGGTGGAATCGAGATCGAGGACGCGCGCACGTACGCGTCGAATGACACGCCGCTCAACACGACCCACGTCGATGCGCTGGAGATCCTGCAGGCCTACGTCGCCGTCGCCGCGTCCGACGTGCTCGCGGGACGAGATCGCGTGGAGGTCAGAGCAGGGAGGATCACGATCGATCTGGGTACGCGCCGCGTTGTCGCGCGCAACAGGTTCCGGAACACGATCAACGGCTTTACCGGCCTGGACGCGACGTGGACGAGCCCGAGCCACCACGTCGCCCGCGCCTTCGCTGCGATGCCTGTCGAACGCCTTCCGTCCGACGTCGACGCGCTCCACGACAACGAGATCGAGGTCGACGAGGAGAACACCGACTCGCTCCTGTGGGCGCTCGAATACGCCTCTCCGAGCCTCGTGCAAGGTGCACAGCTCGAGCTCTACGTCGTGGGGTTCCACGAGCGCGATGGGGACGTCCTGTCGCGCGACCGCCAGCTCGTGACCGTCGGTGCGCGGGTGTTTCGCAAGCCCGCGACCGGAGCGGTCGACTTCGACGTCGAGCTGATGCCGCAGGTCGGGACCTCGCGGGCGACGACGATGATGATGGACACGACCGATCTGAAGCACCGTGCCTGGTCCTCGCACGCCGAGATCGGAGTCAGCGCGAACACGGTGGGGAAGCCACGCTTCGTGCTCCAGCACGACTACGCGAGCGGCGACCGCGATCCGGCCGATGATGTGGCGCAGCGCTTCGATCCGCTGTTCGGAGCACGCCGCTTCGAGTTTGGACCGACCGGCATCTTCGGTGCGTTCAACCGCAGCAACATCCAGTCACCCGGCGTGCGCATCCTCGTCGAGCCGATGCCCTCGCTCAAGGCGTTCGCGAGCTATCGCATGTTCTGGCTCGCGTCGCCGCGCGATGCCTGGGTGCCCGCCGGCGTGCGCGATACGGTGGGCGAGTCGGGCAGCTTCGTCGGGGAGTTCGTCGAGGCGATGGTGAGCTGGACGCCGTTCGCCAAGAACCTCAACATCGAGGCGGGCGCCGCCTACCTGCGACCCGGCCAGTTCGCGAACCAGGCCCCGACGACTGCCACCGCGCCGGCCCCGTACGTGTACACGCAGGTGACCGTGACCCTCTGAGTCAGTAGTTGAACTGCACCTGGACGCGCGTGACGTGACCGTACTCTTCGTTGTGCGGGTGCGAGTCCGAGGTGCGGCGTCCCATCTGGTAGGCGAGCACGACCTCGAGCGCCTTGAAGATCTGCGTCTCGAGGCCGACCTCGACCTCCTTGACGACGTAGTGCGGCGCGTTCGTGACGAACTTCTTGCCACCGTTGTAGTACGTGCCGCGCACGTACGGCAGCAGCGCGTGCAGGCCGCCGACCTTGTCGAGCTTGTAGAACAGCGTGGCGAAGCCGCCGTGCAGCCACCTGCTGCCGATCAGCGTCTCGGTACTGCGACCCTGCATCGGACCGCGGCCGAAGTTGTACTCGGCGAGGAGGCCGAAGGGCTGCGGGTACACGACGATCGTGCCGAACGCGCGGGCGTCGGTGATCGGCGCGCTCAGCGTGCCGGGGTCGGTGCCTTCGATCGAGTAGGTCTTGTCCGTGCGCTGCTGCAGCGTCAGGGTGTACTTGCCGTAGTAGCCGCCGCCGCCGATCTCGAACCACTGCTTGCCGATGTTGAACGGAACGCTGACGCGACCGATCACGTGCGGCGTGCCCTCGTCGGAGGGTTGATTCGCGGTCTGGCCGTTGTAGAGGCCGAACCCGACGATGCCGTAGTCGCCCGAGCCCTTGAGGTTCTCGTCGACGAATCGCTTGAACAGCTTGCGGTACTTCGGCGGCGTCCAGTAGAAGAACGCGCCGAGGTCGCGCTCGTCGCGGACCGCGCTGTTGAGCGCGTCGTTGCGATCGAGCGGCAAGCGATTCTGGCTCGACTGGAGGTTCTCGAAGCCAAACGGCACCTTCGATTGGCCGACGCGGACGCGGAACTCCTTGGCCTTGTCGAAGTACAGATCCGCGTACCAGTCGCGGAGGATCGCGACGCCGCCCTGATCGCCGATCGACGACGCCATGTCCGGCTGCAAGTAGATCGCGACGTGATCGTGGACGTCACCGGAGAGGACCAGTCGCGCGCGCCGGATCAGAAAGCCGCCGCCCTTGCCGATCGAGCGATCGCCCTGGCGATTGATGTAGTCCTCGTTCTCCCAGGCGCTCGGCAGTCGGTTGTAGCGAATCTGGGTGTAGCCGCGCAGGTTGATCTTCTCGTACCAGGGCGTCTTCTTCTCTTCCTTCTTGTCTTCCTTCTTCTCTTCTTTCTTCGCGACGGGCGCCTCTTCCGGCTTCGGCGGTGCGACCGGGACGGTGGGCTCGACCGGCATCGCCGGGGGGGGCGCGGGCATCGGTGATGGCGGCGGCGGCGGCGGCGGCGGCGGCGCCGGTGTCGTCGTCGGCGTTGTGTCGGTGGGCGGCGACCCCGCCGCCGGGGCGGCGGGCTGGGCGTACGCCGTCGCGAAGGAAGCTCCTACCAGGAGGACGGCCACGTGCGAGCTGCGTTTCATCTCGCTCAGGGGATACGAGTCCTGTGTGACAGGTCGGGGGCAGAGCCGTAACCTTTGTGTCGATCCCGCTGCGAGATCTCCCCGACGCGCACCGTTTCGTTCGTGCACGTGGCCGGCTCGCGACGATCGCGCGACCAGCCTGTCATGCGTCACGTGGTCGTCGCCGTGTTGTCACAGGAGTCCCTGATACCAGACGCAAATGCACGCCAAGAACCTCGTCGCCGCGACCGTGCTGTCGGTAGCTTGCTCGAGCGCGTTCGCGCAGCCCGCGCCCGACCAGCCGGGAGCCCCGCAGGAGCCACAGGTACCCGCGCCGGTCCCGCCTGCTGCTCCCGAGCCCACTCCGGTGACGCCGCCACTGGATGCTCGACCGCCGGTCGAGCCTGCCGCGGTGCCCATCGCCGCGCCGAAGGCGAAGACCGACGAGGCGCCGTCACCCCTCGTGCCTGCCTGGGAGATCGAGCGGATGAAGCCGCACCCGATCAAGCCGACCATGGCGTTTCGGCCGGGCAAGGGAGTCACGTTCGCGAGCGACGACGGCCAGTTCGAGATCAACACGAAGATCCGCGGTCAGGCCCTGGGCACGTTCGAGGCGGAGCATGCCGCGGGTGGGGACGTGCTGACCGGCGCGCAGATCCGACGCGCACGCCTGGCGTTCCAGGGGCACATGTTCGGCAAGCACACGAAGTACAAGACCGAGATCGCGATCTCGCCGCGCGACGACGCGATGCGCGGATCCTTCGTCGGCACCGCGCCGCTCCTCGACTGGAACATGACCTTCGACAAGCTGAAGGCGGCGACGCTGGTCGTCGGGCAGTACAAGGTTCCGTTCAGCCGCCAGCGCGTGGTGTCCTCGGGCTCGCTGCAGATGGTCGACCGCTCGATCGTGCAGTCCGAGTTCAACCTCGATCGCGACGTGGGCTTCGATCTCCGCTCCACGAGTCTCCTCGACGGTCGCTTCCACTACAACCTCGGGTTCTACCCCGGCGAGGGCCGTAACGCGTTCGAGCTGCGCAAGCTCAACCACATCTACCTCGCACGTGTCGAAGTGCTGCCGACGGGCAACTTCCAGGACTACGTCGAAGGTGACTTCGAGCGTACCGCTCCCCGTGTGGCCATCGGCGCTTCGTACGCGTACGTGAAGGACAGCCCACGCGAGCAAGGGCCGCTCGGCAGCGCGCCCGCGGACGCGGGGCTCACCTCGTTCCACGCGATCGAGGCCGATGTGCTGCTGAAGGCGTATGGCTTCTCGTTCACCGGCGAGTTCTTCCTGCGCGAGGCCAAGCGCAAAGGTGGAGACGCGGTCGACGACATGGGAGTGCCGATTCCCGTGGAGGACGCACGAACCGGCCTCGGATACTTCGCGCAGGCCGGCTACCTCTTGCCGCAGAGCTCGGTCGAAGTGAGCGCGCGCTACGGCGACATCCGGCCGACGGGTAGCAAGACGAGTCTCCCGGAGCGACACGAGGTCGGCGTTGGCCTCAGCTACTACTTCGCGCAGCACGTGTTCAAGCTGCAGGGCGACGTGTTCCGGCTGTGGGGGGAGGACGGGATCGCCGACGGTACGGACATGGTGCGGGTCCAGCTCGAAGCCGGCTTGTAGCCGCCGATCGGACCGCGGTTCGCCGCGAAAGACGATGTAAGAAGCGCGCCGGCGGCCTCGACTATCGTGCCACCCGTCGACGCCGGCGCCGCGATCGCGCGGATCCGGAGCCGGCCGGGCTCGGTCATCACAAAGGACAGTCATGCGCCACCTCATCGCCATGCTGGCTGCACTCCTGGGCCTGGCCAGCGGCTTCGGCTGCTCGGTCGCCAAGCGGAACCCGGTCGGCGATGGAGGAGACAACCCGGTCGCGGACGCCGCTGGCGGCGACGCCGAGGGCAGCGACGCGGGCGGCGGCGCCGATGCGAGCACCGGTCCCGACGCCAGCGTCCCGCCCGACGCCGGCCTGCCTGCGGACGCGAGCATCCCCCCGGATGCCGCCGTCCTGGTCGGTCCACCATATCCGGTGCTGGACAGCTACGCGGTCAAGGGAATCACGCCCGACAGCGGCGATCGCGCGACGATCGCCGGTCACAGGACGCGGCGGGTCAAGCTGGACCTGCCCTGGTATGTCTGGGAGCCGAGCCGGAAGTCCGCGCCGTGCGGCGGCGGCGAGCAGGAGTACGACGGCTTCTGCTATCGCATCGACTCGGCCACCGACACCGCCATCAAGGACTGGACGAGCCGGGGCGTGGTCGTCTCCGCCGCGATCTGGGGCGTGCCGGCGTGGGCGCGCATCGCGGGCTGCTCGCCGTACACGGCGGACCCGTGGTTCCAGAACTTCTGCGCGCCGCGCAACGCCGACGAATTCGCGCGCTTCGCGGGGATGCTCGCTCGCCGCTACAACGGCGGCTCGAACGGGCGCATCGCCGACTTCATCATCCATAACGAGATCAACCAGAACATCTGGTTCGACGTGGGGTGCGGCCAGAACGCCACCGGCGGCGGCATCACGCCGTGCAACAAGACGACCTGGATCCAGATCTATGCGGCCAACTTCAACGCTGCCTACGATCGCATCAAGTCATTCCAGTCGGACGCGAAGGTGCTCGTTCCCTTCGACCAGAACTTCGACACGAGTCTGACCAACCTGAACACCAACTGGCCGCTGATCGGCGCCGAGGAGTTCATCGACGGCTTCGCGCCACTGGCGGGCAATCGGCAGTGGATCGTGGCCTTCCATCCGTACCCGAAGGGCTGGTCGTTGCCGCACTTCGATGCGACCGATCTCCCGCTGGTGACCTTCGGCAACGTCGGCGTGATCGTCGGGCACCTGATGGCCAGGTTTCCGACGCGGCCACATGCCTGGGAGGTCCAGCTCACCGAGCAGGGCATCAACTCGGGCGCTGGCTCGAGCGAGGCCCTCCAGGACACGGGCCTCTGCAACGCTCACCGGAACGTCCTCGCGACGCCGAACATCACGAGCTTCATCCTCTACCGCTACAAGGACTTCGGCGCGCTCGAGAACGGTGCGGCCATGGGCCTCGTGCGCGAGAACAACACGTTCAAGCCGTCCTGGTTCCGCTGGATCGCGATGAACAAGCCGGGGTCCTACGACTGCGGCTTCGAGGCGCTTCCGTACACGATCCTGAAGCGCGGCAACAAGCCAGGCTCGGGTCACTGGGCGTCCTCGCGACTCCTGCCGTCGGGCTTCAGCCAGGAAGGCGCCGGGTGGAAGCTGCATCGCGAGCGCCAGCCCGGCACCGTGCTGCTGTTCGAGTGCGCCAGGGGCTCGCACAACCTGCTCACGCTGGACCAGACCTGTGGCACCGATCAACCGATGGGCCCCGTCGGCTGGATCTACACCTCGCAGGTCGCGGGCACGGTCCCGCTGTACTCCTGTACCTCGACCGGCGGCGGCGACCACATGATCTCGACCGATCCGGGCTGCGAGGCCTACGCGACGGTCGGCTTGCTCGGCTACGCGCTGCCGAACAACTGAGGTGGTGGTCACGGCTGCAGCAGCAGCGGGACGGCGAACGAGCTGGTCGTCGGCTTCCCCTCGCCGTCGCGCGGGATCTGGAACTTCCAGCTCGGCATCAGCTTGTTGATGCAGATGTCGACGTCGCGCGAGAAGCCCTGCGCGTCGCCTTGGATCGTCCGGCCGGTCCCATCGACGGTGAGCGAGAGCGTCACCTTGCCGCGGGCGTTGGGGTTCCTGCGCAGGTAGTCCTTGTAACAGAGCCGGATGCTCGCGAGGTACGCCGTCTCGATCCTGGCGAGGACCAGCTCGCGTGTCAGCGGCGACGAGGTGGTGTCGGGCTTCGCGCACGTGAGGCTGCCGCCCATGCGCCACTGCGCGACCGTCGGCAGCGAGACCTTGGTGGTGAACTCGACGGCGCCGCGGTTGTTCCGGATCTCCTTGTCATTCACGCCGACGTGAAGCTGTCCCGGAACCGGCGCGATCGCGTACATGCACGGACCGACGAGCAGCGAGGCGTGGAGCTCGGTCGGCGAACCGATATAGGCGAGCGCACCGCCGTGGTTCGCCGTCTCGAACTCGCGGCGGTTGTTCGGGTTCGCCGCGCCGGCGCGGTACCCGTTCGGGCCGATCTGCTCCTTGGTGCCGCGAACGCCGTAGGTCCCCCTGGCTTCGATGGTGACCAGCTCGCCGGCGCGCACGTAGCTCGCCGTGGCCACCGGGTTCTGGTTCACCGCGAACTTGAACGGGGGGAGGGCCTTCGGCTCGTCGTAGCGCCGGACCTCGACGTGGAGCTTCTCCACGCGGTCCGCAGCGAGGTTCAGCAGCGGGCTGCCGGTGAGGGCATCGCGAAGCTGCTGCGGCTTGACGCGGACGGCCCCCACGAGCTCGCCGCCGTTGATGTCGTCGTCGAGGTCGAGCACCCGGAGCTCGGCGCCGGCTGCGGGGACCGCCTCGAGCGGGACGGCGATCGGAAAGTCGAAGGCCTCGTTGAGCGTGTCGGGAGCGACGGTCGTCCGGAACTTCGTGTCGCCGAAGCTGACCTCGACGAACAGATCGGGCGCGCTCGCGTCGCGGTCGCGCTGCTTCGTGGCACCGAGACAGAGGAAGGTCGGGAGTCCTTCGGACGGGCTCACCACCGCTCCGCGGGCATGGCAGCCGGTGCGCCCGCGGTCGGTCGCGGCGTCCCACGGCGTGCGGTCCGCGCGCTCGGGCGCGACCTGCACGCGGCGGACCTTGAGGATGATCCACTGCGGATTCGCGTCGGCCGATGCGGTCGGCGTCATCGCGAGAACACACGCGATGAACGCCAACAGCAGCTTCGCCATTCGGGTGATGGTACCACCACGGTTCCGCGGGCCGCACGCGGGTCGGCTCCAGCGGATCCGCCGCGACGAGCGAGCTCAGTTGGCGCCGCTGACGAGGGCCTGCGCGGCGGAGACGGCCCACGCGCGATCGATCTGCATCTCGGTCGCGGGTGGCGCCTTCGCCGTGGCCACGATGCGCGCGTAGGCGGCGAGCGGGCTCTGGTGGGGACGCGGCTGGGTGTTGGTCTCGTCGAACAGGACCCAGTGCAGCACGCCCGCCTCGTGGTCGACGCGATCGAACAGCATGATGCGCTCGAGGTCACCGATCGTCGCGAGCAGGATGACCTTGAGGAGCTCGATCGCCCAGTCGTCGAGCCCGGCATCGATGATCTTGACCTTCTCGCGCAGCGCGTTCGGCGAGGGCACGACGCGCAGCCGGCCGGTCGCGCCCGAGGCGCGGAACAGGGTGACCGCCTCGGCGATCTGTGCCTCGCCGTCGGGGCACACGCGGACATAGAGGTCGGCGTCCGGATCGACGAACAGCATCGTCGTGAACAGCGGCGTGGTGCGGCCGCACGCGCACGCGAGCGCGTTGAGCTCGCCGGCGAGGAGCGCGCGCTTCGCCTCGATCTCGTTGCGCGCGTTGATGCTTTGCACGAGCGTCACGTCCTGCGCGCGGCCGCAGGCGGGACATTCGACGTGCGCGACTCCGGTGACTCCCATGGGGGACGGAGTAGCCGATTCGTAGTCTCGACCACAAGGCATACGCTTAGGTCTGCAGAACCTGGTGGGGTCAGGCGTTCCGAGGTGACGACAGACCTCTCCGGAGATCGAACTCCGCGCGCTTCGCGGACTTCGCGTGCGTCGCGCGTCGGCACGCGAGTCGCACTGCGCGAACTCGCTCTCATCACGCAACACCAATGGAGGGAACTTCGATGACGAACCTGATCAAGCGCCTGGCCGACGACGAAGAGGCGGGCACTGCCGTCGAGTACGGACTCATCACCGCGGTGATCGCGATCGCGCTCATCGTCGCGCTCGTCGCGTTCCGCGACGAGATCTCGTCGATGTTCGGTCGCGCCGGCAGCCGCATCCGCTCGAGCACCTAGTCGATACCTCACCGCTAACCAACACCATGTTCACCTTCACCAACCCGGTCGTGCTCGCTCTCACGGGGCAGCTCGTCCTCCTGCTCTACGTCGCGGCGACGCGGAGGCAGGGGTGATCGGCGTCGCGTTCATCGCGCTCGCGCTGCTCGCGGCGGGGAGCGATCTGCTCACGCGGCGGATCAAGAACGAGCTCGTGCTCGTCATCCTCGCGGGTGGGCTGGTGTACCAGGGGCTGTCGCTCGATGGACTCGCGGGGGCGGGTGTCGGCTTCGCGCTCCTGATCATTCCCTTCGCTGCACGCTGGGTCGGTGGCGCGGACGTCAAGGTCCTCGCCGCATTCGGCGCGTGGCTCGGCCCGTGGGGCGCGCTGCTCGGCGGCCTCGCCGGCATCGGCCTCGGTGGCCTGCTCGCCGTCGCGATGGCGGTCAAGGGCGGCATCGGCCGCGACGTGCTCGGCAACCTGAAGGCGTCGATCGTGACGGTCAGCGCGCCGGTCGGTCCGCGCCGCGACCGCGGCCTCGTCGTCCCCCTCGCCGTGCCGCTCGCCGTGGGCTGCACGCTCGCGTGGTTCGGGGTGCTGTCGTGAGCCGCACCCGTGGCCGTCGCCGTCGTCCCCAGCGGGGCGCGATCTCGGTCGAGCTCGCGATGGGCATCCCGCTGCTCGTGCTCGTCATCATGGCGGGCATCCACTTCGGTCTGGTCCTGAAGACGCGGCACCAGCTCGGGGACGCGACCAACCACGCGACCCGGCTCGCCGCGATCGCTCGAAATCCCAACCCTGCGGTGATCCGCACGGCGATCCAGGATCGCCTCGGCCCGAGCACGGGGTGCGAGAACCTCAACGTGACCTCGTCGAGCGCGCGCGACGCCTTCGGCGTCAACCGCGTCGACGTCAACGCACGCTGCACCGTCAACACGGGCATCGGCGGCCAGCTCCTGAGCTTCCTCGGGACCTCCGAGATCTCGGTGCGCGCCTCGATGCCGTACTGAACCGCAACGAAAGGCGTTCCATGCGTTCCTCTGTCAAGACAGGTGCGTCCCGTCTCGGCGCGCTCGGGTTCCTCGCGATTGCCCTCGGCTGCGCGGCGCTCGCCGCGTTCACGCTCGGCAACACGATGAAGTCCAGCTACTCCGGCACGCGCGTCGCGCCGGTGGTGGTCGCGAGCGCGGAGCTCAAGGCGGGTCAGCCGCTGACGCGCGAGGTGCTCGTGGTCCGCGAGTGGCCCGAGGACGCGATTCCCGCCGGCTCGTTCGCGACGGTCGAGCAGGTGCTCGCCTCCGCGCCGCACGCGACGCCGACCGTCGGCATCCTCGCCGGCGAGCCGGTCGTCGCGGCGCGGCTGTCGTCGAGCCGCCAGGGCACCGGCATCGCGAGCATGCTGCAGCCGCGCATGCGCGCGATCGCCGTCGCGGTCGATGACGCCGCCGGCTACACCGGCCTGCTGTACCCGGGCGCGGCGGTCGACATCGTCGCGACCATGCGCGATCCGATGGGCCGCGGCCCGTCGGCGAAGATCGCCGTGCAGGCCGCGCGCGTGCTGTCGGTCGGCCTGGACACCGACGTGGCGACCCGCCGCGTCGCGCGGACGGAGGAGGGCCTCGACAAGACCGCCGACCGCGGCACGTTCGTGACGCTCGAGGTGACGCCCGAGGACGCCGAGATCCTGGCGGTCGCGCGCTCCGAGGGCCGCATCGACATCGTCCTGCGCAACGCGACGGACGATGCCATCGTCGAGACCACGGGGGCGAAGCCCGAGGCGTTCTCCGCGTTCGCTCCGACCGACGAGGCAGGCGCCGTCGCGGCCGCGCCCGCCGACGCCGCGCCGAAGGGCACCGTGCCGACCGTGAAGCGCAAGAACCGCCCCATCCAGCTCGTCGCGTCCGACAAGGCCGACGTCCCCAGCAAGTCGTCCTCGTCGGGCGGCGCGATCGAGGTGCTCAATGCGAAGTAAGCTCGCTCTCGTCCTGGTGCTCGCGGCGACGTCGGTCGCCGCGCCCCGTGTCGCGTCGGCGCAGGAAGCGCCCGAGGCGGCGAAGGCCGACCGCACGGTCGCCGTCACCGTGGGTAGCTCGAGCTACGTGCGGATGGGCAAGCAGGTGTCGCGCGTGGCCGTGGGCGACGCTCACGTCGCGTCGGTCACGGCGTTCGACCCCGACCAGCTCCTGATCTCCGGCCTCCGCCCGGGCCGCACGACCGCCACGGTGTGGGTCGGTGGCGAGGCGAAGGTCGTCGCGATCGACGTCGGCTGGCCGGTCACCGAGATGCGCGACGCGCTGCGCCGCGCGCTGCCGACCGGCAAGAACCTCGAGGTCGCGCACGCCGGCCGCGCCGTGATCCTCTCGGGCGAGGTCGCGAACGCCGAGGACCTCGAGCGCGCCGAGAAGATCGTCGGTGGCATCGCCGCCGGCGTGTACGAGGGTGGCGACCCGACGCTCGTCAACGCGCTGCGGCTCGCGGGCGCGCAGCAGGTGCAGCTCGAGGTCTCGTTCGCCGAGGTCTCGCGCTCGAGCCTCCGCGAGATCGGCTTCAACTTCTTTAGCAAGAAGTCGTACTCGAGCGGCAAGGGCTTCTCCGCCGGCATGCTGTCGCCGGGCACCGACCTGAACAACGTCTCGCCGGATCCGTCGAACGGCGCGATCGGCAACCTGAACCACGACGCGGCCGGTGCGCCCCTCATCTCGGGCCCGATCGGCGGCGCGTTCGGCTTCGTGTTCAGCTCCACGCTCGGCGGGTTCCCGTTCTCGGCCGCGCTGTCGCTGCTCTCGTCGAAGGGCTACGCCCGCACGCTCGCGGAGCCGACGCTGGTCGCGATGAGCGGCAAGAGCGCGTCGTTCCTCGCCGGCGGCGAGTTCCCGGTCCCGCTGCCGCAGGCGCTCGGCCAGCTCGGCGTCGAGTACCGCAAGTTCGGCATCCAGCTCGTGATGACGCCCACCGTGTCGGGCAAGGACATCACGCTCGACCTCGGCGTCACCGTCTCCGATATCGACCAGTCGATCGGCGTCCGCATCGCCTCGACCCAGGTCCCCGGCCTGCGCGAGCGCCACTCCCAGACCACGGTCCGCCTGGTCGACGGCCAGTCGTTCGTGATCGCCGGCCTGATCTCCGACGAGGTCCGCTCGACGGTCGACAAGGTGCCGCTGCTCGGCTCGATCCCGGTGCTCGGCGCGCTGTTCCGCTCGAGCGCGTACCGCCGCCAGGAGACCGAGCTGCTCGTCGTCGTCACGGCACACACCGTGCAGCCGCTCGACGCGAAGCCGCCGCTCCCCGGCGAGAAGACGCTCGTCGACCCCGGTGACCTCGAACTGTTCTTTCTCGGCCGCGCCGAGAGCCAGCGCGGCGGCTCGCCCGCCGGTGCCGTTGGCTTCAAGCGCTGAGGACAATCCCATGGCCCACCCGCACCGCACCCTCCGCGACGACTACCAGGACGAGCCGGCGACGCGCGTCGACCAGAAGAAGGGCAGCGCGCCCAGAAGGCTCCCCGCGTTCCTGCCGACCGAGACCGTGATGCCGACGGTGTCGTACCGCGCGCCGGTCGCGGCCACGACCGCACCGGTCGCGGCGCCGAAGCCGCCGCCGGCTCCGGTGCAGCAGAAGTTCGTGCCGGTGATCGAGGAGTGCTCGGTGATCGAGCAGCTGCCGCGCGCGCCGCGGGCGACGCCGCCCGAGCAGCCGGTCTCCGCGCCGGTCGCCGCGCGCGGCGAGCTCACCGTGGTGTTCGGCTGCCGCGGTGGTGCCGGCTCGACGACGCTCGCGATCAACACCGCCGCGATGCTCGCGCGCGGCGGCAAGAGCGTGTGCCTCGTCGACCTCGAGCTCCAGCTCGGGGACGTGTGCGTGGCGCTCGATCTCGAGCCGCAGACGTCGCTGTCCGCGGTCGCCCGCGAGGCGCACGCGCTCGACGCCGCCTCGCTGCGCCGCCGCCTCGTGCAGCACGGGTCGGGGGTGTGCGCGCTGACCCAGGCCGGTCACGTCGACGACCTCGACCCCGCGCTGCCGGCCCGGCTGCCGCTGCTCCTCGACACGCTGCGCGGTCACTTCGACCACGTGGTCGTCGATGGCGTGCGCGACTTCGGCGATGTCTCGCTCGCCGCGCTCGAGCAGGCGACGCGCATCCTCGTCGTCGTCACGCAGGACGTCCCCTCGGTGCGCCGAGCGGCGCGCGCTCTCTCGCTGCTCGGCCGGCTCGGCATCGCGGATGCGCGGTGCTCGCTCGTCGTGAATCGCGCGGTCCGCCGCGCCGTGGTCGACGATGCCGCCATCGAGCGCGCGCTCGGCATGAAGATCGCCGCGCGCGTGCGCGAGGACGGCCGCGTCGCCGAGGCGCTCGATGCGGGCGCGCTGCTCGTCGACGTGGCGCGCAGCCGGCCGATCGCGAACGACCTCGCGGAGGTCGCCGCGCTGTGCAAGGTCAAGGAGGCGCCGCGCGCGTCCGAGCCCCGGCGCGGTCTGTTCGGCTGGCTCAAGAAGGGAGGCGTGTGATGCAGCTCTCGCGCTTCGCGTCCAAGCTCCGCCGCGACAACGGCGCCCACGGCGCCGGCTACGGCGATGCGAAGGAGGACCTCGCGTCGATCGCCTCGCGGTTGCACAATAAGATCCTCGATCGCCTCGACCTCGCGGCGGTCAGCCAGCTCGACCCCGAGGAGCTGCGCGCCCGCCTGCGCTCGATCCTCGAGCAGCTGGTGCTCGCCGAGGGCGTCGCGGTGTCGTCGGGCGAGCTCGGCGCGCTCGTCGACCAGGTGCTCGACGAGCTGACCGGCCACGGTCCGCTCGAGGTGCTGCTGGCCGATCCGACGGTCTCGGACGTGCTCGTCAACGGCCCGGACCGCGTGTTCGTGGAGCGCGAGGGCAAGCTGATGCTCACCGACGTCCGGTTCCGCGACGACCGGCACCTGCTGCACACGATCCAGCGCATGGTCGCGCGGATCGGCCGCCGCATCGACGAGAGCTCGCCGATGGTCGACGCGCGCCTCCCCGACGGCAGCCGCATCAACGCCGTGATCCCGCCGCTCGCGATCGACGGCTCCGCGCTGTCGATCCGGCGGTTCTCGCAGAAGGCGCTGACCGGCGACGACCTCGTGCGCAGCGGCGCGCTGTCGCCCGACATGCTGGCGTACCTGCACCTCGCGGTGCGCGCGCGCTGCTCGATCGTCGTGTCGGGCGGCACCGGCGCCGGCAAGACCACGCTCCTGAACCTCCTCTCGAGCTTCATCTCGAAGCGCGAGCGCATCATCACCGCCGAGGACGCCGCGGAGCTGCGCATGCAGCAGCCGCACGTGGTTCGCCTCGAGGCGCGCCCGGCGAACCTCGAAGGGAAGGGCGCGGTGTCGATCCGCGACCTCGTGAAAAACGCGCTGCGCATGCGGCCCGACCGCATCATCGTCGGTGAGGTCCGCGGCGCCGAGGTCATCGACATGCTCCAGGCCATGAACACCGGCCACGACGGCTCGATGGCGACCGTCCACGCGAACAGCCCCGACGACGCGATGAGCCGCCTCATGACCATGCTCGGCATGAGCGGCACGCCGCTCGCGGAGAACACCATGGCGCAGATGATCGCGCGCAGCGTGCACATCGTCGTGCAGGTCGCGCGCATGCAGGACGGCAAGCGCCGCGTCACCTCGATCGCCGAGGTCGCGGGTGCCGAGGGCGCGCGGCTGTCGACGCACACGCTGTTCTCCTTCGAGCGCAGCGGCGTGTCGTCGGACGGGGCGATCATCGGTCGCCACGTGCAGAAGGCGCAGTCGCTGCTCGGCGAGCGCTTCCGCACCGCGGGCGTGATCAAGGGCGCGGCGAGCGGCGAGGTCGGCCGATGAACCCGACCGCCGTGGCCCCGCTCGCCTTCACCGGCGTGCTCGCGCTGTTCCTCGCCGCGTTCCTGCTGTGGAACGCCCGCCGGCTGCGCGCCTCGGAGACGCTGCGCCGCCGCCTCGGCGAGCGCAAGACGAACCAGGACGAGCTCATGTCCGAGGAGGCGACCGGCCTCGGGCGCTGGCTCGCGGAGAGCGGCCTCGGCTGGACGGCGGGCGACCTCGTCGCGCGCCTCGCCATCGCGGCACTGCTCGGGCTCGTCGCCGGGCTCGCTCTGGGCTCGGGCACGATGAGCGTGATGCTCGCGCTGCTCGCGTGCTCGGCGATGTGGTTCGTCGTGCGGCGCGCTCGCGCGCGCCGGCTCGCGCAGTGCGACGAGCAGATGCCCCAGGCGCTCGAGATCATGGCGCTCGCGCTGCGCGCGGGTCACGCGCTCCCCGGCGCGCTCCAGCTCGCCTCGCAGGAGACGCCCGCGCCGCTGTGCCACGAGCTGCGCCACGCGCACGAGCAGCACCAGCTCGGCCGTCCGATCGCCGAGGTGCTCCAGGCGATGGGCGAGCGGCTGCCCGGGTGCGCGGCCGTCGAGACGTTCGTCGTCGCGGTGGCGGTGCTCCAGGAGACCGGCGGCAATCTGATCCAGGTCATCGACCGGATCGTCGAGAACGCCCGCGCTCGCTCGGGCTACCAGGTGCGCCTCCGCGCCCTGACCGCCGAGGGCCGCCAGAGCGCGCGCATGCTCGCGCTCATGCCGGTCGGCTTCTTCGTGCTCGCGATGGCGAGCGATCCCAACTACGCCGGCACGCTGCTGCACGACTCCGGGGGGCGGATGATCCTGCTCGTCGCGGTCGCGCTGTGGCTCGGCGGCATCGCCTGGACCCGCCGCCTCGTGCGGCCGATGACCTAGGAGCCACCATGGACGCCTCCACGCTCAACGTCGTCTCCGCCGGCTGCGCGTCACTCGCGTCGATCGCCGGCCTCGCCACCTGGGTCAAGCTCCGCCGCGCGGCGCCGACCGATGACGCCGACGCGCAGGACGACCAGCAGGTCGCCCTGTGGCGCCGGATCGTCGGACCGGTCGCCGTGTACCTGCGCCCGACCGCCGCCGAGGAGCTCCACCAGCTCGAGACCAGCCTCCTCATGGCCGGGCGCCGCTCGCGCGAGGCGATCGACCGGTTCTGCGAGGAGCGGGTGCTCGCGGTCGTCCTCGGGATGGCGCTCGCGATGCTCGCCGCGTTTGGTATGGGCGGCTTCACTGGTTTCATGGTCGCGATGGGGTCGCTCGTCCTCGGGCTTGTCGGCCCCCGCAAGGTGCTCGACCTCAAGGCCGCCGACCGCCGCGAGGCCGTCGCCGCGGCCCTGCCGGGCGCCATCGACCTGCTGACGACCTGCGTCGATGCCAGCCTCTCGCTCGAGCGGGCGCTCGCGCGGGTCGCCCGCGAGATCGCGCCGACGTCGCCGGTGCTGGCCGCCGAGCTGAACGTCACGGCGCGCGAGCTCGAGGCCGGCGTGCCGCTCGCCGATGGCCTGCGCCGGCTGTCGCGCCGGGTCGGCCTCGACGACCTCTCCGCCCTGTGCGGCGTCCTCGGGCAGGCCCACGGCCTCGGCGCCCCGATCGGCAACACGCTGCGCGAGTTCGCCGCGTCGTCACGGCGCGCCCGCATGGGCATGCTCGAGGAGCGCGCCGGCAAGCTCGCGGCGCAGATGACCCTCCCGCTCGCGGCGTGCCTGCTCCCCGCCGCGATGCTGATCATCCTCGGCCCGGCTGCGCTGCAGCTGGTGCGGGCGTTGCACTAGGTCCTCCCATGCGCGGTTTTCGAGGAACAGTCGTCCCCACCTGCCTCGCGGTCCTGCTCGTCATCGGCTGCGGCGCCGCCAACAAGCACCACAAGCAGATCGCGAAGGAGAGCGAGTCGCTCCGCAGCGAGCTCGCCGAGCTGTACGTCGCCAAGGGCGCGCGCGAGGCCGCGCTGCCGCTGCTGCAGAAGATCATCGCGGAGCAGCCGAAGAACGTCCGGGCCCGCGTGCTGTACGGCAGCGTGCTGCGCGACGCGGGCCTGTTCCCGCAGGCCGAGGCGCAGCTCAGGGCCGCGCTCGCGCTCGACGAGCGGCGCGCCGATGCCCACGCGGCGCTCGCGATCCTGCTCGACCTGACCGCGCGCCACAAGCTCGCGCTGCCGCACCACCTCCGCGCGACGAAGCTCGCGCCCGGCGTCGCCGACTACCGCAACAACCTCGGCTTCTCGCTGCTCAGCGCCGGCAAGCCCGCCGCCGCGATCGCGCCGCTCGAGGCCGCGCTCGCGCTCGATCCGAGCGTCGGTCAGGCGTACGCGAACCTCGGCTTCGCGTATGGCTACGCGGGCCGGTTCACCGACGCGGAGCGCGCGTTCCGCGCCGGTCTCGGCGAGGTCGCGACGCTGAAGAACCTCGCCCTGCTGCACGACGAGCGCGGCGATCACGACTCCGCCGCGGCCCTGCGCGAGCGCGCAGCGGCGCTGGCCCCCGACACGTCTTCCACCCCGGAGCAAACGCGATGATCCGTCTCGCCATCCTCGGTCTTGTGCTCGGCGCCTGCGGTAGCGCTCACCTCGGTTCCGACACGAACGAGGCGTACCGCGCCGCGTTCGCCGCGCAGCGCGACAGCGATCCGGCCGAGAAGCCGGAGTTCGGCGCCGACGACGCCCGCGCGACCAACGCCGCGCGCCGCAGCTCGAGCGGCAAGGCCGGCGCCGCGACCGCGCCCGCGGCGGGCTCGATCTCGGCGCCGATGTCCTTGTCGAGCGGCAGCTCGTCGGGGGCGTGGCAGGGCGCGAAGGGGAACATCTCGCTGGAGGCGAAGTGAGCCTCACCCCGGTCGTGCTCGTCGGCTCGCTGGTCGCGAGCGCCGTGTCGCTCGGCACGATCACGATCGGCCGCATGTCGGTCATGCGCACCGACACGCAGCGTGCCGCCGACGCGGGCTCGCTCGCGGCGCTCCAGGTCATCCGCGAGCGCGGCATGCCGTTCGACGCCCCGGCGCGCGCGGCCGCGGAGGCGATCGCGCGCGGCAACTCGTCGTCCCCGATCCGCATCGCGTGGGAGGTCACCGAGACGGCGACCGCCGTCGATATCACCGCGGTCGCCTCGCTCGATGTCGACATGCCGGCCTTCGTGTTCGGGCAGTCCACGACGGAGCTGCGCGCGCGCTCGTCCGCGCGCCTGCCGCAGACCAAGTTCGACACCGCCGAGCGGAGGCTGCCGAAGCTGACGCTCGTGCTCGACTACTCGGGCTCGATGGATCTGCCGTTCTCGGGCGGCGGCGGCAAGGCGATCGACGTGCTCGAGAGCTCGGTCGCGAGCCTGCTCGGCGCCGGTCTCGAGATCGACTACGGCGCGGTGTTCTACAGCACGAACGTGTTCCGCACGGTGCCGATCGGCGCCGGCGCACCGAACGCGATCATCTCGGTCATGAACAGCTACGGCGCCGGCGGCAACACGAACACCGCCGCCGGGCTCGCGTCGGCGCGCAACGTCGCGCTCGCGGCCCCCGACACCGGTCGCTACGTGCTGCTCGTCTCCGACGGCGAGCCGTGCTGCCAGAGCAACGCGTTCGCCGCGGCGCGCAACGCGGCGAACGACCTGTGGAACGCCGGCATCACGATCTTCACGCTCGAGATCCGCCGGTCGGGTTCGAGCGCCGCGCTCGACCAGTTCATGACCGACGTCGCCGGCACGCCCGCGTCGCGCCGCGACCGCAACTACCACTACGTCGCGACCAGCGCCGGCGACCTCGTCAACGAGTTCCGCCGCATCGTCTCGACGATCGTCTGCAAGGTCGGCCCGCTCGCGCCGGCCCCGGCGGATCCGGCGCTGCTCCGCGTCTACCTGCGGCAGGGCGGCAGCGAGCGCCGGCTCGTCGAGACCGACGACCTCGGCCGCGACGCGAGCCTCGAGCGGTACCGGTACGAGAGCGCCGACCAGTCCGTGCGCCTCACGTCGACGGCCTGCGACTCCGTGCTCACCGGCGGCGCGAGCATCGTCGTGCGGCACCAGAGCCCCGGCCTGACGCAGTAGCCGCGGTCAGCGCGGCGCGATGCGCAGGCGCCGCAGCTCCTTGTCGATCGCCTTACGCTCGACGTCGCTGCCCGGACCCAGCAGCATCCCGATGGCGTGTGCGGCGACCCCGATGCCCCAGCCCAGGGCCGGCCACATGAACCACGGGTAGCCGCGCCCGGTCACCGACCAGATCACGATGAACCCCAGGTTCGCGATGAGGTACATCGCGAGGTGGACGAGGAATCCCAGGCGCGCCTGTACGCGCTTGGTCGCGTCGAGCTCCAGGTCGTCGGTCATGGCACGCCTCCAAGCCGGGCCTTTGCATCGCGGGTGCCGCCGGGGGGGCCGCGCAGGTGCTGCGCCGCGCGGCACGTTCGCGAAATCGCTGCGGACGTCGCCGGCGCGGGCGCGAGCGCTGCATGCACGGGGGAGGCACCGTGATTGCAGCTGGAAGCGTCGTGGAGCCGTTCTCGAACCTCGTGCGACACCCTCGGAGGCGCGGCGATGCGACGTGAACCCATCCGCTGGATCCTGGGCGTGCTGCTCGTGGTCATCGCGCTGAACGCGTTCGGCGGTGGCTACTATGGCCTCTCGGGCGCGCGCGGCGTGCCGACGGAGTGGCTCGAAGGCAGTCCGTTCACGAGCTACTTCGTGCCGAGCCTGATCCTGTTCGTGGTGATCGGCGGCGCCTTCCTCACCGCCGGCGTCGCGGTGTTCGCGAACGCGCCCTGGCGCCAGTTCGCGGTGGCCGCGGCCGTCGCGATCGTCGCGGCCTGGCTGACCGTGCAGCTCGCGATCATCGGCTACGTGTCGTGGATGCAGCCGGTGACCGCGATCGCCGCGGTGCTCGCCGCGGTGCTCGCCGCCCGGCTCCCGGCGCGAGCCCCGGGGCGCGCGCTCGCCACGGGGTGAGCATGGATCCTCGCGAGCGCGCCACCTCGCTGCCCCGGACCCTCGGCTGGGCGTCCGTCGCCGCGTACGGGCTAGGCGCGATCCTCGGCGCCGGCGTGTACTCCGTGATCGGCGCGGCGGCGGGGCGCGTCGGCGACGGGATGTGGCTCGCGTTCCTGATCAGCGCGGTCGTGGCGCTGATCACCGCGCTCGCGTACGCGGAGCTCGCGACCATGTTCCCGCGCGCCGGCGGCGAGTTCCTGTACGTGCAGCGCGCGATGCCCGAGGGCCGGATCCTGTCGTTCACCGTCGGCGCCATGATGGCGGTGGCAGCCGCGGCGACCGCGGCCACCGTGGCCATCGCCTTCGGCGGCTATCTGTCGGCGCTCGCGAGCATCCCCACGGGCGTCGCGGCCCCTCTCCTCGTCGCGATCCTCGCCGGCGTGGCGATCATCGGGGTGCGCGAGTCGACGACGATGGTCGCACTGTTCACGTGCATCGAGGCGGGCGGGCTCGTGCTCGTGATCGTGCTCGGCGCGACCAGCGAGCGCTTCGGCGAGGCGCTCGCCGCGGTACCCACCGATGGCCTGCTCTCGGGCGCCGCGCTGGTGTTCTTCGCGTACCTCGGGTTCGAGAACATCGTGAACCTCGCCGAGGAGACGAGGGAGCCCGAGCGGAACCTTCCGCGCGCGATCCTCGCGAGCGTCGGCGGCGCGACGCTCCTCTATCTGCTCGTCGCGCTCGCGGTGGTCGCGCTGATCCCCGCCGGGGACCTGGCGCGCAGCGACGCTCCGCTCGCCGACGCCGTGGGCACACGGTCGAGCGCGCTGTCGGGCGCGCTCGGCGGCATCGCGCTGTTCGCGACGGCCAACACGGCGATGGCCGCGCTGATCTCGGGAAGCCGCATCCTCTACGCGATGGCGCGCGAGGGCCGGTTGCCCGCGGCGCTCGCGCGCGTGGGGGTGGCGCGGCGGACGCCGTGGGTCGCGACGCTGGCCGTCGCCGGCACGGCGCTCGCGCTCGTACCGCTCGGAGATGTCGCGATCGTGGCCGGGCTCACGTCGTTCGCCTCGTTGCTCGCGTTCGCGGCGGTCAACGCGAGCGTCGTCGTCCTGCGGGTCCGGGCGGCCTCGACGCCGCGCCCGTTTCACGTCCCGTGGGCCGTGGGCCGGGTGCCGGTTCTCTCGCTGCTCGGCGCGGTGCTCGCGCTCGTGCTTGTCACGCAGCTCGACACCCACGTGCTCGTCGCGGGCGCGGTGCTGCTCGCACTTCTCGTGGGCGCGAGCCTCCTGCCGGTCACGCGGCGGAGGCGTGCGCCGGCGTGAAGTGCTCGAGCCAGTCTCCGAAGGCAGTCGCGAACTTGCGCATGGTGCCTCCGAGACCTGGTCATGCGAATGCCTCGCCAGTGCGGATGCGACTGGTTCGGTGGTCGGTCCGTCCGGATGAAGGATGACGAGCGTGGACGCCTGGGATGACGCGGTGGATCGCGGCGACGTCGCGGTGGTTCGTGAGCTGATCGGAACGGTCGACCCGGAGGACCGTTCACGCGCGATGTCCCGCGCGACCGACAAGGACGCCGTGGAGGTTGTAAAGGAGCTCGTCGCCCACGGCGAGGAGCTCGAGGATTACTTCCTCGCGCGCGCCATCGACGACAAGGCCGAGAAGGTCGCGCGGTGGGTGCTCGAGCAACGGCCCGGCGATGCCACGCGCGAGGGCCTGTTCGCGCAGGCGTGCGCGACGATGTCGATCGAGTTTCTGGAGCTGCTGCTCGCGAACAAGGCGAAGGTCGGCGACCGCGCGACCGGGTGGAGCGCGCTCGCACTCGCGACACGCGAGAAGCGTGCAGATGTGATCGGGTGGCTCGTGAAGAAGCAGGCCCCGGTGCGCGGATGGCTGCTCGGCGCAGCGGCGGCCGATGACGTCGCGACGGCCAAGCGTGCGTTGAAGGCCGGTGACGAGCTCGATGTCGTCGACGAACGCGGCAAGACGCCGCTCATGATCGCCGCGCGTGCGAATGCGCGCGCGGTCGCCGCCTGGCTGGTCGCAGAGCTCGTCGGGGAGGTGGTGCCGATGAAGGCCCCGCCGGCCAAGAGCACCGGGAAGTCCCGAGCGAAGCCGAAGCCGAAGGCGAAACGGCCGTCCAGGGGACCACTCGACGCGGCCGACATCGAAGGCGACACCGCGATCGCCCACGCGACGATCGCGGGTCACATGGAGATGGTGCAACTGCTCGCCGATGCCGGCGCGCACCTCGATGCGGCGATGGCGAAGATCGCCGACGGTGCGTATCGCAAGC
>JAEUJX010000645.1 GCA_016794545.1 Myxococcales bacterium
TCCTCATGGCCCTGGAGGCGGAGGCGGTGGCCCCGGCGGGCCGGGCTGCGGCGGCGGATTGTTCTGCAGCTCGCGCAGGCGCTGCTCGAGCTCGGCGACCCGGCGGCGCGCGTCGTCGCGCTCGCGCTCGACGGTGGCCCGCGCGGCGGTGGCGGCGTCGCGCTCGCGCTCCGCGGCGGCCTGCGCGCCGCGGGCGGCGTCGCGATCTTGCTCGGCCCGGCTCTGGCCCTGCCGCGCGGCCTCGCGATCGGCCTCGGCGGCCGCGCGCGCGGTGTTCGCGCTGTCGCGGTCCTTGTCGGCGGCGGCGCGGAGCGCGAGCGCGGTGTCGCGCTCCTTCTCGGCCTCGGCGCGAACGATGAGGGCATTGTCGCGCTCCTTCTCGGCCACGGCCTGGGCCATGCGCGCCGCGGCGGACGCCTTCTCGGCCTCCTCCTTGACCTTCATCGCCTCCTGGAAGCGCTTGAGCGCGTCGTCGGCCTGCCCCTTCGCGCTCCTCGCCGCAGCGTCGGCGGAGTTGCGCATCTGCTCGGCGGCCTTGCGCTTCGCCTCGGCCTCGCGGCGCAGCTCGTCGGCGTTCTGGCCCTTGCGCTGCGCCTCCTCGGCGCGCGCGTTCGCCTCGTCGGCGGCGCGAGTCGCCTCGTCGGCGGCGCGGCCCTTCTCGGCGGCGTCGGCGTTCGCGGCGGAGGCCATCGCGCGCAGCTCGGCCTCCTCCTTCGCGGCGCGCTGCAGCTGCGCCCACACCAGCGCGCCGACGATCGCGAACGCGACGAGGAACGCGAGCGAGACGGTGGTCGCCTTGTGGCGGCGTGCCCAGCGCGCGAGGCGGCCGGTCGCCGAGTAGCGGTGCGAGAACACGAGGTCGCCGGTCAGGTACTGCTTCAGCGCCCGCACCAGCTCGTCTGCGGTGAACCGCGCCGCCGGATCGCGCGTGATCGCCTTCGCGATGATGCCCGACAGCTCCGGGTCCTTCGGCATCGCGGGCGGCGGGGCGTCGCCGTGCTTGAGCCAGTCGAGGAAGTCGTCGAGCTGCTTGTTGCGCGCCTTCGCCGTCTCGACGGTCTTCCAGGCGAACGGCGTGTTGCCGGAGACGACCTCGTAGAGCGTCATCCCGAAGCTGTAGACGTCGAAGCTCGGCGCCGCGGCGCGGCCCTGGCTCTGCTCGAGCGGGAGGTACGGCGGCGTGCCGGCGCTGATCGTGACCATGCGGCCGCTCATCGAAGGCGGCTGATCGTTGAGGCTCGCGTCGCTGTCGCCCGGCGCCTCGAGATCGCGCGCGATGCCCCAGTCGATCAGCGTGGCCTCGCCGCGCTTGCCGAGGATGATGTTGTTCGGCGTGCAGTCGCGGTGCACGATCTTGCGCTCGTGCGCGTACGCGAGCGCCTCGGCGATCGCGACGAGGTTCGACAGCAGCTCGAGCCGCTCGCGCGTGCGCGGCGTGCCGTCCTGCTCGAGCGCCGCCAGCTCGTCGAGCCGGTCGCGCAGCGCCGTGCCCTCGACCCGCTCGAGCACGCAGAACGGAAACCCGACGCTCGCCTTGCCGAGCTCGTAGATCGTGACGATCGACGGGTGCTGCAGCTTCGCGAGGATCCGCGCCTCCGTCGTCACGCGCCGCTGGAACAGCTGCGTCATCCCCGGCGACAGATCGTCGCCATCGCGCGGCGCCTTCAGGATCACCGTGCGCGAGAGCCGCCGGTCCTCCGCCGCGAAGATCTGCGCCATCCCACCGCGCGCGATCGGATCCGCCGGCCACTTGAACGCGTTCTCGCTGACCAGCCCCTTGGGGAGATCGAGCTCGATCGGCGCCGATGTCGCACCGTCGGCATCCGCTTGCACCACCGACTGACACATCGAGCAGCTCGCCAGGTGCTCGTGCACGTGGGGCTGCGACGCGGGATCCCGCAGCTCGGCGATCGTCGGGTGCTTCACGCCCTCGAGCCCGGGCTGGGTCGGGTCGGTCTCCATCCGGTCACTCTATCGCGCCCATCCGCGTGGGCCATTGAATGTCCATCAAGAGCCCTGCTGGCGCGCGTCGCTGACGCACGGCGCGACGGGCGATCAGTGGTCGTGATCGCAGTCGGGGCCGTGCACGTGGCCTTCCTGGCCGTGCGCGGGGGCCTCGGGCACCGGCGTGCCCTGCTGCGTCAGCTTCTCGACCTCGGTCACGGCCGCGTTCTCGACGAGGTAGCGCAGGACCTTGTCCTGGCGCAGCGAGTACGTGACGTTGTCGAGGCGGCCGTCGCGCTGCCACTCGGCGCGCAGCTTCGCGACGGGCGTGTTGCGCGCCTTCGCGGTGGCCTCGATGTGCTTGGTCAGCTCGTCGTCGGTGACCGCGATGTTCTCCTTGTCGGCGATCGCCTCGAGGAGGAGCTGGCCGCGGACCTCGTCGGCGCCGGCCGGGCGCATCTTCTCGCGCAGGTCCTCGGTGAGGCCGGCGGTCGGGTTGTTGCGGTCGGGCTTCATGCCGAGCATCTGGCGGAGCCGCTGGTACTGCATCTCGACGGCGCGCTCGGTGAGCGACGACGCGACCGGGATCTGGTTGGCCTTGATCAGCTCGCGGAGCACGGCCTCGCGCGCCTCGCGGTCGATGACCTCGCGCTCCTTGTCCTCGAGGTCCTTGCGGAGCGCGGCCCGAAGGCCGTCGAGCGTCTCGGCCTTGCCGGTGTCCTTCGCGAACTCGTCGTCGAGCGCGGGCACGTCCTTCGCGCGCGCCTCGAGGATCGTGACGGTCAGGTTCGCCTTGCGGCCGCGGATCGACTCGTCCTTGTGATCGGCCGGGACGTCGATCTCGAGCTGCTTGTCCTTGGTGTCGAGCGGGACGCCAGTGAGCGCCTCGCGGAGGCCGGGCAGCGGCTCGCGGTCGCCGTCGTCGAGATCGACCGCGAACTGCGGCTGGTTGATCTGGTGCTCGCCGATCGTGCCGGTGACCGAGAGACCGACGATGTCGCCGGCGGCGGTGACGTCGCGGCCCTCGATCGGCTTCAGCTCGGTGTGCTCGCGGCGGAGCTGCGCGAGCGCCTCCTCGACCTGCGCGTCGGTGACGTTCAGCTTGCGGCGCTCGATCGGGAGGTTCTTGAACTCGCCGACCTTCACGTCGCCGCGGATCTCGATGATCGCGGAGAACGTGAACGGCTGCCCCTTCTTGATCGGAGCCGCCTCCTCGACGCGCGGCTCGGCGACGGCGGCGAGCGAGTGCTCCTCCGACGCGCGGAAGAACGACTCGCGCACGAGCTGGTACGCGACCTCGGCGTTGACGCGCTGGCCGTAGACCTGCTCGAGGACGGGACGCGGGACCTTGCCCTTGCGGAAGCCCTTCAGGGCGACGCCCTTGCCGAGGTCCTTGTAGGCCTCACCGAGCTTCGCGGACACCGTCTCCCACGGGATCTCGACGAACATCTTCTTCTCGACCGGTGACACGTCCTCGATGCGTACCTGCATAGGGATCGGGTGAGTACCACAGGCAATCGGGGGTGTCAGCCGTCGTGCGGTTCGACTAACCTCCAGGGAATGAAGGCACTTGGGGTGGTCCTGCTGGTCGCGGTCACGGGTCCCGCCGCCGCCGAGACCGAAACCCGCGCCCTCGGCGACGGCTACACGCTGCTCGTCGAGAACTACGGCGCGTTCGTCGTGAAGGACAGGCGACGCGCGCGCCTCGGCGAGGCGAGCACCATCGACGACGTCAAGGTGGACAAGAAGGCGCGCACCGTCACCGCGGTGCTCGGCGACTACAGCTGCGAGCAGTCGCACACGAGCACGTGGACGTTCGGGCACCTCGACGCGCGCCTCGAGAACGCGGCGGCGTACGCGCTCCACAGGAAGAAGGACTACAAGGCCGCCGCCGCCGGCTTCGCACGCGCGGCCGCCGCGGATCCGACCTGGAACATCCCCGCGTACAACCTCGCGTCGGCGCACCAGCTCGCCGGCGATCGCGACAGCGCGGTCAAGGCACTCGCACCGTGGCTCGCGTCGGCGCCGATCGCGACCTACGTCCAGGTCACCTCGGACCCGGAGCTCGCGCCGCTGCTCGCGCGACCCGAGCTCACCGCGCTCCGGGCCGCGAAGGCCGGGACCGCGACGATCACGGCCGACGGCGAGATCGAGGGCGACGTCGTGATCTCGCGCGACAAGGGGCTCCTCGCGGTCGCGCGCAGCGAGGCGAGCTGGGGCGCGTGCTCGTACACGACGGAGCTCGAGCTGCGCGATCTGAAGACCGGCGCGCTCGTCGCGCGCACCCCCGTGATCGGCTGGAGCGAGACCTCGCCCGACTGCGAGGAGAAGTCGATGGGCCTCACGCGGCGCGCGCGGCCCGTGGTCGCGAAGCGCGTGAAGGCGCTGACCGCGATGCTGCGCGAGCTCGGCTTCTCGAAGGCGAAGCTCGAGAGGGGCAGCGAGCCGACGCTGGACGGCGACAAGGCGAAGACGTCGTTCGTGAAGGCCAGGCTCGGCCTCGTCGCGGCCGGCGGCACGGCGCGCCTCCTGAGCAAGAACACCGAGCTCGGCACGGCCCGCGTGCTGCACTCGTTCGGGAAGGCGGTGCTCGTCGACGATCCGAAGCTCGTCGTGATCTGGTCGCTGCGGCCGGCGGCCGAGGGCTGCGAGGGCTCCGATCCCACCGAGGTCGCGGTGATGAAGCTAACCCCGTAGCCTGTACGTCGGCTCGCCGCCGTCGGGCGCCCCGGGCTCGACGAGATCGAGGCCGTAGCTCTCGAGCTTGCGCGTCAGATCCTCCATGAACGTCACCGCGTCGGCGACGTCGATCATCTGCCCGATCGCACGCGCGGTCAGCGGGTGCTCGCCGAGCGCGTTCAGCACCTTGCGCTCGCCGCCGTCGATCTGGAAGTCCTGCGGGACGACGCGATCGACGAGCCGGCCGAGCTTCGCCGAGACGTGCGGCGCGAGCCCGAGGCGAACGACCGCCGACTGCGCCCCCGAGCCTGACTGGTAGCCGAGCGCCGTGCGACCACCGACGACGGGGCCTCCGACGGGCGGAGGCCGCGTCTTGCCGGTGCTCCGCCGCGGCATCGGCGTCTTGCGCAGCTCCGGGTTCGACGGTGCCGCGCTCGGCGCCGCCGCCGGCACGTGATGGGCCGCGACCTGAACCTGCGGGACGAACGTGGCCTGCTGGTGCTGCGGCACGCGCGCGGCGGCCTGGGTGTGCTGGTGGACGAAGTCGACCTGCGGCGCGGCATGTGCGTCCGGGCGCTTCG
>JAEUJX010000240.1 GCA_016794545.1 Myxococcales bacterium
TCGAGACCGGGGCGCCGATCGAGCTGGTGCCGGCGACCGGCGCGACGTTCGCGTTCCGTCCGGACCGCGCGCCGAGCGCGACCGCGTGGCCGACCGCGGCGACGCCGTGGCTCGCGCTCGACCGCGACGGCGATGGCGCGATCACGAGCGGCGCCGAGCTGTTCGGCGATGCGGTCGCCGCGCACGGCTTCGCGGCGCTGGCGGAGCTCGACGCGAACCGCGACGGCGTGATCGACGCGCGGGATCCGATGTTCGCCGCGCTGCTGCTGTGGACGGATCGCGATGGCGACCGCGCGTCGACGCCGGGCGAGCTCGCGCCCGCGGCCGCGACGATCGCGTCGATCTCGCTCGCGTACGAGACGCCGAGCAGCGAGGGGCCGCGCTCGCGCGTCACGCTGCGCGACGGCCGCGCGGGGGCGGCGGTCGATCTCTACTTGCGCTCGCGGTAGGCGACGGGCGTCAGGCCCGTCCACTTCTTGAACGCGCGCGTGAAGTTCGGCAGCTCGCTGTAGCCGAGCTTCTGCGCGATCTCGCCGATCGACAGATCGCGGTTGTCGAGCAGGAGCAGCGCGCGCTGCCGGCGCTGATCGTCGCGCAGCGCCGAGAACGTGGTGCCGTGCTCGGCGAGCTTGCGCTTCAGCGTGCGCGTCGACATGTGTAGCTGCTTCGCGGCCTCCGTGATGGGCGGGAAGTCGGCACGCGCGGCGAACAGCGCGCGGATCCGTGACGGCAGACCCGCATCCACGACGGACGCGAGCTCCTTCTCGAGCTGCTCCGTCGCGATCTTCGTCGCGACGGGGTCCGCCTGGAGCAGCGGCAGGCGGAGGAGCTTCGCGGAGAACACGAGCCGGTGCGCGGGGCAGTCGAACCGCACCCGATCGCTGATCGGCAGGTTCGTGGTGTACGTGGGCCGCGGGAAGGCGCACTCGGCGAAGCCCTCGAGAGGCGCACCGGTGAGCGCCTGGCCGAGCTGCCAGATGCCGACGAGCAGCGCGATGACGACGAACTCGCGGATCGTCCCGAGCGGGGTGCGCTCCTCGATCACGAGGCTCGCGCTGTCGCCCTCGACGTGCAGGGTCAGCGCGATCGCGCTCGTGCGCGTGCTCGCGAACCGCGTGGCGATGTCGATCGCCTCGCGCGCCGTGCTCGCGGTCATCGCCGCGAAGCCGAGGAAACCGTGCGACGCGACGCGCATGTGCGTCCCGACGTGGAACGCGAGCGCGGGCTCGCCGGTCATCGCCTGTGCGCGTCCGATGATCGCCTCGCACACCTTGAGCGGGATCCGCGTGGTCGGATCGGCCAGCGCCTCGCGCGTGACCGGCAGCCCGTCGAGGATCGCGTCGGGCGTGACCTTCCAGCGAGCGGCGAGCTCGACGACGTCGCGGATGTAGGTGCCGGGCAGGTCGTACACGCGTGGCCCCAAATGATAACTGACCGGCCTGCGCGGACCTACGGCAACGACCGCGCAGAACTCACGATCACCCTATGAACATCCCGCGCCGTGAAGTCGACTTCGGATTCGAGCCCGGTCAGGTGCCGCTCGACTGGGCCAACAACGACGCCTTCGAGACCACGTTCCTGAACGCGCTCTCGCTGCTGTTCCCCGAGGGCGAGAAGTTCTTCGTCGAGAGCGTGAAGCAGCATCGCCAGTTCGTGAAGGACCCGCAGCTCGCCGCCGACGTGAAGGGGTTCATGGGGCAGGAGGCGATGCATGGCCGCGAGCACCGCGCGTTCAACGAGCTGATGCTCTCGCACGGCTACACGATCGGACCCGCCGTCGAGGCGAACCTCCGCGCCTTCCTGAAGCGCGTGCGCCGGACGCTGTCCCCCGCGTCGCAGCTCGCCGTGACCTGCGCGCTCGAGCACTTCACCGCGATGCTCGCCGAGTCGCTGCTGAAGGACGAGCGCATCCGCGACGAGCTCGATCCGACCGTGCGCGGCCTCTGGCTGTGGCACGCGCTCGAGGAGTCCGAGCACAAGGCCGTCGCCTTCGACGTCTACGAGGCCGCGGGCGGCACCTACGAGCGGCGCGTCGCGATCATGCTGCTCACGACGATCGTGTTCTTCGCCGTGACGTGGTTCGTCCAGGCGCGTCTCATGGCGACGCGCGGGATCCTGTGGAAGCCGTGGACGTGGCTGCGCGGCCTCGCGCGCCTCTACGTCTATCCCGGCCACCTCACGAGGCTGATCCCGGCATGGCTATCGTACTTCCGCCCGCACTTTCATCCCGACGACCGGGACACGCGCGAGCTGCTCGCGCGCTGGGAGAAGACCCTGTTCGGTGCGCGGGGCGAGCTGCGCGAGCAGCTGAAGCTCAGCGCGTGACGCGCGCGGCGCGCCTCACTTGCAGGTGTAGTCGAAGCCCTTCGCGCCGCCGAACTCGCCGACGAAGCTCAGCGTCTTCGCCTTCGCGTCGTGCTTGAACGAGAACTTCGCGGGCACCTTGCCGCGCGGATTGGTGGCGTCCCCTTCGAACGTCGCGGCCTCGGCGGCCATCGCCGTCCCGCCGGCCTTGAGGTGGATCCAGCCGCCCATGTTGTCGAAGCCGATGAACACCCAGTTCTTGCCGACAGGGTCGATTCCGACCCAGCCCGTGCCGGTGAACGCCGGCGACGTCTTGGTCTTCGCGACGTCCATGCGGATCGCGTACCAGAACTTGTCGAGATCGAGCTTCCACGACAGCCGCGCGGTCTGCTTCTCGCCGGCGCCGTTCGTGCCGGTGCAGGTCCAGTTCTTCGCGTACGGCTTCGCGACGTCGAGCTCCTTCGCCGGCGCCGGCGGCGGAGGCGGCGCCGGCTTCACCGGCTCGGCCGGCGGCTGCTTCGGAGCGACAGCGGGGGCGCCGGCGGCAGGGGCCTTCTTCGCGGCGTCATCCCCCGCGAAGGCAACCAGTGGTACTGCGATCAGTGCACACGTCGTGAAGAACGCTCTCATGGGCGCCGACCCTACACCCCGGCGCGGTCAGTTCGCGGCGTTGAACACGTGCAGAGATCGTACGGTCCCGAGCACCGCGCCGCGCCGGGACGGCCGCACCAGGTCGAACAGGCAGACGACCTCGGTCTCGTGCCCCGGCGCCACGTTGACGATCAACGACGCGACGTTCGCGAGCACCAGGTAGAGCCCGAGCCCCGCCCCGTCGGACTCGTGCTTGTCCTGCGGGCGACCGCGCTCGAGCCGCGCGCGGCGCACGTGATCGATCACGTCGCGCTGCGAGAGCGCGCCGAAGCCGTCCCCGACCGAGATCGCCACCGTCTTGCCGTCGCTGCCCCAGCGCAGTACCGCCCGCTGCTGGCCGCTCTCGTAGTCGATCCGCATCGCGTTCATCAGCAGCTCGTCGACGACGCTGGTGATGCGGTGGATGATCGGCCGGCGCGCGCCGATCGCCTCGGCCCACGCGACGACCTCGTCGATCGCGTTCTTCTTCTCGGCCTCGGAGCGGATCACCCGCTCGCCGACCTTGCTGCCGGCGTCCAGGTACTTCTCCAGCCCGAAAACGTCCCCGGAGGCGAGTTTTTCGGACGTGATCCCGAGATCGGGATCCGCCGGGTCGCCGACCAGGTGACTGACCGGATGTTCCAGCATCAGGGTGATGAGGCCGTCGTCGTCCAGGTCGTCACCGACCACGACGACCGGGGAGGTCAGCGAACGCAGAACATCCGCGCAGGCCTGCCGTGTCGCACGATCGACCACGATCACCGCTGCACCGTCGGTCTCCGACGAGGAAGGCAGCGTTTCCGCGTACCGGACGTCGAGTCCGGCGCTCGCCAGGGCCTCGCCGACCACGCGCCGCACGCCCTCGTCGCGGCTGACGCAGACTGCCCGGCGCGGGAACATCGGTCGACAGGCTAGCAGAGACGGCCCGAGTTCTGGCGTCATTTCCAGCGGTCCTGATACGATCGGCCTCCGCATGGCGGATCCGCCACCGATCCGACGGCCAGGGACCAAGCCGCCGCCGATTCCGAGCTATCGCACGTCGGTCACACCGACGCCCGCGAAGACGGATCTCGTTCCGGCGCAGCTCGCGCCCGACGAGGTGTCGGAGGTCTCCGAGATCACCAAGAATGTCGAGGCGCCCGATGCCGGTGCGCTCGTCGAGCGGATGCTCCAGCTGGTGGCGAGCGAGGCCGAGGCCTTGCTCGTCGGCGACGACGACGGGCGGCTCGCGGACCTGAACGTCCGCACCGCGCTCGCGAGCTGGGACGCGCTGCACCAGGCCGACGAGGCGATGCGCTTCCTCGAGCTCGCCGATCGCCACCCGCTCGCGCCGCGCATGCGGCTCGCCGCGGCGCTGGTCGCCGCCGACGCGGGCGCGCTGACGGCCGCGGAGACGCGGATCGGCGATGACACCGGCGCGCTCGCGATCGAGCTCGCGGAGGCCTGGCTGTGGCGCCACGGCCGTGGCGACAAGGCCGCGCCGATCGCGGATCGCCTGCTCGCCGCGGATCTCCCGCCGGCCTGGCGCGCCCACGTCGTCGAGCTCGCCGCGCTCGCGCACGCGGTGATCGGCAACTGGAAGCGCGTGGTCGAGATCCGCAGGGCCGAGCTCCGCACGACGTCGTCGCCCGAGGAGGTCGCGGCGACCGCCGCGCTGCTGCTCGACCGGGCCCACGACGCCGCCGCCGCGCTCGACGCCTGCTGGGCCAAGCTCGAGCACTACCCGGGCGTCGGCGCGCTCGACGGCTCCGAGCTCGGCTGGCTGCGCACGTTCGACCTCGCGATCACGGCATCGACGATCCTCGACGACGAGCGGCGCTACGAGATCCTCGACAAGCGCGCCGAGCTCGTCGCGTCGTTCCGCGGCGGCCAGGCCGAGGCGCTCGCCACGCGCCACGCGGTCGCGGCCGAGCTCGAGCGCGACCGCGAGCACGCGCAGGCGCTGATGATGTGGCAGCAGCTCGCCGAGGAGCCCGCGGCCAACCTGCCGGGCGTCGCGAAGCGGATCGCGTACCTGCGCGCCGCGTGGGCCGCCGCCGGCGCCGCCGACCGCGTGATGGCGCTCGCCGCCCACCGCCGCCTCGCCGGCGATCCGCAGTGCATCGAGGTCGCCGCGACGCACGCGTGGCGCGCGCTCGAGATCGCGGCCGCGTCGAACTCGCCATCGGTCGGCGAGCTCGCGCGCGCGGTGGTCGACACGGTCGATTCCACGGTCGCCGAGCGCTGGCTCGACGGCATCGAGCTCACCTCGCCGAACGCCGCGACGATGGTCCGGTTCGAGGAGCGCGGCGGGCTGTTCCTGCGCTGGGCCGCGTTCATCGCGGAGCGCCGCGGCGAGCCCGCGAAGGCCTCGCAGCTGTGGCAGCGCGCGACCGCCGAGGCGAACGCCCTGCCGACCACGCGCGATCACCTGGTGCGCATGTTCCGCGGCGCCGACGAGGATCAGCTCGCCGAGGCGTACGCCGCGTCCGCGCGGGCCGAGCCCGACGAGCGCTGCGCCGCCGCGCTGTGGTGCGCGCGCGGCATCGTCGATCTCGCGCGCGGTGACTTCATCGAGGCCGAGGACTCGCTGCGCCACGCCGCCGACCTCGGCCCGAAGGATCCGTTCTGCCGGGCCGCGCTCGCGGCCGTGTACCGCGCGAGCAAGGACTTCCGGCAGCTGTCGGGCGTGCTCGCGGAGCTGTCGACCTCGCTGACCAGCAAGGACGGCCGCGCGCAGGCCGCGCGCGAGCACGCCGAGCTGCTCGACGAGCTCGG
This sequence comes from Myxococcales bacterium, assembly GCA_016794545.1. Lineage (GTDB taxonomy): Bacteria > Myxococcota_A > Polyangia > Haliangiales > Haliangiaceae > JABFXX01. The sequence continues at coordinate 5,692 of JAEUJX010000240.1, forward strand.
CGATCCGGCGGGCGCGCGCGCCGCGCTCGAGCGCCTGATCACCGAGCGCCCCGACGACGCGAACGCGATGCTCACGCTGGCCCGCCTGTGCGAGCGCGAGCAGCTGTGGGCGCGCGCCGTCGAGCTGCGCCGCAAGGCGGTCGAGCTCGTGCCCGCCGCGAAGAAGGGCGAGATCTGGATCGAGATCGGCACCGGCGAGGAGCGCCGCGGCGAGGAGGCCGCCGCGCTCGCCGCGTTCGAGAAGGCCGCCGAGCACAAGCACGCGGACGCGCTGCGCGAGCAGGCGCGCCTGCACCGGCAGGCCGGCCGTCTCGACAAGGCGCTCGCCATCATCCGCGCCGAGCTCGCGACCGACCCGTCGCTCGGCCGCCGCATGCAGCTCCAGAGCGAGCTCGCGCGCACGCTGACCGAGCTCGGCCAGGAGCCCGAGGCCGTGGTCGCCGCGTATCTCGACGTGCTCGCCGTCGAGCCCGACCAGACCGAGGCGCTGCTCGGGATCGAGGAGCCGGCGCGCAAGCTCGGCCTGTGGGACGAGCTCGCGCGCGCGTTCCGCGGCGCGCCGCAGACC
>JAEUJX010000276.1 GCA_016794545.1 Myxococcales bacterium
GACGTCGTAGATCGCCCCCGCGTGCGCTCGCCCCGAGGTGGCGAGGCGCCCACCCTCGGCGTCGAGCTCGAGCTCGGTGACCCCGCCCTTCGGCGGATCCATCGGCTCGATCGCCGGTGCACCGACGCGCACGACCGCCACTTGAAAGCCAGTGTACGGCGCCGCCGCGATCACCGCGCCGTCCGCGCTCACCGCGAGCGCCTCGAACGCGCGCCAGCCGTGCGGACGGAGATCCCACGTGCCGAGCGGCTCGCCGGTCTCGGTCGACCACGCGCGGAGCTCGCCCGACGGAAGGCCGGCGACGAGCACGCGCCCGTTCGCGCTGATCGCGACGCGGTCCGGATCGACCGCGTCGGCGTGCTCGCGGATCACCGCGCCGCTCACCCCATCGCGCAGCGACACGGTGGGCCCCGCCACCGCGAGCAGCCGGCCGCCCGCGGAGAACCGCGCGAGCTTGCCGGGGCCGAGCGGAACGCGGCGCGCCGGCGACACCGATGCATCGATCAGCTCGAGCACGTCACCGGCCGCGACGAGCCGCCCTCCCCCGCTGCCGGCGAGCGTGCGGGCCGTCGTCGCGATCCGCTCGCCGATCGAGCCCGCCGCATCGCGGAGCTCGAGCGCTCCGTCACGCGCGAGCGCCGCGACGCGGCCCCCGCCGATCGGGACGAGCGCCACGGCCCCGGTCGCCAGCGCTCCGCGCGCGGCCGACGGCGCACGCGACGCGTCCGCCAGCAGATGCGCCAGGAGCGGCGTGTCGCCGCCGAGCCGCCGGGCCTCGGCGAGGATCGTCGCGGCGCGGGCGTGCTGTCCCGCCGCGAGCTGTGTGCGTCCCTGATCGATCATCGCGGCGATCGCGGTCTCGAGGTTCGCCGCGGCGCGCTCGCGCCCGACGATGGTCTGCCGGATCGCCAGCGCACCGACGGCGGCGAGCGCGACCACCAGCACGAGCGCCGTGATGACCGCGGCACGGTGGCGGCGGATCCAGCGCCGGATCATCTCGCTCGCCGTGTAGCGAGGGGCGCTGACCAGCTGACCGGCCTGGTACAGCGCGAGCTCCGCCGCGAGCTCGGCGGCGTCCTGGTAGCGATCGTCGGGTAATGGCGCCATCGCGATCGCGGCGATCGAGCACAGCTCGGCAGGCGCGAGGTCCGACGGCTCGGGCGCGCGCCCGTCGCCTGGCGGCGCACCGGTGAGGACGTGGTGGAGGATCGCGCCGAGCGCGTAGACATCGCTGCGCGCATCGATCCGCGCGACGTCGCCCGCGACCTGCTCGGGCGCCATGTAGCCCGGCGTGCCGAGGACCGTGCCATCCAGCTCGTCGGGCGGTGCCTCGATCGCGCGCGCGAGGCCCCAGTCGAGCAGCACGGTCTCGCCGAACTCGCCGATCACGACGTTGTCGGGCTTGAGATCGCGGTGCAGCACCCCGCGGCTGTGCGCGAACGCGACCGTGCGCGTGACCGCGAGCACCGCCTCGATCGCCCGCGCGAAGGCGAGCGTGCGCTCGCCGTCGGGTGTCGATGGTGCGCGCGCTCGCGCGATCGTCTCCGTCAGCGTCTCGCCGCGCACCAGCTTCATCGCATAGAACGGCGCGCCGTCGCCCTCGATCAGCTCGTAGACGGGCACGACCCCGGGATGTTCGAGCCGCGCGGTGATGCGCGCCTCGGCCACGAACCGCCGCCGGAGCTCCTCGCGGTTCACGAGCCCCGGCGCGAGCTGCTTGATCGCGACCGTTCGCCCCAGCTGCGGATCCTCGGCGCGCCACACGCGTCCCATGCCGCCGCGCGCGTGCTCCTCGCCGAGCCGGTACCGGCCGAGCGGCATGCCGGGCAGCGGCTCGTCGGCGAGCGGGTCGGGCGCGGGTCCGAGCGTCGGAGCGGGCAGCTCGGGGAACAGCGCCGTGAAGCGCGAGCCCACGTCCTCGTCGGTGGCGGGCTTGCCGACGCGCGCGCGGATCCGCAGCTCGGCCTCGAGCAAGCGCCGCGCGATGCCCGGGGTGCGGAGCGGACGGAACCGCGCGAGGTAGGTCTCGATCGGCGGCGGCGGCGGGCGACCTCGCGCGAGGTGGTCGCGCCATCCGAGCTCGAGCTCGATGTGGATCAGCTCCTCGACGGTGGCGGCGTGCAGCGGGTCGTCGGCAGGCGGCGCATGGGCCTCGATGGGCTGGGGCTCCCCGGAGTGCCACGCCGCCTCGAAGCGGCGGCGTGCCCCCTCGTCGATCGCCGGCTCCACCATACGAACACCTTACAGCGGCGGCGCCCCCAGCCGCGCGCGCGCGAGGTTGATCGCGCGCTCGAGCGACACGCAGCCGGCGTCGCGCACGATCTGCGTACCCACGTTCGAGAGGTAGCGCGCCGTCTGGTCGCGATAGCGCTCGATCGCCGCGATCTCGCGGCGAAGCGCGAGCTCCGCGTCGGCGATCGCGGCGAGCTGACGCTGCGCGAGGTCGAGCGCGACCGGATCGTACGGCATCCCCGCCGCGGGCGAGAGGCGATACACGCGGTCCGCCGCGCGCTGGTGACGCTCCTGAACGGTCGCGAGCTGGCGTCGCCGGACGGCGAGATCCGTCGCGGCACGCTGGAGATTGCCGGCGAGCTCCGGGAACACCTGCGCGGCGGTCAGCGTGAGCTGGTAGGTGCCGCACTCCGAAGGCGGCGGTGCGGGCGGCGGCGGCCGCGGCACGACGCGCCGCGCGGGCGGCGGCGACGCGGGCGGTGGCGAGGCGGGCGGCGGCGAGGCGGGGACGCGGCCCGCGCACTCGTCGTACAGCGCGCCCGCGAACAGATCCGAGCAGTCGCGCGGCGCGATCGGGCGCTGGTTCGGGTCGCGCGTCGGGATCGACTCGCCGTTGGCGAGAACGGTGGTGGACGCGCCGGCGAGCAGCGCGAGGGACGTGACGAGGTCGACGAGCTTCATGGCACGGGTCCTTTCGTGATCACAGGCGGCCGAGCGCGATGACGACGCGACCGAACCGCGGAACGGAGACGTTGGAGACGGTCACGGAGCTGGCACGCGCGCCGGCGCGGACCGTCAGCGACGACACCGCGCCATCCCGCGCATCGGGATCGCTGTACGAGCGGTCGAGCCCGAAGAAGTCGGCGCCGACCACGACGGCGTAGAGCTGGTCGGCCGCAGCACTGGTGATGACCGACCTCGAGGTCACGGTGCGCGTGCCGAACCGCTCGGTGCCGCGCGCGACGCGATACGTGCGCGCCGTGCGATCGAGCGGTGCGAGCTCGATGAACTCGGCCACGCCGTCTTCGGCCGCGACCGGGCCGCGCTGGTACGTGATGGTGAGATCGGCGGGTGCGGTGACGGCCCGCGGCGCGGGCGCGCGATCGGCGGCGGCGAACGTGGCGGCGGTGGCGGTGAGGGCGACGAGGGCGACGATCTTCATGGCGGGCTCCGGGATGGGTTCATCCGGGGGATTGCCGTTCGCGCCCGGAACCGGCCAAGAAACTTTCGCCTGGAGATCCGCCGTGTTAGCCGCGCAACAGGCCCTCGAGGCGGCCGCGCAGCGACGCCAGCAACCGCCGGATCGTGCGCTCGGAGCTCTTCACCTGGTTCGCGATCTCGAGGTTCGTACAGCCGTCGAGCTTGAGCGCGACGATGCGCCTCTCCTCGTCATCGAGGCCCTCGACGAGCGACTCGAACAGCTGGACGAACTCGCCGATCTCCTCGGGCGTCGGCGAGGTCGCGGCCCCTGCGTCGTCGGGTCCATCGAGCGCTTGCTCGCGATCGAGGCGCCGGCGCTGGCGCAGGTGATAGCGCGCCTGCTCGCGCACCTTGGTCAGCGTGATCGCGCACAGCAGGCGCCACAGCTCGCCCGCATCGTCGAGCACCAGCTCGTGAGCTCCCGCGCGCCGCAGGAACGTCCGGTAGACGGACTGCACGACATCCTCGGCGCCGACGCGCTGCTTGAGCATCGAGGCCATGTGGCTCGCGGCGAGTCGCTCGAGCGACTTGCCGTACGTGCGGCAGAACGCGCGCACCGTGTGCGGATCGCCGCTGCGCAACCCCTCCACGATCGCCGGCCACTCGTCCTCCACCCGCCCATCTTACTTCGAAGCCTGGAGCGCCCTCACTCCATCTGGCCGCTCGTCGAGAGCTTGCCGAGCTCGCGATACTCGAGCTGCACCGCGCGGACGAGGTGCTCGTGCGCGAGCGGACGCGCCTCCTGGGCGGCGAGGAACGCGGCGCGCAGCGCGCTGTTGCGGATGTAGCCACCCGACAGCGGGAACCGCCGCGCGAGCTCCGCGAAGTCGAGGTCGCCGGCGATCGGGGTCTGGGGCGGCACGTGCGCGGCCCACAGACGCGTGCGCATATCCTCGTCGGGGAACGGGAACTGGAGGCGCACCGTCATGCGACGCTTGAACGCCGGATCGATCGAGCCGTCGAGGTTCGTGGTGAGCAGGCAGATGCCCTCGAACGCGTCGAGCCGCTGCAACAGGTAGTTGACCTCGAGGTTCGCGTACCGATCGTTGGACGACTTGACCTCGCTGCGCTTCGCGAACAACGAGTCCGCCTCGTCGAACAGGAGGACGACCTGGCCGTCCTCCGCGGCATCGAAGACCTGCGACAGGTTCTTCTCGGTCTCGCCGACCCACTTGGAGACCACGCGCGACAGGTCGACGCGGTAGAGGTCGAGCCCGAGCTCGCGCGCGATCAGACCGGCGACCATCGACTTGCCGGTTCCGGGTGGGCCGTAGAACAGCGCCGAGAGGCCGCGCGAGGTCGTCATCTTGGTGTCGAAGCCCCAGTCCTCGAACACCGCGCGGCGGTGGCGCACGCGGGCGATCAGCTCCTTGAGGCTGTCGAGGATGTCCTCGGGCAGCGCGACCTGCTCCCACTGCGGGAGGCGCGTCACGCGCGTCGCGAGGTTCTGCAGGCGCGCCGAGACGTGCTGGCGCGCGGCCGCGTCGAGCCGGCCGCCCGCATCACCGTCGACGCGGTCGCGCGCGACCTCCTGGACGATCCGCTCGATCGTGCCGGGACCGATGCGGTAGCGCGTCGCGAGCAGCGCCGGATCCGCGCACGTCATCCCGGCGCTCGCGAGCGAGGAGCGCCAGAACGCGAGGCGCTCGGTCTCGTTGAGCGGCGGCAGGGTCACCGACGCGTATCCCGGCTCGATCGGGAGGATCGCCTCCGGCGAGGTGCGCAGCACGACCGGTCCCGCGTGCGCGCGCAGGACCTCCTGGATCAGCGCCTCGTCGTCGGGGTTCTCGCGCGGCAGCTCGAGGCCCGAGACCACCGGGATGGCACGCGCGAGCCGCGCCCGGGCGAGCTCGACCCGCAGGGCGCCCGCGAACCGCTCGCCATCACCGCCGATGCGGTGAGCGTCGATCGCGGCGACGCGATAGCCGACGAGCGACGCGAGCGACGCGAGCGCGGTCGTCCTCCCGCAGCCGGCGCGGCCGCGCAGCACGAGGCGCAGCGGCTCCGTGGCACCGCGCCGATCGCCGACGGCGGCGACCAGCGTCTCGCGAGCGCCGGCATCGAGCTGCAGCGCCTCGAAGCGGCGGTCGGCCTCGCGCAGCACCGTGATCGACCTCGCGTCGAGGACGGGTCGCCCCCGCACGCGATCGACGACCACGGGATCGACGACGAGCGCGCCGAACAGCGCCGAGCGCGGATCGTGGTGAACGAGGCCGTAGCGCACGAGCGGCGCCCCCGGCGCGAGCTCCTCGGCGACCGCCGCGCGGATCGCCGCATCCCCGCCCGCGATCGCCGTCTCGACGAGATAACGGTCGACGAGTGGCCGGTGCTCGTCGTTCGCGAGCACACCGTAGAGCCGCGCGATCTCGCCGCGCAGCTGCGGGCCGAGCACGACCGCGAGCACCTGCGTCGCCATCGCCGATAGCCCGAGGTCGCGCGCGAGATCGATCCACGGCAGCGAACGGCCGGCCGCGATCGTCGCGGCCGCGCGGCTCGCCACCCGGCGCGCGGCGGTGGCGACCCGCTCGTCGAAGTCCGCGAGCACGTCGCCGGCGTAGCCGCCGGCGATCCCTAGGATCGCCAGCACCTCGCGCTCGAACGGGCGGCGGTCCTCCGACGGCACGCTCAGCCGTCCCGAGTTCCACGCCTCGCCGATCGCGCGGGCCGCGAGCGCGACCACGACATCGAGCAGATCATCGACGTGCTCCTGCGCGGACGCATACGGCTCCGCATCCCCACCCGGCTCGACGGTGAGCGGCGCGAGCGGCTCGCCGAGAGCCCGCGGCGACCAGCCCGCGGACAGCGCGGGTGCCGCGGCGGGCTCCGGCGCGGGCGCCGGCGGCTCGACGACGGGAG
>JAEUJX010000277.1 GCA_016794545.1 Myxococcales bacterium
GCGGTCCCGATGGCCGCCCGCGCGGCGGCCCCGGCCCCGGCGCCGGTCGCGGCTCCGGCGCCGATGATGGCGGCGCAGGCGCAGGCGGAGGATCTCGGTGGTGCGCGCGCGATCGAGGTCGCGACGATGTTCGGTGACTCGGTCGTGAACGTGAAGCACTGCATGGACCCGAAGGGCGGCAAGGTGACGCCGAAGACCTGGGGCTTCATCGCGGGCGGTCTCGCGTGCCTCCTGACTTCGGGCGTCGCGTTCGCGACCAGCGTCTCGAACGAGGCGCGTAACAAGGCCGCGCGCGACTACTGGACCCACGTCCAGAAGCGCCCGGCGCACGCGTTCCGCCCGGCGCCGTCGAGCCCGGCGCTCGACGTCGGCATGTTCGGCGGCCTCGCGCTCGGCCTGATCGGCATGACCGCGGGTCTCGCCCGCGCGCGCAAGGAGCGGAAGTCGCCGTTCTATCGCATCGGCACCGCGCCGGGCGTCGAGGCCCCTCTCGAGACCGCGCCGGCGGCGGACTTCCCGATGGTCGCGCCGCAGGGTGACGACTTCGTCTTCAACTTCGGTCCGGGCATGGACGGCGAGATGACCGTCAACGGTCAGAGCACGCCGCTCTCCGAGCTCGCGGCGACCGGCCGCGCGCGCCCGTCGGCGACCACGCCCGGCGCGACCGAGGTCCAGATCCCCGCGGCGGCGCGCATCCGCGTGCGCTCGGGCCAGACCACGTTCCTCGTGTCGTCGGTCGCGCAGCCCAAGCAGCAGGAGGTCCCGTTCTTCCCGGCGCTGGAGGGCCGCGCGATGAAGTACTTCGCGGGCTCGCTCGCGGCGCACCTCGGCCTCGTGCTGTTCCTCTCGACGATCCCCGACGCGCAGGGCGGCGTCAGCATCGACCTCCGGGCACAGGAGACGACCACCAACAAGAGCGCGAACACGCAGAACGACGAGACGCCACCCGAGCAGAAGGACGGCGAGCCCGGCACGACGGGTGGCGAGGAGACCGCGGGCGCGACGATGGCGCTGCCCGAGGGCATGGCCGGTAACCCGAAGAACACCACGGAGGGCAAGCTCGCGATCAAGGACAACAAGAAGCCCCACGCGGTCTCGCGCGAGGAGGCGATCGCGGCGGCGCGTGACGCCGGCTGGCTCGGCGACACGATGCACGTCGAGGAGACGATCAAGGTCCTCGGCGCCCAGCAGGACTGGTCGAGCGGCTTCGACGGTGCGAACCGCTACGGCACGACGATCGGCGCGGATGGCGACGGCAAGGGCACGTTCGGCGGCGGCGTCCACGACTTCGGTGGCCCGGGCGGCGGCTGCAGCCTGCCTCCGTGCGGCATCATCGGCACCGGCCGCTACGGCACGATCGGCAACGGCCAGAAGGCCGGTGACGGCTGGGGTGGCCCGGGCCGCGGCAACGGCGGCAACCGCAACCACGTCGTGACGGGGCCGGAGGGCACCATGGGCCGCCCGACCGCCGACGGCGATCTCGATAAGGCGATCATCAAGCGCTACATCAAGCGGTCGTTCGACAAGATCCAGTACTGCTACGAGAAGCAGCTGCTCGCGAACCCGAACCTCGGCGGCGAGATCGGCGTGACCTTCTACATCGACCCGAACGGGCAGGTGAAGAACGCGGCGGGCCGGGGCTTCTCGAACGAGGTCGGTGCGTGTGTCGCGGGTGTCATCGCCGACATCAGCTTCCCGAAGCCGAAGAACGGCGGTGGCGTGCAGGTGAACTACCCGTTCAACTTCCGCAACGCGAGCCGCTGACGTGAACGGCGAGACGACTCGCCCGGTGCGCGGTCGGTGCCCCAGCGGCATCGGCCGCGTGGCCGGTTTCGGGGTCGCCCTCCTC
>JAEUJX010000280.1 GCA_016794545.1 Myxococcales bacterium
CGTCCTGGAGCACACCCTTGCCGTGCGCGGGGCGCGGCACCTCGCCGACGAGGAGCATCACCGGGAGACCATCGCAGTGCGCGGAGGCGAGCCCGGTCATCGCGTTGAGCGCTCCGGGGCCGGAGGTCACGGCGACCACGCCGAGCTTGCCGGTCGAGTGCGCGTACCCGGCGGCGGCGAACATCGCACCGGCCTCGTGGCGCGTGGTCACCACGCGGATGCTCGAGTCGAGGAGCGCGTCGTGCACCGGCGAGATGGCACCGCCGGGGAGCCCGAACACCACGTCGACACCCGCGTCCTCCAGCATGCGCACGAGCAGGTCCGCGCCGCGGACGGTCGGGACGATCGTCGCGATCGGCGCCGCGGGCACGGCGGCCAGCTCGAGGGCGCGCGCCTCGAGGATCGCGGCCAGGTCGAGAGGCTTCGCGATGGCGCGCTCGGCGCCGGCGTCGCGGGCGCGCTCCTCGAGCTCGCGGGTCATGCCCGCGCTCGCGAGGATCACCGCGATGTCGGACGTCGCCGGGTTGGCCTTGATCCGGCGGCAGGCCTCGAGGCCATCGAGCCCCGGCATGAAGATGTCCATCACGACCACGTCGGGGCGCTTCGCGCCGACGTGAAGGAGCGCGTCGATCGCGTTGTCCGCGATCGTCAGCTCGACATGCTTGTGCGCGCGCATCGATCGCTGCAGCGCACGGAGCTGGAGCGCGTCGTCGTCGACGACTAGCAGCCGAACTTGCTCCCCTGGCCGCGCCCTCCGTTCCGGGAGAAGAGACATCTAACGGGGGGTGTATACACCCGTGGGGCGTGTGGCCTCGCAAATTTATGCGTAGCGTTATCTGAGTAGAATTCTTAGGACTTTGCGACCCTCCGGATCGCGGACCGCAGCGCATCGAGGTCGCAGGGCTTGTCGAACCAGGCGTTGGGGACGCCCGCGAGAAACTGCTTCGCGGCGGGCGAGAAGGCGCCGCCGGTCAGGAAGATCATCCGCGCCGCGAGGTCCGGCGCGCACGCCGCGAGCTGCGCATGCAGCTCCATCCCGCTCATCGCCGGCATCATCAGATCGCACAGGATCACATCGAACGTCTCGGCGGCCTGCGCGCGCGCCAGCGCGTCGTGACCCGCGGTGACGATCGTGATGTCGTGACGGTCGCGCGAGAGCAGGCGGCGCAGCGCGTTCGCGAACACCGCCTCGTCATCCACGATCAGCACGCGCGACCGGCGCAGCGGCGTCTCGACCGCGGGCGGCGGAGGCTCCACCGCCCGCGCCGGCTGCGCGGAGGGCGGCAGCGCGATCCGGAACACGCTGCCCGCACCGGGCGCGCTCGTGAACCCGATCTCGCCCCCGAGCGAGCGCACGATGCCGTGGCAGATCGAGAGCCCGAGGCCGGTGCCCTGCCCCACCGGCTTCGTGGTGAAGAACGGATCGAAGATCTGGCCCTTGATCGTGTCGGGAACGCCGCGGCCGGTGTCGGCGATCTCGATGATCGCCCAACCCGCCGCGTCGGTGCGGGTCGAGATCCGGACCTCGTTGCGCTCGGTCGCGCCCTCGTCGATCGCCTCGGCGGCGTTGACGAGGAGGTTCACGAAGACCTGCGCGAGCGTCGCCTGGTTCGCGACGACCTGCGGTACCGGCGCGTATCCCGTCACCAGCCGCGCGCGATGGCGCAGCTGGTTGCCGACCATCTGCACCGCGAGGTCGAGCACGCGCTCGACCTCGAGAGCGACGCGCTGCGACTCGTCGCTCGAGGCGAACTGCTGCAGGCCGCGCACGACCGCCGAGATCCGCTCGACGCCGACGCGCGTCTCGGCGAGGAGCGTCCGCGCATCGGGCGGGATCGCCGCGCCGTGCTCGTGAGCGATCAGCTCGAGGTGCGCCGAGATGAACGCGAGCGGGTTGTTGATCTCGTGCGCGACCCCGCCGGCGAGCGTGCCGACCGACGTCATCCGATCGCCGAACACGAGGCGCTGCGCCGCCTCCTTGTGCTCCGTGACGTCCTGCGTGACACAGAGGAACTTGATCGGCGTGCCGGCGCTGCCCAGCACGGACCGCATGCGCACCTGCAGCGTGCGCAGCTCTCCCGAGGGCAACACGATCCGGTACTCGAGGAGCGCGAACGCCTTGCCCTTCATCGCACGCTCCCACGTGGCACGCACGCGATCGCGATCGATCGGGTGAACGCGCTGGAGCGCGGCCTCCGCCGACGGGGGCTCGCTGCGGTCCCAGCCGTAGATCCGGTAGATCCCGTCGGACCACGTCACCGCCCCGCTGCCGACGTCGACCTCCACGATCCCGAACCGCATGAGGTCCTGGACCTCGCTCAGAAGGTCGTTCGTGCTGGACACGAGTCGGCAAGCGTACCTCGAAACCACTCCGCGCCCGCGATCGATGTTATGTCGGAGGGGATGGGGAAGGATCTCGACCGCCCGGTGTGGCGCGGCCAGCGCCCCTGGTTCGAGATCTGGTTCGCGGTCGTGCTCGACGAGAGCAAGCGCCGCGCGCTGTGGATCCGGCAGACCATGTTCATCCCGCGCTCCGGAACCGCGCGCGCCACCGTGTGGGGCGCCTGGTTCGACGCAGATACTGCGCCTCCGAGCCGCGCCGCCAAGCGTTTCGCGCCCCTCGACACCGCGGTCGTCGACGAGGGCGAGACCCTGATCCGCACCTTCGACAGCCGGCTGTCTCGCACGGCGGCGGTCGGCGCGGTGGAGGGGCTGTCGTGGGACGTGGCGTGGACCGGCGGCCGCGAGGCGCACCCGGACCTACCGGCGTGGCTGCCGGCCCCGACCCACGCGCGGCCGATCGCGCACGATGCCGAGGCGACGGGCACGGTCACGATCGATGGGCAGCGGATCGAGCTGCGCGGCCGCGCGTTCGCGATGCACCAGTGGGGCAAGCGCCGCGTGCCGACGCTGCACTGGATCTGGGCGCCGTGGATCGGCGACGGCTCGCTCGAGGTCACCGCGATCTCGCTGCGCGACACGTTCTCGCTCGGCCTCGCCAACCTGCGACTCGACGGACCGACCGAGATCAGGGGCCGCCCGGCCACCGCGGCGCACGCGAACATGCTCGTCACGTCGACCGTGGCGGGTCCGCGCCGGCTCGTCCACGCGCGCGCGTGGGCCGAGCCCGCCGAGACCGTCGGCTACGTCTATCGCGACACCGATGATCGCGACCTGATGATCGCGCAGAGCGACATCGGCTCGGCCCTGTTCGAGGTCTACACCCGCTCGGCGCCCGGCGCGCCGTGGCACCCGAGTGACGAGCGCCGCGTCGCCGGCGGCGTCGCCGTCGAGATCCACCAGCGCGCGCCGCTGCCGGGCGTGCAGTACATCCAGTGGGACGCGACGACGCGGCCCGAGGGCGCGCCCGAGCCCACGCCGCGCCGCGCCGACGACGTCGACTGGCCGGAGGAGCGCGGCTCGATCGTGGCGCTCGGCCTCACGTACGGCGATCACGTGCGCGAGACCGGACAGAAGCTCGATCCGACCGCGCCGCCGACCAGCTTCGACACGCACGCGCGCGCGCTCGCGCCGGGCGACGGCACGGTGCGCGTCCCCGACACCAACGAGCTGTTCGCGGCGCTCGAGGAGGTCGAGCCCGCGCTGCGCGACATCCTGAACGTGCGCTTCAAGCACCTGCCCGCGGTGATGGACTACGAGGGCGAGCTCGCCCTGGTCGCGCTCGACGAGATCGACAACGCCGCGGTCGAGGCCGGCGCGCCGCAGCCGTTCGGGCTCGCCGCCGCGAACGATCTCACCGCGCGGATCGTGCAGGCGTTCGGCGAGACCGTCGAGGACCCGCAGCGCTACTGGGCGGCGGCGAAGTCGTTCCCGCGCTTCTTGCCGGTCGCACCGCGGGTGTGGGCTCCCGCAGGCGGGATCTCCGCGCTGCCCGAGCTCACGCTGACGACGCACGTCAACGGCGACGTTCGCCAGAAGGCGTCGACGAAGCTCGTGATCTACGGCTTCCCGCAGATCGTGGGCGCCGCGACCAGGCACCTCGGCCGGCCGCTCCGCCGCGGCGACGTGATCCTCACCGGGACGCCGTCGGGCGTCGGCCTGCGGATGTCGCCGCTCAAGCGCAAGGTCGCCGAGCTCGTCGCGAAGGACCGGTTCCGCAAGGCCGAGTTGCTGGTGTCGACGTTCGCGACGTCGACCGCGCTGCTGCGCGCCGGCGACGTGATCGAGGTCGACGCGGGCCCGGCCGGCCGCGTGCGGACGCGGCTGGTGGTGTGACGCGGACGCGGCTGCTCCTGGGCGCCTGCGCGGCCGCGGTGCTGTTGCACCTGCTGATCGTCGCGAGCGTGGTGCGCCAGCCGCTGCGCGCGACCGCGTTCCCCGAGCAGCGCTCGGTGATCTGGAAGTACCACCACGACACGATCCACCGCGCCGGACCGGGCAGTGACTTCTTCGCCGTCTATCACGCGGCGGTGAAGCTCGCGCGCGGCGAGAGCCCGTACGACAACAAGGAGAGCCCGCGCGTCACGCCGGAGTTCTATCCGTTCCGCTACCTCCCGATCGTCGGGCAGACACTCGGGCGCGCCGCGACGCTGTTCGAGGGCCTCACCGCGTGGCGGATCTGGTGTGTCCTCCTCGAGCTCCTGCTCGCGGGCACGCTGCTCGTGCTGTGGCGCAGCGAGCCGGCGCTGCGGTGGCGGCTCGGGTTGTCCGCGGCCCTGTTGTTCTCGAGCCCGTACTTCCTCGAGCTGCACATCGGGCAGTTCACCTTCGCGACGTGCGCGCTGCTCGCGATCGGGCTCGTGCTCCTCGATCGCAGCGACCGGAGCTTCGCGCCCGGCGGGACCGCCGCGTTCGCGGCAGCCGCGCTGCTCAAGATCTTCCCGCTCGCCGCCGGCGCGGCGCTGATCCGGCGGCGCCGCGGCTTCTGGGCGGCGGCGGTCGCGGGCGGGCTGGTGGTGCTGACGGCGCTGCCCTACTTCCTCGCCTATCCCGACGAGTGGAAGGCGTTCGCGAAGGTCAACTTCGGCGACACCGGGACAGAAGGCTTCCACGGCGGGAACTACGGCTTCCTCTACATGGTGTTCCTCGCGATGAAGAGCATCGGCGGGCCAGCGGCGGTGAAGGGCTTCCTGATCTTCGCGCGCAACTGGCAGCTCGTCGTGCTCGGCGTCACCGCGCTGATCGTGCTGTGGAAGAAGCCGTCGATCCTGATCGGCGGTGTCACGCTCGCGTGCGCGCACATGATCTCGTACAAGCACGTGTGGGAGCACCACGCGAGCGGCGCGGTCGTGCTCGGCGTGTTCATGCTCGTCGCGATCCGGCGCCACGGAGACCGGCCGGTGTTCACGTGGCTGACGCTCGGCTGCGTGATCGCGCTCGCGCTGCCGACGCCGTTCGTCCTCGTCGACACGCTCGACCCGAGCATCTACGACCCGACGTGGATGTGGTCGCCGTTCTGGCGCTTCGCCCTCGCGGCGAGCAAGGGCCTGCCGGTGTTCGCTTTATGGGTGATCGGCGCGATCCAGTGTTACCGACACGGCGAAGCCCACGCGCGCCCCGCCGCCGGGCCGGTCGCCGATCCAGGCCCCGCCGCCGTGAGCGACGGCGATGCGCGAGACCAGGGCAAGTCCGAGACCGAGCCCGCCGCCACGTGACGGCACGAACGCCCGGAACGCATCCGCGCGGCGATCCGCGGTGACGCCGGGCCCCGCGTCGTCGACCTCGACGGCGACCTGCGCGCCGCGCCGCTCGATCCGCACGGCGACCGCGCCGCCGCCGTGGACCTTCGCGTTCTCGATCAGGTTCGCGACGGCACGGCGGACGAGCGTCGGATCGATCGGCGCGCGGACGTCGCCGATCGCCTCGATCGCCTCCGGCGCGACGCCGGCCGCGGTCGCGGCATCGCTCACGAGCTCGCCGAGGTCGAGCTCCCGCCGGTCGAGGTTGCCGAACTCGAGGCGCGACTGCGCGAGCAGCCGGCCGACCAGGTCGTCGAGCACGAGCACCTCGCGCTCGAGCTCCGCGAGCGCCTTCGGGTCGTTCGCGTCGCGCGCGGTCTCGATCAACACGCGCATGTGGCCGAGCGGCGTGCGCAGCTCGTGCGACACCGCCGCGAGGAGCTGGCGCTGGTCGGTGAGCTGCTGCTTGATCTTCGTCGTCATCTCGTCGAGGGCTTCCGCGAGCAGGCGCACCTCCCCGCGGTACCGCGTCGGATCGATGCGCGTGTCGAGCTGGCCGTCGCCGATGTCCTGCGCGGCGCGGATCGCCATGAGCAGCGGCTTGGTCATCCGCCACGCGGCGATGCCCGAGACCACGCCGATCACGAAGATCGACACGACGATGTGCCACCACCGCGTGTCGCCCCACAGGTACGTCTTGATCGCGACGCCGATGCCGAACGCGAGGGCGAACAGGAAGAACATGCGGCGGCGCATGCGCGCCATCAGCCACCACGGCTGCCAGCGGCGCCGCGGATCGCTCGAGCGCATCCACATCTCGCGCTCCGCGTGCAGCTCGCGCCAGCGCTCGGCGCGCCGCCGGTGGCGCTCGCGGCGGTGGTGGTGCCGCCCGTGATGGCGCTCGAACCGGCGCCGGCGCTCCGCGGCGGCGCGGCTCTCGCCCGGGTGCAGCGTGATGACCTCGCAGTTGCCCGCCTTGACCTTGCCGGTCACGCGGATGCGCGGCGGCGTGGTGGTCTGCGTCGCGGCGAGCGCCGACGCCTCGGCGATGTTGCTCGCCACGCTCGACACCTCGAGACTCACGCCCATGCCCGGCGGCACGATCAGCTCGACGTTGCCCATCGTCACGGCGACGTCGATCTCGATCGTGCCCGGCGGCAGGATCGCCTCGCGGAAGTCGAGCTCGCAGCTGCCCCACATCACGCGCACGGAGAGCTTCTCGGGCACCTGCCAGGCGCCGCGTCGCTCGACCGAGCCCATCGTCACGTGGATGTGGCCGGGCTCGTCGGTCCTGGTCTCGCTCACGGCTCCTCGGTCGCGCGCGCCAGCAGGTAGCCGACGCCGCGCACGGTGCGGATGCGTGTCGGCGGATCGTCGCCGAGCTTCTTCCGCAGCCGGGAGATGTGAACATCGACCGCGCGCTCGCCGACCGTGACGTCGCCGCGGCCGGCGAGCTCCATCAGCGCGCCGCGCGGGACGACGCGGCCGGCGCGCCGGAGCAGCGCGGTCAGCAGGTCGATCTCGAGGCCGGTCAGCTCGACGGGCTCGCCGTCGACCCACGCCTCGCGGCTCCCGGTGTCGACCGTGATGCCGGCGGCGGACAGCTTCTCGCTCACCGCGTCGGGCTGCGCGCGGCGCAGCACCGCGCGCAGGCGCGCGAGCAGCTCGCGCGGCGAGAACGGCTTCGCGATGTAGTCGTCGGCGCCGAGCTCGAGCCCGACCACGCGGTCCGCCTCGTCGCCGCGGGCCGTCAGCATCAGCACCGGGATCCGGTGGCCGGCCTCGCGGAGCTTTCGCAGCACCGCGAGCCCGTCCATGCCCGGCATCATCACGTCGAGCACGACCGCATCGAAGCCGCCGGCCTGGAGCTGCGCGAGCCCGGCCTGACCTCCGCCAGCGTGGACCATCGTCACGCCCTGCGGTGTCAGGTACCCGCCGAGCAGCTCGGCGAGCCTGGCGTCGTCGTCGATCAGAAGGACCCGCACGTGCGCATCATCTCAGCGATACGGGCCGCCGCGCCAGAACCCGCCGCCGCGGCGGTCGATCAGATCCGCCACCGTCGCGCGCTGCTTGTCGTCCAGGACGCCGTGGATGTTACGCAGCGCCTCGATCATCGCGCCGCGCACCTCGCCGGTCGCCGCGTCGACGCGGCCGAGCACGGCACCGAGCGCCGCGTCGTCGAGCACGGGGCCACGCACCGCGGCCGACAGGTCCCCGCGCGCGTCGCGCACGCCGACCCGCGCGCCGTAGAGGCGCTCCTGGAGCTTCTCGATCTCGCCGACGATCACCCGCTCCTGCGCGGGCGTCGCGTCGATCCGCGCGAGCGCCGCGTGCAGCATCCACGGTCCGCGGCCGGGACGGCCCCAGCCGTACCGGCGATGCGCGTGCCAGCCGTGCGAGTGACAGCCGTGGCCGTAGCCGTGGCACCGACGGGCGTGCCGCATCGCCGCAAATCCCAGAACGCCGAGTCCGATCGCGAGACAGATCATGGTGTGAGTCCTTTCACTGGCTCAGGATGGGCGGCCCCTGTTTCGCGACCGCGCGGTCGTTCGTGAAGAAACCTTGCAGGCCGTCCGGCGTCCGGCCGGAAACCGGCTTCGCGTCCGGGATCCGGTCGATCCCCCAGCCCTAACCGCGCGTACCCACACGAGCACGCGCTGGCCCGTCGCGTGCTCGTGCCGCGGGCGTGGTCGCACATGTCACCTCCTGCTCGCTCGATGGCGTCGATGCCCAGCTCGTCGACGTCGAGTGCGATATCGATCGCGGCCTCCCAGCGTTTCACGTCGTCGGGCTCCCCGCGATGGCGGTCAAGGAGGGCGCCACGCGGATCCGCTGCGCGCTCATGTCACTCGGAGATGACCTGCCGCTCAAGAAGGTCACGGTCAACCTCGCGCCGGCCGACTTCCGGAAGCCGGGCGCGTCGTTCGATCTTCCGATCGCGCTCGCGGTGCTCCTCGCGAACGGCGCGCCGCCGCACGCGGTCGAGAACCTGCTCGTGCTCGGCGAGCTCGGGCTCGATGGCTCCGTGCGGCCCGTGCAGGGCGTGCTCGCGTCCGCGATGATCGCGAAGCAGCACGGGCTGCGCGGCGTGATCGTCCCCGAGGCATCCGCCGCCGAGGCCGTCGCGGTCGACGGCCTCGAGGTCTACGGCATCTCGCACCTCGTACAGCTCTCGCGCGCCCTCATGCACGGCGCGGAGCTGCCGGTCTCGCGCGCGGCGCCGGTGCGCGAAGCGGGTACGCCGATCGTCGACATGGCCGAGGTGCGCGGCCAGCTCGTCGCGCGGCGGGCGATCGAGATCGCGGTCGCCGGTGGCCACAACCTCATGCTCGCGGGCCCACCGGGCACCGGCAAGACCATGCTCGCGCGCCGGATCCCCACGGTGTTGCCGCCGCTGACGCGCGACGAGTCGCTCGAGACCACCAAGGTGTATTCGGCCATGGGCCTCGCACAGGGGCTCGTGACCGAGCGGCCGTTCCGCGCCCCGCACCACTCGATCTCCACGCAGGCCTTGATCGGCGGCGGCGCCGTACCGCGTCCGGGCGAGATCTCGCTCGCGCACAACGGCGTGCTGTTCCTCGACGAGGTCCCCGAGTTCGCCCGCGTCGCGCTCGATTCCCTGCGGCAGCCGCTCGAGGAGCGCGTGGTCACGATCAACCGCGTCCACAGCACGGTGCGCCTGCCCGCGTCGTTCCTGCTCGTCGCCGCGGCCAACCCGTGTCCCTGCGGCTGGGCGCACTCCGGCATGCGCGAGTGCACGTGCAGCCGCGCCGCGATCGATCGCTACCGCATGCGGCTGTCCGGGCCGCTGCTCGACAGGATCGACCTCCAGGTGCAAGTGCTGCCGGTCTCGCTCGACGAGCTGCGCCGCGCCCCGCCCGGAGAGTCCTCGGCCGCGATCCGGGCCCGGGTCGTCGAGGCGCGCGACCGGCAGCGCGACCGGCTCGCGCCGTTCGGCGTCCACAGCAATGCCGAGATGACGAGTCGTGTGATGCGCGCGACCTGCAAGCTCACCAATGCTGCCGAGGACGCGCTGCACGACCTCGTCCACGCGCGCGGGACGCTGACCGCGCGCGGCGTCGATCGCGTCATCAAGTGCGCGCGCACGATCGCCGACCTCGACGGCTGTGACGCGATCGATCCCGATCACCTCGCGGAGGCCGCCGGCTTCCGCGCCATCGATCCACTCGCGGCGCCGATCGGCGCCGTGGCTTGACCCATCGCACGGAAGGACCGCACCCATGTCTCCGCTCGCTCACGAGATCTATCGCCAGCTCCTGCGCCACCTGCGCGCCGGCAACAACTCGATCACCTACGGCGCGCTCGCACAGGCCGTCAGCCGCAAGCACCCGACGCACCAGCGCAGCCGCGCGTTCTACGTCGCGCTCGGCGAGGTCACCGAGGCCTGCCGCAAGAGCGCGCTGCCGTGCCTGCCCGCGATCGTGTGGAGCGCCGGACGCACCCGCCCGAGCGCTGGCTACTTCACGGTCGCCTACCCGCGCGCGAGGACCGACAAGGCACGGCTCGAAGCGTGGGAGCGCGAGCACGAGCGCGTCGTTCGCGACGCCGCGGCCTACCCACCCTCGCTGCCGGCATCGTGACCGCCCGCGATGCTGCCCTCGTTCAACGCGGCGCTCGTCCGGCTCGGCGCCGTCGAGCTGCTGGTCGTCAGCGTGCGCGAACAGATCCTCGCCGACGACTGGGAGTGCGATCTCGTCCGCCTCGCGATCGAGTGGCGCTACCACCGTCCCGTCGTGCTGCTCGCCCAGGACGCGCGCGGGATGACCGCGTACCGCGGCCGTCCAGCGCTGGTCGCGCAGCTCCGCCGCGTGAATCCGTCACGGTTGCCGTGGCAGCGCATCCAGCCCGAGCCCCGCCGCTGAGGCGGCAGTGCCTCACGACAGTGGTTGGAAGGAGACCTCGTGGACCGCCGAGAGCTCGAAGCCATTCGCGCGGAAACGGCGCGCGCGAACGTGCGCTGACGTCAGCCTTGCGGCTGGCCGCAGCCGCCGCAGAACTTCGCGCCGGGAGCGAGCGGGCCGCCGCAGCCGGTGCAGAACGCTTTCTTCGCCTGCGGGCCGCCGGGCGTCACCGGCTTGCCGCACTCGGCGCAGAACTTCGTGCCGGGCTGGAGGCGCGCCTTGCAGTGCATGCACTGGCCCACCATCGGCGTGGTGACGTCGACGTCGCCGACGAGATCCGCGCTGCGCATCTTCTCGGCGATCTGGTGCGAGGCGATGTGCGCCTGGTGGTGCGCCGCCTCCTCGCCGAGATCGGGCGCGCAGCCCTCGCAGAGGCCACGCGCCTCGTTCCAGCACACCTCGGGACACACCCAGTTGCCGCAGCGCGTGCACTGGTGGAACTTCGGCCTGATCTCCTCGATCGCTTCCTTGAACGCCTTGTCCCACGCGCCGCCGCGCAGACCGTCCTTCATGTGGTCGGCCGCGGTGCCCGCCTGCCACAGCTTGGAGCCGCCGAACAACGAGCCGAGGCCCTTCGCGATCTTCGAGCCGACGCCGAGCGCGCTGGCCTTGAACGACGACCGGTACCCGTTGTGGCACTTGTCGCAGAAGAACTCGAACTGGTAGCCCGTATCGTTGCTGTGATCCCTGTAGTTCTGGGTGAATGCGATGGAGGCCATGGCCGCGCCCATCCTAGCAAGCTCGTCGAGGGAAACCAGCCTCTTGAAGTCCGGATGCGTCCGCGGCATACCGTCGCCACATCATGATGGTGACGGCTCGTCGCGTGGTCTCCTCGTTCGTGGTCCTGCTGGCTCTGGGCGCCGGCGTCGCCGTGGCACAGCCGAAGGCCGGCCCACCGCCGCTCGTCGGCGCCGCGGAGGTCGTGAAGATCAACCCGCCTGCCGGGTTCATCGACGATCCGGTCGCGACCGACGATCAGCGAGTCGCCTACGTCGTGACCGAGACCGGCACGAAGACGGAGCTGCACGTCTACAGCCACGCGCTCAAGGCCGAGCAGGTCGTCGACATCAGCGGCGTCACGCTCCGGCCGGTCGCGCTCCAGCTCGTCGGGGTGCGCGCCCTCGTGATCGGGGTCACCGAGGATGGCAGCCACATCGCCGCGATGGTCGAGCTGGCCGACAAGGGCAAGGTCAAGGCTGGCGCGGTCGCCTACAAGCTCGGCCCGGCGACGCACATCACGCCGATCGTCCGCGACGGCAAGCCGCGGCTCGCGGTGCACAAGGCCACCGCCGGTGCGAACGGAACGCGGCACGACGTGGAGCTCGTCGCGATCGAGACCGGCAAGCGGATCGCCGGCGGCCGGCCGTTCGAGCTGGACGGGGCGAGCAAGCAGGCGAAGCTCGAGCTGACGGTCAACCACTGGAGCGACGGCATGACGCGCGCGCACGGCATCAAGGCCGGCGCGTGGGATCGCAAGGAAGACCAGCGCTCGCCGGACGTCGAGGCGATGTACGACCTGATCACCGGCAAGGTGACGGCCACGCCGATCACGGATCTCTACGAGCAGCGCCGCCGGTTCCAGGCGCTCGCCGACGCGGGCAACCAGCTCGACTTCGTGCGGATGGCCTGGGACAACTCGGGCCTCCAGGTCTGGAAGGCCGGGAAGCCGAAGGCGGTGACGTTCGACGAACCGCTCGGCAACTACGATCCGAAGTCGATGCAGGCCGTCGTCACCAGCGACGGCGGCGCGTGGATCGCGCTGAAGGTCGACCCGGTCAACGCGGCCGCGGTCGAGCGGAAGAAGGCCGACCCCGAGTACTTCGATCTGTTCCGCGTCGCGCCCGACGGCAAGGCCACGCGCAAGACCCGCGTGATCGCGAAGGGCCTCCGCCACCGCTTCGGCCTCGTCGCCGACAAGGCCGGCGACAAGTTCTGGCTGCTCGAGCGCAACGCGGGCATGGACCGCGGCGGCCGCAGCCTCGCGGTCTACCAGGTCCAGTAACGGCGGGCGCCGCTCAGGGCGGCGCGTTGCCGAGCTGCGCGGCGAGCTGGCCCGCGAGCGCGGCATTGCCGACCGCGAGCGCGCGGTTCGCACGGATGGACGCGCCGCCCGTCACCTCGGCGAGGCGAGCCAGCAGAAACGGCGTGAGCCGCTTGCCGTACACGTCGCGGGCGTTCGCCTCGGCGATCGCGGACTCGATGTTCGCGGTGATCATGTCGCCGTCGAGCTCGGCGTCCTCGGGGATCGGGTTCGCGACGAGCACGCCGCCACCGCCGAGCGCCCAGTGCGTCCGGATGATCGCGGCGAGATCCGCGACCGTATCGGCGCGGTGATCGAGCTGGATGCCCGACGTGCGCGTGTAGAACGCGGGGAACTCGTTCGTGTTGAAGCCGAGGACGAGGACGCCCAGCGTCTCGAGCATCTCGACGGTCCGCGGCAGGTCGAGGATCGACTTCGCGCCCGCCGACACCACCGCGATCGGCGTGCGCGCGAGCGCCACGAGATCGTGCGAGACGTCCCCGGAGTCGCCGCGATGCACGCCGCCGATCCCGCCGGTCGCGAACGTCCGGATCCCGACCTTCGAGGCGAGCACGGAGGTCGCGCTGACCGTCGTGGCCGCGGAGGTCTTGCGCGCGACGTGGACGGCGATGTCGATCGCTCCCGCCTTCGACAGCTTCGCGCCGTCCTGGGCGAGCAGCTCGAGGGTGGCCGCGTCGAGGCCGATCCGCGGCCGGCCCTCGACGATCGCGATCGTCGCCGGCACCGCTCCCGCGTCGCGCACGGCACCTTCCAGCTCCTTGGCGATGTCGAGGTTGTCGGGCCACGGGAGGCCATGTGCGACGATCGTCGACTCGAGCGCCACGATCGGCGTTCCCGCCGAGCGCGCGACGCCAACGTCTTGAGACAGCACGAGCTCCACGCCTCGGTTATCCGCGATCGAGATCACGCTTGCAATTGTTCGTGTCCGACTTACACTAATCAACCATGCTCGATGTCCTCGTCCCTGGAACCGGCCGTCCGTACCTCGACGGCGACAGCCTCGATCACTCCGCCCCGCTGGTCTGGACGGTGCCGCGGGTCCTGACCGAGGCCGAGTGCGACGCGGCGATCGCGCGCATCGAGTCACTCGGCCCGTCCGCGGCGCCGATCACGACGGACCGCGGCTTCGTGATGCGGCCCGACATCCGCAACAACACCCGCGTGGTGTTCGATGACGCGCCCCTCGCCGCGGATCTGTTCGCGCGGGTCGCGCCTCACATCCCGTCCCGGCTCGCCGGCATGCGGGCGGTCGGCGCGAACGAGCGCTTCCGCTGCTACCGCTACGAGCCCGGGCAGCGGTTCGCGCCGCACTACGACGGCGCGTTCGTCCGCAACGATCAAGAGCGCAGCCTGCTGACGCTGATCGTCTACCTGAACGACGGCTACGGCGGCGGTGCCACCGAGTTCCACGACTTCGAGCTGCGCGTCCGCCCGGTGCGCGGCATGGCGCTCCTGTTCCAGCACCTCCTGCTGCACGAGGGGTGCGTGATCACGAGCGGCACCAAGTACGCGATGCGCTCCGACGTGATGTACCGCGCCGCGTGACGATCGCGATCAGTTGATGACGGGGCCCGGGCAGCCGTAGACGAATGCGACGTTGCTGCTCGCGCCCATCATGATCTGCTGGCAGTACGTGCCGAAGAACGTGATGGTCATCGCGTTCGGGTGGTAGTCCCAGCCGTTGCCGTGCGACGGCGAGCGCGGCACCGGCGTGCCGTTGATCGTCACCGTCACGTTGTTCGGATCGGGGGGCGCGCTCGCCAGCTGGAAGCTGCACGACGGCACGATGATGCCGCCGGCGATCGCCTGCAGCGCCATGTCGAGCTCCTGCTGGTTCGTCGCCTCGTAGAACTTCGTCGAGCCCGGCTTCGGCACGCCGCCCGCGACCGCCGCGTCGTTCAGCACCTGCGGCGTCGTGCCGAAGCCGCCGCCGAACCCGAGCACGTACGTCTTGATGCCGGCGCCGTGCAGCGCGGTCACCGCGGCCACGGTCGCGGCCTCGCTCGCCATGTTCGGATCGTTGTTGAGGCAGTTCGGCAGGCCGTCGGTCGCGAACAGCACGTACCGGCCCGCCGTATTGACCGGGATCGAGTTGTAGTACTGCAGCGCCGATTGCAGCCCGACGTGCGCCGGCGTGTTGCCGCCAGGCGAGCGCGTGTTGAAGTAGCCGGTGAACCCCGCGCCGGCGTTGAGCCCGATGTTGACCTTCGGCGTCGCGACCGCCGAGCAGCCCGGATTGTCGTCGCTCGGGAACTCGAGCAGACCGAACTTGATCTGCGTCTGCTTCATGTTCACGACGCCGGTCAGCGACGTCCGCATCGTCGACCACTTCGTCGTGAACGTCGGCGGGAACGTGGACGGCGGCGAGCTCATCGAGCCCGAGCGATCGAGGACCACCAGGAGATCCGGCGGATCGCCGAGGTTGACGACGCCGATGTTCTGCATCTGCGCGCCGCACGACGCCGTGTCGACCGGCGTGAAGTCGGCATCGACGAGCGGGTCCGTGCCGGCATCGACGTCGGGCGAATCATCGCCGCCGCCTCCACCGCCGCCGTTGCCCTTCGGTGGACCGCACGCAATCACGAACACCGCGAGCACCGAGATCGTGCGCATGGTCTTCCTCCTCGGAGGAGGACGATTCACCGTCTCGCCGAAAACCACAACGACAACTTGTGCACCGCGTTTGCACAATTCGCGCATCGCGACCCGGGGTATGTTCACGCCCATGCGCCCCGCCCTCCTCGCGACGACGCTCGTCCTCTCCGCCTCCGCGTGCGGCGACGACGGCGGCACCGGCAACCCGTCCGTCGACGCCCCCACCGGCGGCGGCTCCGCCGACGCGGCGATCGACTCGGCTCCGCCCGACACGCCGATGGGCGGCACGTTCGCGATCACCAGCCCCACGATCACCGAGGGCGGCGCGATCCCACTCACGCACGTCTGCGCGAACCGCGGCGGCATGAACCAGTCCCCGCAGCTCGTGTTCGCGAACCCGCCCGCCGGGACGATGAGCTACGCGGTCGTGCTCACCGACCTCTCGAACGGCCTCGTCCACTCCGCGATCTACGACATCCCGTCGTCGGCCACGGGCCTCCCCGCCGACGTCGACAAGGTCTACGCCCCGCCCGACGTGCCCGGGGCACACCAGACGCTCGCCTACAACAACATGCGCGGGTACGCCGGTCCGTGCCCCAGCACCGCGCACATGTACCAGTTCAAGATCTACGCGCTCTCCACCGCGACCTTGCCGAACGCGATGATGAACACGACGAAGGATCAGGTCGTCACGGCCGCCGCGACGAACCTCGGCACGGCGACCCTGACGGCGACGTTCACGCCCTGACGTCCGCGAGGTCGGGTTGCGTAATACGGTCGTATGCCATATTCTGGTGGCATGGCGGTCGATCGACTCAGCGTGACGGTTCCCAGCGAGCTCGGCGCGGCCCTCCGGAGCCTCGCGCAGCTCCGCGGCGAGACGGTCTCGAATGTCGTGACCGACGCGATCGCGCACCAGGTGCGGCTCGCCGCCCTGGACATCGCTCTCGCAGAGGCCGATCGGAAGTTCGGCAAGGTGGCCGACGAGCTCGTCGCGAAGGCGGAGGCGCAGCTTCTCGCGGCTCGTGGCCAGCGCAGACGAAAGCCGGCCCGCAAGGCGCGATGAGCCGCCTCGTTCTCGACGCTGGCGCGTTCGTCGCTTTCGAACGCGGGGAGCGTGTCGTCCGCGGGTACCTGCAAGCGGCTCGACGCCTGGCGATCGATGTCGCGACTTCCTCACCCGTGGTCGCGCAGGTGTGGCGAGATGGACGACGTCAGTCGCTGCTCGCGCGATTGCTCGCGGGTGTTCGTATCATCGCCCCGGACGAGCTGGCGGCGAGGCGAGCCGGTGCACTGTTGGCGCGCACGAAGACGAGCGATGTCGTGGACGCGCTGGTTGCCGGACTGCTCCGTCCGGCAGATACCGTCTTGACGTCCGATCCCCGCGACCTCGAGCGCCTCCTCGAGGCTGCAGGCGTCGAGGCCGTTATCGTCGCCGTCTGAGCGACGGCAGGAGCTCCGCACCGAGATGCTCGTCGGCGACGACGACCTCCCGATCCCGGCGCGCTGACTACGCGAGCTCGAACTCCTTGCAGAACGCGACGTGCGTCGACTTCTCGCCGGTCACCGGATCCGGAGCGTCGAGCGGCCAGCGCCGCTGCCCTTCATCCGGCCAGTCGTGCGCGCACCGGTTCTCGCGCGCGATCCAGAAGAAGCAGTCGCGGCACGCCGAGCGCAGCTCGAACCGCTTCGCCTCCTCGATCAGCTGCTCGGTCAGCGGGAACTTCACGGCGTCGCCGATGCCGGGGGCGCCGGCGGCAACGGTGACGGCAGCGCGCTCCCCGACCCTGCCCCGCTGCCCTTCTGCTCGGTCTCG
Organism: Myxococcales bacterium; assembly: GCA_016794545.1. Lineage (GTDB taxonomy): Bacteria > Myxococcota_A > Polyangia > Haliangiales > Haliangiaceae > JABFXX01. The sequence continues at coordinate 17,014 of JAEUJX010000280.1, forward strand.
TCGTCGGCGGTGAGCTCGTGCACCTTGTTCTTCACGCTCTTCGCCGCCGGCCCGATGTTCTCCTTCACGCCGTCCTTCAGATCCTGCACTTCCTCGGTCGCCCAGATCGCACGGACGTGTCCGAAGAACGTGCGCTTGCCGAGCTTCACGGTCGCGCCGCAGTAGGCGAGCCCCGCCGCGATCGCGAGGTAAATCAGCAGCTTGATCACCGTGTGAGCCTACCAGCAGCGGCACCGCGTGCCACTCTCAAGACGCGGCGCATCACGACCGCCGTTTCGCGAATATGCGGAGACCTCGCCCGGTTCCGCCGCAACGACTGCGCGATCGCGGCGTCGACCGATGCCCTTACTGCCGGTGCGCGACGGTCAGCATCACTGCGGTGTCCTCGATCGCGATCAACGCATGCTCGACATCGGACTCGATCGCGAGAACGTTGCCGGCTGCGAGGTCGAAGCCGGTATCCAGGAGCGTGACCACCAGGCGACCGTCCAGGACCTGAATTGCCAGCGAGCCGCGTGCGTGATGAGTCGGAACCTTCGTGCCGCGCTTCAGGACCATCATGACGACCCGAAGGTCGGAGTTGCGCAACACCGTCTTGGCGACATGACCGTGTGGCATCGGGCTCGCGCGCAGCTGCCGGGCCTCCTCGACGAGGTCGATGTGCGCGACAGGAAACGCACCCGCGGGTCGAGACTGCGCTGCACTCGTGGCCACGCGCAACGAGGATGCACGGCCCACGCCAACGCCTCCCGTCACGCATCCGAGTCGCCGTTCCTCGCTGACCGCGTGCCGGTCCGCGCGCTCCCTGTGAGGAACGCACGTTGCAGCGTGCGTTGTCATGCGTCGCATCGGCTGGTCCATCGTCGCGGCGATCGCGCTCGGGATCCTGCACGGCACCGAGGTCGCGCGGACGCAGCCGGCCGAGCGCGCGCTGCCGCGGCCGACCTCGAGCGACGGACCCGGCGTGTGGACGGTGATCGCGTCGCGGCGATCGGAGCGCACGTTCGGTGCGCGCAGCCTCTCGGAACAGGAGCTAGGTCAGCTGCTGTGGGCGGCCCAGGGCATGCTCGACGGCCATCGCACGGTGCCCTCGGCCGGCGCGTTGTATCCACTCAGGGTTCAGCTCGTCGATGCACGCGGGTCGTGGCGATACGAACCCGGCAGGCACGCGCTCGTCTCGGAGGGCTCCGGAGATCGGCGCGCCGATCTCTCCGCGGCCGCATGGCGACAGAGCTCGG